>JBOGIR010000470.1:0-12862 GCA_050742335.1 Vicinamibacterales bacterium | reverse complement strand
GACCCGCGACGAACGTGGGATTTCAGTGGGACGGAACTCCGCCTCCAACTCGTCGAGACATTGCCGTGGTTCGGCGCGGTCTTCGCCGGTATGTATACGGCGTTGTACGCGCGGTTTGCCTCGCAATGGGGATATTTGGCTGGTGTCTACAACCAAATTAAGGCCGCTGAGTGCCGAGGACAATGCGATGCCAACGCGCTCGCTGAATGGAAAGCTGGATTCATTGAGGATGCTCAGGAACTACATCTGGCGACCAAGCCAGCTATCGCGTCCATTCTTTCCGTTTGGGGTCGGCAGCCAAATGTCAAAGCGAAGTTCATTGAAACCGTTGCAGGCAAAGAGCGTCGTCTCGCGCTACTGATGGATCATGTCAATGCGGCTGTCTCCAATAGCGCGCGGAGATTTAGTGTCATGAGCAAGCTACCGAGCAAGACAGGAGAAGGTTCGCCAGAGCCGACTGTATCGATGGCAGACGAATCTGCGACGCGTTAGCAATCCGTTAGCAGAAAGCGAAAAAGCCCCGGTTTCCCGAGGCTTTCCCGGGGCGCAGATTATATGGCGGTCACATTTCGCCGTTCCAGTCCTCCGGCTCCTGGTTCGACGACCGGAAGACCTCCAGGTGCCACTTGCCGCCGCCCCACGGCTCAATCACTTCAGTGGCCACGACATCAACGAGGATCTCGGCAAAGGTTCGCCCTTCGGGGTCGCCCTCGAGGTGGTACGCCTCCTCCTCCCACCCGAAATTGGGATAGAGGACCATCGTGAGGAACAGATCGTAGCCGTCGTCAACGACGATGATCTGACCGCAGGGGCGCTTGATGGTGGAGTGATAGATAAGGTATTTCTCGGCGCTGTGCGCGCGGATGTAGCGCTTCAGCGCAAACTCGCGGGCGACGATTTCCTCGACCGCGATCTTCTTCTCCCAGCAGTCGCGACAGTAGCGCTCTTCGCCGCGCGGCTCCGACACCTCTTTGGCGCCGCACAACGCGCATTTCGACTTCGCGACGGTGGACTTCCGGGCCATTGCCCCCGATCTTACAACCTCCGGAGGCGATCTACTTCGTCATCGCCTGCTGACCACGCGCGGGCTGATACATCGTCCGCACGTATTCCTTGACCATGCGGCGCGTGCTGAATCGAGGCAGGACGGCGCGAATCGACTGTTTCACCACCTGGAGCCACCGGCGCGGAATGCCCTGCGCATCGCGCTCGTAGAAGGCCGGTACCACCTGCTGTTCGAGAAGCGCGTAGATGGCCTGCGCGTCGGCCCAGTCCTGCGCGCCGGGGTCGTTGGCGTCGGCGCGGCCGTCGATGAGCCAGCCGTTGTCGCCGGTACTACCTTCCGCCCACCATCCATCGCCAATCGACATGTGCGGCGTGCCGTTGATGGCCGCCTTCATCCCGCTCGTGCCGCTCGCCTCCAGCGGCTTGCGCGGGTTGTTCAGCCAGACGTCGCAGCCCTGTACGAGGAAGTGCGCCACATGCAGGTCGTAATCTTCGATGAACGCGATGCGTCCGCCGAATTTCGGGTCGAGCGCCCGCCGATAGATGCGCTGCAGGTGGTGCTTGCCGATGTCGTCGGCCGGATGCGCCTTGCCGGCGAACAGGATCTGCACCGGACGCCCGTGGGCGTTCAGGATGCCGGCGAGGCGGTCGGCGTCCGCAAAGACCAGCTCGGGCCGTTTGTATCCGGTGAACCGCCGTGCAAACCCGATCGTCAGCGCGTTGTGATCGAACATCGTCCCGGCCGCGACAATCCGCGCCGCACCAGGGGCGCGGGTCGTCCAGCGGTGCCGTGCCCGCTCGCGAATGAAGGTGAACAGGAAATTGCGAAGGGACTGACGGGCCTGCCACAACTCCTCGTCCGGAATCTGCAGGACGCCGTCGCAGTATGCCGGATCGTCGTGGTGGTCGAGCCAGTCGGCGCCCAGATGCTTGTCGAGCAGGGCGGCAATTTCCGCTGAAATCCACGTCGGTACGTGCACGCCGTTGGTGACCGACCTGATCGGCAGCTCGTCGAGCGAGACCCCGGGCCATATCCCCTGCCACATCCGCCTGGTCACTTCTCCGTGCCGCCGGCTGACGCCGTTGACGGCGCCCGCCGTCCTGATGGCCAACGCGGTCAGGTTGAACATGGGGCCGCCGCCGTTGTCGTAGTTCGCCAGCGCGAAGAACTTCTCGCGGTACGTGCCCAGGTCGCCCCAGGCGCCCGACAGGTGAGTCTCGACCATGTGGAACGGAAACGCATCGTGGCCGGCGGCGACCGGCGTGTGGGTGGTGAAGACGGTCGTGCGCCGCACTTCCTCGAGCGCCGCCTCGAAATCCCACCCCTTTTCACACAGATCGCGAATGCGCTGGAGCGCGACAAAGGCGGCATGCCCTTCGTTCAGGTGATAGACGCTCGGGTTGACGCCAACCGCTTTGAGGGCGCGAACCCCGCCGACGCCGAGCAGGATTTCCTGCTGGATGCGCGTCTCGCCGTCGCCGCCGTACAACCGGGCCGACAGGTCGCGATCCCACGGCGCGTTTTCTTCGAGATCGGTGTCGAGCAGATACAGGGTGACGCGGCCGACGCGCACACGCCAGACTGCCATCAACACCGTGCGGTTGCCGAGCGGCACCGCCGTCACGCACGCGGAACCCTCTGGGGTGAGCGCCGGTTCGATGGGCGCGTCGGTCCAGCTCAATTTCTCGTATACCTCCTGCTGCCAGCCGTCGGCGAACACTTCCTGATGGAAGTAGCCCTGCGGGTACATGAACCCCACCCCGACGAGCGGCACGCCGAGGTCGCTCGCTTCCTTGCAGTGATCCCCGGCCAGCACGCCCAGACCGCCCGCATAAATCGGCAGCGACTGATGCAGCGCGAACTCGGCAGACAAGTACGCAACTGTTTGTCCAGCCAGTTCCGGGCACTCGCGCTCGCACCAGGTGTTCCGGGCGGCGCGTGCGGCGTCGAGGCGCGCCAGCGCGTGGTCGTAGTTGGCAAGCCATGCGGGATCGGCCACCGCCCGCGCGAGCGTCTCGGCCGGGATGAGCGTCAGCATCCGCACGGGGTTGTGAGCCGTCAGACGCCACAGCGGATAGTCGAGGCGCCGGAACACGTTGCGGGCGTCCGCGTTCCAGCTCCACCAGAGGTCGTGCGCGAGCTCCTCGAGCCGGCCGACACGATCAGGAAATTTCGCCACTGTGAACTGCCTACTGTCTACTGCCTACTACCAGAGACGCGAACACCGGCAAATCGATGTTGCCGCCAGACACGACTGCCACGATATTTCCTTTCACCCGTCCGGACAGGGCGGCGGCCACGGCACAGCCTGCCGCGCCCTCTGCGATGACGTGGCACCGCTCGGCCACCAGCTTCATGGCCGCCGCGACGTCCCGCAACGAGACGACGAGAGACCCCGCAAGCAGGCGCGACAGCAGCGGCCACATCGTCGGCAGCACCGACCGGCCCCCCGCGCCATCGACGAACGACGCCTGCCACTGGTCGAACGCGCTCGCGCGGCCGTTTCTGAGCGACGTGTCGAACGGCGCGGCGGTTTCGGGTTCAGCGGCGTACACCTGCACCTCAGGCCGCCGGACGCGTATGGCCGACGCGATACCGGCGAGCAGCCCGCCACCGCCGAACGGCGCGATCACCACGTCAACGTCGGGCACGTCCTCGAGAATCTCGAGGCCCGCCGTGCCGTTGCCCGCGATGAAACGATCGTCATCGAACGGATGGATGAAGACGCCGTGCATCCGGTCGGACGCATGTGTTTCCACGGTCCGCCAGCATTCATCGTATGTCGCACGGACGATGGTAGCGCCCAGCTGCTCGATCGCACGGATTTTCGTGGCTGGTGCCGTGTCCATCACCATCACGGAACAGGGCACCCCCGCGACGCGCGCGGCAAGGGCGACTCCCTGCGCGGCGTTGCCGGCGCTGACGGTCCAGACGCCGTCGCGCACCTCGTCGGCGGGCAGTTGACGAACGACGTTCTGAGCGCCGCGAATCTTGAACGACCCGATCGGCTGCAGCGTCTCGAGCTTGAGGAAGATGTCGGCATCCGACGGGCTGCGAGCCGAGCGCGGCCAGTCGAGCCGCACAACCGGCGTGCGAACGACGGGGTTGTAAATGGTGCGAGCGGCCTCCTCGATGGCGCTCAGCGGAATCTCACGCATGCGTCAGCGGCAAACGACGATCGTAGCACGCGCCCCGCGCGTGCCAGGAGACACTGCAACCAGTCGCGGACTCAGCGATATCCAGGGCCGGTGATGGACCGCTGTACGATCTCTGACGAGAATCGTGCACTCGTTGCGTCTGGGGACGGCCGTGGAGCGGTCCATCGCGCGCGGAGCGCGCCAAAAGACACTGTCAACCAGTCATGGGCTGCGGGTATCAAGGGCAGGGCCCATGACTGGTTGATGATATGCTGTGCGAAGCTGAGCTGCCCACATCACCGGCTCAAGTCGCTAGACGTCTTGAAGGACTAGAATCCGCACCAAATGAGTCAAGTGTTTTCGCCGGCCCTTCAAGACGTCTCGCCCGCACGGAGTGCGGGCAAGCAGACACTGCCCTAGCGAGGCGGCGCCACATGCTCGGTGGTCTGAGGCGCAGCCTCGCTAGTACTTCGGAGTTGAGAGATGGCACGCAATGCACGACCCACGGCGGCAAAGCGCGAACGTGAAAAGGCGCTGATCGAGCGGCGTCAGCAGAAGGCCGCGAAGCGGGAAGACACGAAACGTCGCAAGGCGGAGCAGGGACCGGGCCCCACCGGTGTGGACCCCGACATCGCTGACATCACTCCGGGACCGCAGCCGCTCGCCGACTGGCAGGTCGAAGAGTAGGCGCGCTATTGCAGATTTCAGATTGGCCGAATGCAGATTGTTGTCGAATGATGATTGACCGATTGACGAAGTGAATGTCGATCGGATGATTCGGCAATCGACGCTGTCGCCAGTCGATTCGGCCAATCGGCAGTCGGCACTCTTCAACATTCTCCAATCGACCAATCTGAAATCTGCAGTATTCCGTAGTCACTTGCAGGGGAATCGCTCGAAGCCAATCTTTCGGGCGCGCAGCGCAGGAATCAGCTGCGCCGTCGCGTCAACGGCGTACTGCCGGTCGGCGCGCGGGTCGAGGTGATGGCCGTCGTGCATGACGATGATGTCGCCTGAGTGGACGCGGCGCGCCAGACGATCGACCAGCGCGTTCGCCTCGCGCGAACGCCCCCAGTTCCAGTCCCACAACCCGAAGCTCCATCCCGCCAGGCGATAGTCCATCCGGTCGAGCGCCTCATAGAGGCTGATGCTGCGCCAGCCTGCATGAGGCCGAAACCATCGGCATGGCCGTGCACCGGCGAGCTGCTCGATGCGTCCCGCAGCTGTTTCCAGCGCGTCAGCAATGCGCCCCGGACCGCGCAGCATCAGCCAGCGCTCGTTCGAGTGCAGCCCGACGGCATGCCCCTCCGCGAACATGCGACGCACGAGTGGGGCCGTCTCCTCGGTCACGTGATCGTCAATGAGAAAAAACGTGGCGGATGCGCGCTCACGCTTCAGCACGTCGAGCAGCATCGGCGTGGCGGTCGGATTGGGGCCGTCATCGTAGGTGAGATACACCGCCGGCGAGGCCGGGTCGGCCGGCAGGTGCCATGCCGAATCGTCGCGGCGGAACGCCTCGAGCAGGAACGCGAACGGCGCCGTATGGGTCAGGGAGAGTACGCCCGCCGCGATGGCACTGGCGAGCAGCAGCATGTTGGACGCATCCTCTCACATGTGGGGAGTGTCATGCTCCTCTCCACCTGCGACGAACCCCCGAAGCGCTCGGCCGGGATCTTCACGAGGAACGCGTCCAGGCGGCTGCCCCCAAGGTTCGTGGTCCAGAGGAAGTACCTCCCGGTGACGTCGAGGTTGCCCTTGGGGAGCTGTTCGTAGTCGTCTTCATCGACATCGCGCCCGCCGGCGGCGTCGAGGTCGGTCATCACCTGCGTGACGACGAGGACATCGAGCGAGTCGTCTCCATTGCGGGCCGCGTCGAGTGGGAAGCAGACGATTTCATCTGCCATGTCCGGCACGCGGCTGGCGTTGCTGCCGCAGGCGTACTGCGACGTCGGGTGGACGCCGGGCCGCGCGTTCCCGTGCGCGACGTGATTGGCCGCGGCGATGTCCCAGCGCTTGTTGAAATGGACCACGGGGCCAATGGGACGCGTGCTGCTCGAGATGGGGAACTGCAGGAGGATGGTCGCGTTCGGCAGCGGGTTGAACGTGTCGGCGCCGACCGCGTACCCGAACCCCATGTCCAGATGCCCGAGCGCGCCATTGACGTCGTCAATCGTCGCGATCGTGCCGCGTCGCAGATCGACTACGCGATTGCGCCGCGACCCGTCGGGTCGCGTTTCGAGGAGCATGAGCCACAGTCCGGACTTGTCGACATGGCACTCGTCGAGCGCGTAGCCCACCGGTGGCGCAAAGTACCGGAACTTCCCGGTGCTGCTCTGATACGTGACGCAACCGATCCGCCGCCAGTCTGCGTCCTGCACCGTGGCCGAGTGCACGAGGTCGTCGTCGCTCGAATGCGGCTGAATGATGAATGCGGCAGATACGGGACAGACTTTCGGGCGCGGGCACGCGTTCAGATCCAGCGCGGGCGCCGCCTCGAACTGCCGTTGCAGGACGTCGTACCGGCGCAGTTGCGCCGAGCCGACGAGGTAGACATAGAGTCGCGCGCGTTGTGTGCCGCTGAAGTACCAGCTCTCGCCGGTGCTGTAGCTGTACGGGCTGGCGGCGTCGAAGATCGGCCCCAGATTCTCGACGGCGTCCGTAACCTTGTTGTAACGCAGCAGTATGGGGCCGACGCCACCGTAGGTGCGATCGCTGCCGAGGAAGATGTACATGTCGGCGCTGCCGACGTGATTGTTCATGTTGCGCCAGTACGAATAGCCCACGTACCACAGGCAGTCCTGTTCTCCCGCGCAATCGGATGCGTTGGTGAGTCGCACGCCGCCGGTGTTGTACGGCGCCGGAAACTGGAACGCACCCTTTGCCCCACTAGCGGGAAGAAAGGCCTCGACTTGCGATCGTGTGAAGCGAGGGCGCCGTGCGGGCGACCCGGCGGTCTCGATGATGCCGCCGCCCGGCGGCGGAGGAGGCGTAACGCCAAGCACGGCGTCGCGAATGGTGGCGCCAAGGCTTCCGAGCGCGACGTCGAGGAGCAGCGGATACACAGGAGCCCCGGCGCTCTCGCGGAGAAACTGTCCGTTCCTGAAGTACTGGACGCGGCCACCGGCTACTGCCACCCGAAACACGTCGCCTGCCGCATAGGGCGTGTCGCCGCCGGCGTACGTGCCGTTTTCGAGCACATCTGCCCAACCCGCCCCGTTGAATCGAAAGGCGAAGTCGATATCCGCGTAACTGGTGCCCTGGTCTCCGTGACTGAGGCCTGCGAGCCAGAACGTGTTCGTCTCGCCGATCGTGAACTCCGCGTACCCGTCGCCCGCGGTGAGTTCCTGCTGAGACGTGGCGCCCGCATCGTCAACGCCGTCCCATCCGCCCGTCTTCTGAAGCACGGTGCCGGTGACGGTGGCGTTCACGATGTTGGCCCAGGCGACACGCTGCACGTCGGCATCCGTGTCCTGAGCGGGCAGAAACGGGAGAAGGAACGCCAGCAGGACGATCGTGAATCGACCCCCTCGAGGCACAGCGGTCGCAAGGAGCAGGAACAGTGCCACGCCGTAAGATCGGCAGGATGGGCTCCGATCGGCGTGTAATGCCTGAGCTGCCGTCGTGGACCGTGCCGGCCGAGGCAGCAGGGACGCGGCTCGACAAGTTTCTCGCCCACCCCGAGCGCCTTGGATCGCGCGGGCGCGTGAGCGACGCGCTCGCCA
Organism: Vicinamibacterales bacterium; assembly: GCA_050742335.1. Taxonomy (GTDB): domain Bacteria; phylum Acidobacteriota; class Vicinamibacteria; order Vicinamibacterales; family UBA2999; genus DATCJA01. The sequence continues at coordinate 4,997 of JBOGIR010000470.1, read as the reverse complement.
AGGGGAAGGTGTTCCTCAACGGATCGGAGGCGACGGCGGCGGATGCCGGTTCCCGGATACAGGCAGGGGATGTCGTGCGCGTCTGGTTCGACAAGCCTGGCAGTGCACGCCGGCGGCGGGCCTCGATCGCGGGCAGCGACCTCCAGATCCTCTTCGAAGACGACGAGCTGATTATCGTCAACAAGCCTGCAGGACTGCTGGCCGTGCCGCTCACCGAGCGGGGCGACGAGGGGTCGGCCTACGACGACATCGGCGCGCATCTGCGTCCACGCGGCAAGCGGAGGCCGCTCGTCGTGCACCGGATCGATCGCGATACGTCGGGCCTCGTCGTCTTTGCCAAGAACGTTCGCGCGCAGCAGCACTTGAGGGATCAGTTCCAGCGGCGGCGCCCTGAGCGGTTGTATCTTGCCGTCGTGCACGGCCGTCCGCAGCCGCCGCAGGGCACGTGGCGCGATGACCTGGTGTGGGATGCCGATGCGCTCGTGCAGAAGCGCGCGCATCCGCGCGACCCGAGAAAGAAGGAAGCGATCAGCCACTACAAGGTGCTCGAGGCGTTCGAAGGTGCGTCGCTCGTCGAAGTACGGCTGGAAACCGGCAAGCGCAACCAGATACGCATGCAGGCGCGGCTGCACGGCCACATGCTGGTCGGGGAGCGGCTCTACGTGCAGGCTTCACAGGCGTTTCGTTCCATCCCATTCAAGCGACAGGCGCTTCACGCGTACCGGCTGTCGTTCGATCATCCGGTCACCGGCCGGTGGGTTTCCGTCGAGGCGCCGCTGCCGGCCGATCTGGTTGAGCTGCTCGCACGCCTGCGGCACGGCTAGCGAACGGTCGTTCACGCCCCGAGGTCCGGCCGATGTACGTAGTGTCCGCCTTTAGGCGGACCGACAGTGTCTATGAGGGAGTTTCCGGCCCCGGCTCCCGGGTATATAGTTATGAACGACCGCTGGAAGCGACGCCATCCGCCTTACCCGCATCAGACTCGGGTCATCTCGACTCTCTTGCGTCAGTGACGGCCGAGCACCCTGCTCGGGCCAAGTTTCCGGTCATGCGTCCTACGGGTTGCCGGAGGGACGCCGGAGGCTAGAGATGAGTAGCAAGTTGTATGTCGGAAATCTCCCGTACGAAACCACTGAAGCCGATCTCGAAGGTCTGTTCGCCCAGGCGGGGGCTGTTGCGTCGGTCAGCGTCGTGCGCGATCGGGAAACCGGTCGCCCACGAGGATTCGCCTTCGTCGAAATGGCCAGCGAAGCCGACGCGAAGAACGCGATCGCGCAGCTGAACGAGCGTCCGTTCGGCGGGCGCAAGATGATGGTGAACGAAGCGCGTCCGCAGGTCCCGCGCGGGGGGGGTGGCGGCTTCCGCGGCGGCGACAACCGTGGTGGCGGCGGTGGTGGGCGGGGGCGGCGCTCGGAGCCCCGCTGGTAAGCGCGCAGCGATGGCGAGTCCCGGCCCGCGTGCGTCGGAGGTGCCAACACCGAGTCACCTTGCTGGACTGGTGGCCTGCGGTCTCCTCTGGGGAGGAGTCGCAGTGGGTGCGCATCACGCGGTGCAGGCGCAGTTCGATGTCAACGCGCCTGCCGTCACGCTGGTGGGCACCCTCAAGAAGACCGAGTGGATCAACCCCCACGCAAAACTGCACGTGACGGTGAGGAACGAGAAAACCGGGCAGATGGAGGACTGGGAGCTGCAGATGGCGGCTGCCGCGCAGCTGCGCCGAAGCGGCTTCCCGCTGTCGGTCCGCGGGGGCATCAAGCCGGGCGACCCGATCACCGCGACGGCGTTCATTGCGCGCGACGGCTCGACGACCGGGCTTCTCCGGTCGATCAAGTTCCCCGATGGCCGCACGTTCACGCGCGGCGTCTACGGCGAGGCGGATCTCGAGAAGTAGAGATGCGCGTGTCCCTTCTCCTCGCGGGTGTCCTGGTCGTGTTCGCGCCGGCGGTCGTCAGCCTTGCGGCGCAGCAGTCTGGCGGCAACACGGTCAGCACTGCCGCGGCCAACGCGACCACGGCCCCCACGCCGCGCACGCCGGATGGCAAGCCCGATTTTGCCGGCATGTGGGCTGGTGGCCGTGGAGGCGGCGCTGGGTTTGGCGCCGAGAATCCTGCCGACAACGACAACGTGGTGGCGCTGCTGCGCGCCCGCGCGCCCGAGCTGGACAAGTCGGCGGCGGCCGGCACCGATGCGAACTACGCGTACGCGATCGTCAACTTCGAGCGCGACAGCGGCATCTCGCAGCGGTCGGTTCGCAACCGTCCGATGTACAAGCCGGAGCACTGGGGGAAGGTCAACCAGCTGGACAGGGACGGCAACGCGCAAGATCCCGCATTCAAATGCCTGCCGGAGGGTGTTCCACGCATGGGTCCGCCCACCAAGATCGTGCACACACCGAGAGAGATAATCTTCCTGTACGGGCTGCGCATGACACGTGTCATTCCGATCGACGGCCGTCCGCTACCGCCGGTGGCGGAGTGGGTTGGGTTGTGGAACGGCGTCTCGCGCGGGCGCTGGGAGGGCGACGAGCTCGTCATCGAGACCGTCGACTTCAACGACGAAACGTGGCTCGGGTGGCCGGGGTGGTTCCATTCGATCGACATGAAGGTGACCGAGCGGTTGCGTCGTGAAGGCAGCACGCTGCGGTGGCAGGCGACGGTGGAAGATCCGGTGCTCCTGCAGCCGTGGGTGATGAATCCCCGCACGCTGCGACTGAACCCGAATCCGAACGCCGAGTTCGAGGAAGACCTCCCGTGCTTCGAGCGCGACCTGCAGCATATGGTGACGAAGGAGCGGGGGTAACTGGGCAGTAGGCAGTAGGCAGTAGGCAGTAGGCAGTAGGCAGTAGGCAGTAGGCAGTAGGCAGTAAGCAGTAAGCAGTAGGCGCGCGCAATCCGTCGTTGAGCAGCCTCGGTTCGCGACTTGGCCGCAAGTGGCCGCTCCCGGCGGCCATGATTCTTGCGGTGATCTGGGTCCCAGCCCTGGACCGCGGGTTTTGCGAAGACGACTTCCTCCTGGTTCCCATCACACTTTCAGAGTTCATCGCCAACCCTCTCTGGGGCGCTGGCATCTCACCTCCAACAGTGGAAGGGCGTCCCCCGTACAGGGGCGAAGGGCGTCCGGTCTCGACGCTGACGTTCGCCCTCCTGCCCGCTCAGGCCCACGTGCAACATGCGGTCAGCCTGCTCCTGTACGTCGCCTGCCTCTGGCTGGTGTGGCGTCTGTGCCGCCGGTTGGATCTCGCCCCGTGGCCGGCGTTTCTCTGGAACGTCACCTGGATCGCCCACCGGTACGACTTGCTCGTGATTGCGTGTCTGCTGCTCGCGATCCTCGAGACGCGTACACCGGCCAAGGTGGCCCTGATCGCGCTCGGCAGCGGCGCCAAGCCGCCGCTCTTCTTTCAGAACCTCGTGTTTGCGGGTCAGTTCACGCGGCGCCGTCAATTTGTGGCGAGTGCGGTCACGCTGTTGTGGATGGTGGTCTTCGGTCTCGGCATCTACGTGACGCACTACACAGAGGAGTCCGCCGTCGTCGATTCCCTGTACAGCCTTCCGTTCATCGTCTCGATTCCGTTGAGGATCGTGAAGCTGTTCGAAGGCGTCCTGTACGTCTTCGCGCCGATCCCGATGTTCGCGGTGACGTTCTGGGCGCCGTTCGTTGCGCTTGTTGCCTACGCCGTGGCGTGGACCGTGCTCCTTCGTTCGATCGCGAAATCCGGTGCGACGGCCCTTCGCTCGAATCCGTGGATTGCCGCCATGGCGGCCGCGATGAGCGTCCGGTTTCTGTTCGCCTCGGACGTACGCATCACCGGCGCGGCCACGGTGATGACGTTTCTCGCGATCGCCACGTGCATCGGATGCAACGGCCTGCAGAAGAAAGCGATCGTGGCGATCCTCACGCTGAACGTCACGGGCATCTTCCTGAACTACGGCGCCTTCCGCTCGACGCAGTACGACATTCGTGCGGAGATGGCGGGGTGCAACTTCTATGCGCAGCCGCTGTACGCGTTTGCGGCGTCGAGAGAGGAGATGCGCAGGCGCATCCTGACGGCGCTCGGCGTTCGGACGGAGTTCCGGACGTTCCCCTGAGCGCACGTGACCCGAACGACCCGCCTACCCCTAGCTGCTCATCACATCGATGTTCATGTGTCTAAGTGCATACGTTTCGCCGTCAATTGACATCTGAATATGACACGAAATAGACTGTTTCTATGAGAACGACACTGGACTTGCCGGACGATCTGGTCTCCAAGGCTCGCAGCGCGCTCGGATTCAAGTCCAAGACGGATACCGTCGTCTTCGCCCTGCGGGAGGTGGTCCGCCGGGAGCGCATCGACGACCTGAAGTCGCTCTTTGGGAAGGTCGAGTTCGAGGTCGATGCCGCCACACTGCGCGGAAAGGCTCCGCGGAAGCGGCGGTGATCGTGGTCGACACCTCGGTCTGGATCGCGGCGCTGCGCTCGCGATTGGGGGCAGAAGCCGCAACCCTGCGGCCCCTTCTCGACGCCGACGAAGTGGCCCTGGCGCTCCCGGTCCGGATTGAGCTTTGTGCCGGAGCGCGGCACCAGGATCGGCGGTCCCTCAGAAGCGCGCTGTCTGGCCTTCCCGTCCTGCGGCCAACCGGTGACACCTGGACGCTCATCGAATCCTGGGCGCCCAGGGCCGCCGATGCGGGCGAGCGGTTCGCGCTGGGGGATCTGATGATCGGCGCCCTCGCATCAGAGATCCAGGGGCTCGTATGGTCGCTCGATGCCGATTTCAGGCGGCTCGCGAAGCTGGGGCTGGTGAATCTCTACCACTGAACGGCGCTGTTCTTCTTCGATATGCAGGACGTGTCAGGGATTCCGCCGATGGTCGAACCCTCTTCATGGGGATGAACGCAGCGGTCACCATTCTGCCGGTGATGAACGCGGATGACCTGCAAAAGGGTCTGGCGGAAGCGGCCAAGAATTTCTAAGAGGCGGTCGGGCGTGCGCCGGCGAACGTCAGTTCGTCGGCGCCA
>JBOGIR010000469.1:0-2520 GCA_050742335.1 Vicinamibacterales bacterium | reverse complement strand
TCCGCCCAGTACCGCTTCATCCGCGCTGATACTGCCTTGCGCGCTGCAGCCGACATCTTGCGTGTGCGAGTCGTGGCTGCCTTGATCGATTGGCGGACCGCTCGCCGACGCTGTGGCAAGCGCAGTTCGGGAAAGGCCCGCTCGATCGCGATGATCTCGGCCCGCAGGTGTTTGAGGGTGACGTCGGCGTCGGTGTGCGCCAATTGACGGAGTCGGTCAGCCGTCGGCGGTTGGTGGTCTTCGGCATCTACACCGGTGGATTAGTCCGACCCTTGCAGCTCCAGCCAGCGACCACGGTACCAGTACCACACGACCGACCCCTTCTGGACGAAGATGTCATTGATGCCGTCGTGATCCAGGGGCGGCGGCAACGAGTCGAAACTGGGCCGCGGAGATCTTCGTGGCGACCGAATCACGTGGGTTGCCTATTCCGGCCATGATGAACGGCTATTCCGGGCATCGTGAACGCCGATTCCGGTCAAGCCGATCACTCATCGGAGCGAAGCGACGACGGCAGTTCGTCTCGTGAGCCTCCTTGGATGGTCAGTGGCGTTATCTTACGTTTTTCGTTCTTCTCGTCAATCGAGTACGAGGAAGCCTTGTGGGCCGTTGTGGGCGGCGCGTTCTCTGCGCCGTCCAACGAGCTTGTGGGAAACGCGCTGTTTGCGTTTTCCACAGCTCGGGCACGGTCCACAGGCTCTTCCTGACCTGCCCGCGCTTCAGCCGGACGTCCGTCCGGGCACCGATCGGGTAGCATCGAATCGTGGTCGCCGTTTTCGCGCTGTTGGCTGGCGGCGTCGTGCTCGTTCACCTGACGTTTGTCGTCTTCGTTGTGACCGGCGCCTTGCTGGCGCTGCGGTGGCCCTGGACCGCGTGGCTCCACGTTCCGGCCGCCGCGTGGGCGGCCTACATCGAGTTCTCAGGCGGCATCTGCCCGCTGACACCGCTGGAGAACGACCTCCGTGCCAAGGCCGGCCTCGATTTCTACAGCGGCGATTTCGTCGCGCGCTACCTGTTTCCGGTGCTGTACCCCGACGGGCTCACGCGCCAGGCCCAGGCGGTTGTGGGGGCGCTCGTGATCGGCGTGAACCTCATCCTGTACACTGCGGTATACGCGAAGCGGCGGCACACCATCGCCCACTGAAACCTTCCTCACCGGGAGTCGCGTTGCGACTGCTGTGCGAGACCGCGAGCGGAGCGCCGTCGCGGGGAACAGTGCGGGCCCGGATGTGCCGATCATGGTCGCGCCCGGCGACGCGGCAAACCCACCAAGCAGGACGAGTGGATGTGACGCCGATGAGTCTGTCACGTCGATGGATGTGGCGTTGCGGGCAAAGAAAACCGCGCGCGCGCCTGTGTTATAGGCCAGACAGCCTAGTGTCGATCTCCGAGCCGCCGGGTCCCGAGGAAGACGCCGAGGCGCCTCTTATCCGAACTCCGTCGTTACGCCGGGTGGTTAGCGAAGGACCATGCGTCGGTCGCGCTGCGAGTTGACGTGGAGGCACTGGCTGGCCGGCCCTCTGCTAATATAGGACTAGTTTAGTCGTATTTCATGACCGCGCTTTGATTCGATTGGTGTTGGAACAGGAGAACATGAGATGCCCTATCCGGAATCCTTCATCGCCCCCATGCGGGAGGAGCTGACACGCCTGGGGGTGCAGGAGCTACGAACATCTGGTGAGGTCGACGCGGTCGTGCGACAGAAGTCGGCCACCGTCATGGTGGTCGTGAACTCGATGTGCGGGTGCGCGGCGGGCAAAGCTCGACCCGGCGTGGCGCTCGCGCTGAGGCACCCCGTCAAGCCGGACGTTGTGGCGACCGTCTTCGCCGGTGCCGACATCGAAGCCACCGAGCGGGTGCGCAGCTACTGCGCCGCGCACCCGCCTTCGTCACCTTCCATCGCGATCCTCCGCGACGGCCAGCTGCTGTACATGCTGGAGCGGCATCAGATTGAGAACCAGACTGCCGAGACGATCGCGCGCATCCTCACGGAGGCGTTCGATAGGTTCTGCGCCCCTACCGCGCAGCGGGCGCAGGCGTAGTCCTTCAGTCCTTCGTTCTTGGTCCTTGGTTCGAAGTGGCGCGATGCCGTCGATGACGCGCGGTGTTGACTATTAAGCAAATTCATATGTCAGCCATCGATGACCCGAAGACCTTTGGTCGCGCGCGTCTCTCGTTCGCCGACCAGCACGACATCGACGAGTTCATCGCCACGCTGGAGAAGTTTGAGCGCGGGGAGATCGGCCCCGACCAGTGGCGCGCGTAACGCCTTACTGAGGAAAACTGAGGCGACGGAATTTCTCGAGCGCAACCGCGCGCGTCCATTGACACCCGCGCCAGCACTTCGTCGCCGTCGATATGGAGCCGGCGGAACCGAGCCCGGCGCTCTTTCGCCAGAAATTCCTCGATCTTAGTTTTTCTTAGTAGGTGGTCAGGATCTAAGAATCCAAGTCAGCGACCTCGCCACCGCGTTCGGGCGCGAGTGACGACCGAGCTCGCATCCGCGATCGGAGCTGCGAA
>JBOGIR010000468.1:0-14905 GCA_050742335.1 Vicinamibacterales bacterium | reverse complement strand
ATCGCGCAAGGAGGGTGCATGCGCGGTAACGACAAAGTGATCGCTGAGCTCAACGAGGCGCTTCGCGAGGAGCTCACGGCGATCAACCAGTACTTCGTCCATGCGGAGATGTGTCACAACTGGGGGTATCACCGGCTCGGCTCGTACATCCGCAAGCAGTCGATCGACGAGATGAAGCATGCCGAGGTGCTCATCGAGCGGATTCTGTTTCTCGACGGCACGCCGAAGATGGAGCATCTCGATCTGAACGTCGGCCAGAACGTGCGCGGCCAGATCGAGGCCGATCACAAGCTCGAAGTGAACGCGGTCGCCATGTACAACAAGGCGATACAGCTGGCGCGCAACGAGGGCGACGATCAGTCGCGCGAGCTGTTCTCGAAGCTCCTCAAAGACGAAGAGGCGCACGTCGACTGGCTCGAGGCGCAGCTCCACATGATCAAGGAGATGGGCTACGAGCGGTACCTCACGATGCAGGCGGAGGGGGGGAGCGAGTAGCTCAGATCGCCTGCGCCTCCACGGTGATGGCGACGTTGCCGCGGATCGCGTTCGAGATCGGGCACCCTTTTTCGGCGCCGGTCGCCAGCTCACCGATCGTGGCGCGGTCGATGCCTTCCAGCCCTTCGACGACGACCTTCAGGTGCGAGGCGACCACCTTGAGGCCCGCCTCGCTCTTGTCGCCCGTGACGGTGGCGGTGACGCGCACGCGGCGCGCCTTCCCGCCCTGCTTGCCGATGGTGTTCGTCAGCACCATCGCGTAGCAGACGGCATGTGACGCGGCCATGAATTCCTCGGGCGTCGTCTTGCCGTCGCCTTCGGGGGCGATACGGCTCGGAAACGTCACGGGCAGCGAAAACGCGCCGGTGCCGGCCTTCGCCGTGCCGCTGCCTTCCATCAGGGTACCCGTCCACTCCACATCAGCATGCCGCGCGAACGTTGCCATTCTGTCTGCTCCAGTCTTGGTCAATCAACATCGATGATCGATGAACGATGATGTGACCATCGATTGTGCCATTCGGTTCGTCGATCGACAAATGAATACGGTGCCATCAATCCATCGATGGACAAATGTCGAACGCTGAACGCGAGAACCGAACGTGAACACGAACTGAGAAGCGAGAATCCAGAAGTGTGAACGACAACGCTCATTCCAGCTCGACGAGCGGCACCCCCGCCTGCACCAGCTCGCCGGGCCTGCACGCGACCGCCTTGACTGTGCCATCCCGCGGCGCGTTGATCGGCAGTTCCATCTTCATGGCCTCGAGCATCACGAGCAGGTCGCCCTGGGACACGGCCTGCCCCTCTTTGACCTGAATAGAGGCGACCGTCGCCGGCATCGGCGACGCGAGCGCCATCTCATCGGCGCGGGGACGCCTGCCGCGGCTGTCGCCGTGTCTCGTGACGTCGATGACGTACACGTGGCCGTCGAGAAACACCCACCGCGCGTGCGGTGGACCCGCCGCGTAGGCCAGACGCTGTCGCGTTCGGTCCGACACGCGGTATCGGCCGTTGCCGAGCGGGGTGATCTCGAATCGGTTCATGTTCCTGGTCTAACCCGAAGCTCACTTCACTCGATGATCACGACACACCGAGGCACAGAGGCACCGAGGTCAATCATTAGCGCTTCTCGGTGTCTCAGTGTCTCGGTGTTCCGTATTCAGCAGCAGCACGACTGAATATTCTGGGAACAGGGTTCCAGATTCGTCAACCATGCCAGCCTCGGAGCGTTGTCCAAGGGTCGGCCGCGGCGCCGGCTGCGGTTTCTATCTGCCCACCCGGGCCCGATGCCTGCGCGGCGACGGCTACAGCTTCAGGCGGTGGCTCATCGGCGAAGGTGGCGAGCAGGGCGGCGCGTTCGCGGTCCACGAGACCGGTGTCGAGGTCGCCGCTGGTGAAGCACGGGTGTTCCAGCAGGGCGATCAGGAAGGCGACGTTCGTCCGCACGCCCAGGATGGGATAGCTGCGCAAGGCCGCGATCGCCCGCGCCCTGGCCGCCTCGCGCGTGTCGGCCGACGCGATCAGCTTGGCCATGAGCGGATCGTAATGGACGGAGACCTCGCCTCCTTCGACGACCCCGCTGTCGACGCGGACACCGGGCATCATCGGCTCGCGGTAGAGCAGGATCGACCCGGCCTGCGGCAGGTCGTTGCGCGACGGATCCTCGGCATAGACGCGTACTTCGATGGCGTGTCCGCGCTGTGCGAGGTCCTCCTGCGACCACGGCAGCGGCTCGCCAGCCGCGATGGCGATCTGCGCGCGCACGATATCGATGCCGGTGGTCTGCTCGGTGACCGGGTGTTCGACCTGCAGCCGCGTGTTCACCTCGAGAAAGTAGAACCGCGCGGCGTCCCCGGCGCCCTCGAGGAGAAATTCCACCGTTCCCGCGTTGCGGTACCCGGCGGCACGGGCCAGCGCAACCGCGGCGTCGCCCATCCGCGCGCGAAGCCGCGGAGTCAAGGCGGTTGAGGGCGCTTCCTCCACGATCTTCTGGTGCCGGCGCTGGAGTGAACATTCGCGTTCGAACAGGTGCACCGCGTGGCCGTGGTGGTCGAGCAGCACCTGCACCTCGACGTGACGAGGCCGTTCGATGAGGCGCTCCACGTACAGCGTGCCGTCACCGAAGGCGGCGATCGCCTCGCGGCGTGCCTGGGCAATCGCCATCGCGAGCGTGCCTTCGTCACGGACGGCCTTCATGCCGATGCCGCCGCCGCCTTCCGATGGCTTGATGAGCAACGGGAAACCGATTCGCCGGGCGGCGTCCGCAATCGTCGTGTCACGCTGATCGAGCGGCGTGTCGCCGGGGACGACTGGAATGCCCGCGTCCATGGCGACGTGCCGTGCGGCGATCTTGGACCCCAGACGCGCCAGCAGATCCGCCGGCGGACCGACAAACGTCAGCCCCGCGGCTGCGCAGGCCGCCGCAAACGGGTGATGTTCGGCGAGAAATCCGTAACCGGGATGAATGGCGTCGGCGCCGCTCTCCTTTGCCGCACCGAGGATCGCGTCGACGGAGAGGTAGCTCTGCAGCGCCGGCGCCGGCCCGATGCGTACGGCGCGATCGGCGAGCGCCACGTGAAGGGCGCGAGCGTCGGCGTCCGAATACGCCGCCACCGACTCGATGCCGAGCTCGCGGCACGCACGGATGATGCGCACGGCGATTTCACCACGATTGGCGATCAGCAGGCGGTGAAACATCTGATGACTCCGGCGCTCAGTTGTGTTGATGATGATGAATCCCGATTCCCGCCTTCGCTGAAGCTACGGCGGGCCGCCGAAGCCTTGGCGGAGGCTGGCCGGTGGCCGGACCGCGCTCGCACCCCAACGCGCAAGCGTGCGCGTTGGGGACCCCGCGCTGCGAGGGCTCGAGCGGCCGCAGCACGCCAGCTCCGCGAGCTGGCGGATTCCCTGAGCCTTCTCGCGCGGTCAGGCGAACCGTGTCGGCCTGACCTCCATAGGGCTTCATCATCATCAACACAACCGATCTCCGGTGTAGGGGTTTCACATCCGAAACACGCCGTACTTCGGCGGCACGATGGGCGCGTTGTACGCCGCCGAGACGCCCAGTGCGAGGGCCTCACGTGTCTGTGCGGGATCCAGAATGCCGTCGTCCCAGAGCCGCGCCGTGGAGTAGTAGGGCGAGCCCTCCGCCTCGTACTTCTCGAGAATCGGCCGCCGGATGGCGTCTTCGTCGCTCTCGGCGAGCGCGTGTCCCTCGCGTGCACGCTGATCGCGTTTGACCATGGCCAGCACGGTGGCCGCCTGCTCCCCTCCCATCACCGAAATTCGCGCGCTCGGCCACATCCAGAGCAGGCGCGCGTCATAGGCGCGCCCGCACATCGCGTAGTTACCGGCACCGAACGAGCCGCCGATGATGACGGTGAACTTCGGCACCACGGAGTTGGCGACCGCATGCACCATCTTGGCCCCGTCTTTGGCGATGCCGCCACGTTCGTACTGCCGCCCGACGATGAAGCCCGTGATGTTCTGCAGGAACACGAGTGGGATGCTCCGCTGATTGCAGAGCTCGATGAAGTGCGTCGCCTTGAGCGCCGACTCGGAGAAGAGCACGCCGTTACTGGCGACAACGCCGATGAGAAACCCGTGGACCCGTGCGAATCCGGTGACGACCGTGACGCCGTACCGTTGCTTGAATTCGTCGAATCGTGAGCCGTCGACCAGCCGCGCAAGCACCTCGCGCACGTCGTACGACTTGCGCACGTCCGAACTGACGATGCCGTAGATCTCGCTCGGGTCGTACGCCGGATCTTCCGGAGCTACGACGTCGGCGGGGAGCGCCTTTCGCGTATTCAGCGTCGACACGATGGTGCGCGTCAGGTCGATGGCATGCGCATCGTCGTCAGCCAGGTAGTCCGCGACACCGGACAACCGCGTATGGACGTCGGCGCCCCCAAGGTCTTCGGCGGTCACCTCTTCGCCCGTGGCCGCCTTCACCAGCGGCGGGCCTCCGAGAAAGATCGTGCCCGTTGCCTTGACGATGATCGTCTCGTCGGCCATGGCGGGGACGTACGCGCCGCCTGCGGTGCACGAGCCCATCACCACAGCGACCTGGGGAATGCCGTCGGCCGACATACGCGCCTGGTTGAAAAAGATGCGACCGAAATGCTCCCGGTCCGGGAACACGTCGGCCTGCAGCGGCAGGAAGGCGCCGCCGGAATCCACCAGGTAGATGCACGGCAGCCGGTTCTCGCGCGCGATGTGTTGCGCGCGGAGATGCTTCTTGACCGTGACGGGGTAGTAGGTGCCTCCTTTGACCGTCGCGTCATTGGCCACGATCACCACCTCACGGCCCGCCACGCGCCCGATCCCCGTGACGATGCCCGCACCGGGCGCCTCGTTGTCGTACATCCCCCAGGCAGCCAGTGGCGACAGCTCGAGGAAGGGAGAGCCCGGGTCGAGCAGCAGATCGATCCGCTCGCGCACCGGGAGCTTGCCCTGTTCGCGGTGGCGCTCGAGATACTTGGGGCCGCCGCCCTGCCGGCACGCGGTGATCCGGTCGCGCAGCTGCCTGGTGAGACCGGTCATCCGGGCGTGGTTGTCGCTGAACTCCGGGGAGTCCGTGCGGATGTGACTGATCAGGCGATCCATGTCGATTCACCATCCGCAACAGTCGGTCTTGAAGCCGCACGCGGGGCAGCGCCACACGGCGTGCATGCGGTACATCTCGCCTTTTCCGCACCGCTCGCAGAGCATCGCGTCCGCGTGGCGGGTTGTTGGGGGTGCGGCGGACGATGCCAGCGTCTGGCGCGTCCCGTTTGACAGGGCTGATCCCACCTTGGTGTCGGTCATGGCCGGCATTATAGGGCCAGTCCAGAAGCCACCTCGGCTGTATGCATTATGTACATGCTGTAAACTTTTCCACCGGCGGATCTCATTCTGTATTGAATGAGAACGCTATTGTGCTAGCATAGCCGGCCTTCAGCGTGCCCGCGTAGACCATGTCCAGCCCCTCTCTTGCCTCGGCCAAGCGCCGCCGTCGTGTGCTGGCGATTGATGACGAACCGGCCATGACCGAGTGGCTGAAGATGGTCATCGAAGCCGAGGGGTACGACGTGCGCACGGCGCTCATCGGCACTCGGGGCGAGGAGATCTTCAAGCAGTGGCGGCCCGACGTGGTCGTGACCGACCTCATGCTGCCCGACCTTGACGGCATCGCGCTGCTGCGCCGGTTGAAGGAGATCGATCCCGGCCCGGAGGTCATCATCATCAGCGGTCAGGGGACACTCGCCCGCGCGGTCGAAGCCGGTCAGGCCGGCGCGTTTTTCTTCCTGGAGAAACCCGTCAGCCAGGACGGGTTGATCGACCTCATCCGCCGCGCGATCGAGCAGACGCAGGCGAAGGCCGAACACAAGCAGCTCAAAGAACAGATTCGAGGGCAGTACAGCTTTGCGAACATCGTCGGGCAGAGCAAGAAGATGAAAGAGGTGTTCGAGCTCGTGGAAAGTGTGGCCGCGAGCGACGCGAACATCCTCATTCAGGGCGAGAACGGCACGGGCAAGGAGCTCATCGCCAACGCGATTCACCACAACTCGAATCGTGTGAAAGGGCCGTTCATCAAGATCAACTGCGCCGCCATTCCCAAGGATCTCATCGAGAGCGAGCTGTTCGGCTACAAGAAGGGCGCCTTCACCGGCGCAGGTACCGACAAGATCGGGCTCTTCGAGATGGCCGAGGGAGGCTCGCTGCTGCTCGACGAAATCGGTGAGATGCCGCCGTACCTGCAGACCAAGCTCCTCCGCGTGCTGCAGGAACGCGAGTACCGGCCGATTGGCAGCGATCGCCTCGTCCACGTCGACTTCCGGCTGGTCTGCGCCACGAACATCGATCTGGACGTGGCGCTGCGCGACGGCAAGCTGCGCGAGGACCTGTACTTTCGCATCAACACGATCACGCTGCGCGTGCCGCCGCTGCGGGAGCGCACGGAGGATGTTCCGCTCCTCTGCAATCATTTCCTTGCCAAGTTCAACGAGCGGTACCGGAAGACGGTCCGTTCGATTTCGCCCGCCGCGTACCACCTGCTCATCCGCAACCGGTGGCCGGGCAACGTGCGCGAGCTCGAAAACGCCATCGAGCGCGCGGTGCTCGTCAGCAAGACGGGAGAGATTCAGCCAGCCGATCTGCCCGAAACGATCCGTGAGGAAGCCAGTCCGGCTCAGGAGTTCACGGTTCCGCCGCACCGTACCCTGGCGGAGATCGAGAAGATGGCCATTGTGCAGACGCTCCAGCGGACCAATTGGAACAAGCAGGAAGCGGCGCAGATTCTCGGTCTCTATCGCCCGACCCTCTACAGCAAGATGAAGAAACACGACATCCAGGACCAGCGCGCCCAGCAGCGCGCCGCCACCGTTCAGGCGGGGCGCTAGAGGACGCTGACCTCCTGGCGCGTCCGTTGCACAACGGATGGGCCATGCTCGAGCGCGCTGGGTCAGCCATTCTCGCAGGGCTGGCATGGATTGGCGACGTGACGCTCTTCGGCCTGCGAGCCATCCGCGAGTGTGTCCTGCCCCCGTACGAATTCCGGGAGGTGGTCCGCCATGTCTTCGAGATCGGCTGGAAGTCGGTGCCGCTCGTCGGGACAGCGGGAGTGGCCATCGGCGCGGTGCTCTCGATGCACACCCGCGCGTCGCTCGAGCGTTTTGGCGCGGAGGCGATGATTCCGGCGGGACTGGCGATTGCGCTGGCCCGCGAAACGGCGCCGCTCGTGACGGCGCTGCTCGTGGCGGGCCGCGGCGGCGCCGGCATCGGCGCGGAGCTCGGCGCCATGAAAGTGACAGAACAGATCGACGCGCTCGAAGCCACGGCCGTCGATACGTTCAAGTTCCTGGCGGTGACGCGGATTCTTGCGTGCATCATCGCGCTGCCGCTCCTCACCACCCTCGCCCTGTTCTGCGGCATTCTCGGCGGCTACCTGGCCGAGGTCGCGACCGGAGCCATGCCGTGGCAGCTGTACTTCACTCGCGCGTTCTCAGCGGTTGAGTACCGCGATTTCGTCCCGGCGACCCTGAAGACCGCCGTGTTCGGCCTGATCATCGGCACGGTCGCCTGCTATCTCGGCTTCACGGCGACCCAGGGCACCGAAGGCGTGGGACGCGCATCGACACGCAGCGTGGTGCTGTCCTCCATCCTCATCATTGTCACCAACGTCATGCTCGTCAGGCTCATCTTCTTCCTCTTTCCGCTGCGCGTATGAATGCCGGGGAGCCAGCCGTCCGTCTCGAGGGGGTCACGAAATCGTTCGACGGCCGACACGTGCTGGACGGCCTGTCGCTCGACGTGTCGCCGGGCACCGGCGTCTGCCTGCTGGGTCGCAGCGGTACCGGCAAGAGCGTCGCGCTCAAGCACATCGCCGGGCTCATGACACCCGACGGCGGCCGTGTCTTCGTGCACGGCCGCGACATCGCCGCGCTCGATCGGCGCGGGCTCGTGGATGTGCGGCGCCGCATCGGCTTTCTGTTCCAGAACGCCGCGCTGTTCGACTCGGTGACCGTGGGGGAGAACGTGGCGTTTCCGCTGCGCCGTCACACACGGTGGCCCAATTGGAAGATCCACGACATCGCGCAGGCGAAACTGGCCGAGGTCGGGCTGGCAGAGACCTTCGACACGCTGCCGGCGGAGCTGTCCGGCGGCATGAAGAAGCGCGCCGGCCTCGCGCGGGCGATGGCGCTCGACCCGGACCTCTTGCTGGTGGACGAACCGAGCGCCGGGCTCGATCCCATCACGGCGGACGAAATCGACAGGCTGCTCGTCGGCTTGAAGCGGACGGGCACCACGCTCGTGATGGTCACCCACAACATGGCCAGTGCGCGACATGTCGCAGACGAGCTGACGCTGCTGCACGGAGGGCGCCTGGTCGCCCGCGGCACCGCGGAGCAACTCGACCGGAGCGACGACCCGCTGGTGTGCGCGTTCATGCGGTCGGCAGGGGCGGGGTAGGAGGGTGGAACCGATGATCTCCCCGAAGCTCGTTGGTGCCGGCGCGTTCGTGGTGCTCGGAGCGCTGCTCTTCGTGGCCGTACTCTTCATGATCGGCGAGCGGCGCCTGTTGTTCGAAGATCGTTTCACTGTGTATACGGAGTTCTCGACGCTCGGTCAGCTCGAGCGCGGAGCCGTCGTCCGCGTGGCCGGATTGAGCGCAGGCCGGGTCATCGACATCCAGATCCCCGACTCGCCGGCCCGGAAATTCCGCGTGAAGATGGAGGTGCGCGCGGCCCTTCGGCCTCTCCTTCGCGCCGATTCGCTCGCAACCATCCAGACCGAGGGGGTCGTTGGCGGGACCTTCGTCAACATCGCGACGGGGACGGATCGGACGCCGGTTGTCGCCGAAGGCGGCACGATTCCGGGCCGCGAGCCGTTCGTCCTTGCCGATCTGCTGCAGCAGGCGAGCGAGACCATCGCGGTCGTCACCCACACAGTGACCCGAGTGAGCGACGACATGGAGAAGGCCGTCGAGCAGATTGCCCTGACCGCCGAGGACGCGCACGAGCTGATGACCGGCATCACGCCGCAGATTCAGGCGATCGCGCAGAACGGAAGCCGCATTGCGGCCGACACCCAGCAGGTCGTCGAGAAGATGCGAACGGGTGAAGGGACCATCGGCAAGCTGATCAACGACGAGTCGTTGTATCAACGCGCGCGGCAGATGGTCACCGAGGCCGGCACAGTGATGGCCAATGTCCGGCAGGTGACCGACGAAGCGCGACGGGCGGTGACCGATTTTCGATCGGAGAACGGCCCCGCCCATGGGCTCGTCGCCGACGTGCGCGTGGCGCTGACCCAGGCCAGGGAAGTCACGGCGGACCTCGCCGACAACATGGAGGCGTTGAAACACAACTTCTTGCTGCGCGGCTTCTTCAACCGGCGCGGCTACTTCGACCTGGATGCCATCTCACCGTCCGAGTATCGCAGCGGCGCGCTCGAAAACGGCAAACGAAGAGCGATGCGCATCTGGCTGTCGTCCGGCGTGATTTTCGCGCCGCGACAGGACGGCTCGGACGCGATCACGGCGGAAGGACGAACGCGCGTCGATTCGGCGATGGCCACCTTCCTGAAGTACATTCCTTCTCATCCACTCGTGGTCGAGGGCTACGCCACCGGTGGGACGGCAAGCGACCGTTTTCGTCAGTCGCGCCAGCGAGCCGGGGTCGTCCGCGAGTACCTGCTGGGCCGATACGGGTTGATGCCCCAGCACACCGGGTTTATCGCGCTTGGTGCCGATGCGCTGGAGAGTCCGAGCGGGGATCGGTGGGACGGTGTGGCGCTGACGCTCTTCCTCGACCCCAAAGCGGTCCGTTTTGCCACACAGGGCCGCCATGCCGGCGCCAGCCAGACGCCGGGCGGCTCAGCGGCTCAATGAATCGTGTACCGATCGGATGGCACTCGTTTTGGAAGATCCACACCGCCGCCGTCCGCCTTGGCGGCGGCTTCGGGAGACAGGCAGGAAGGGAGGGCGTGTGAACGACCAGTCGCGAGTGATGCTCGGCGCCGTCATCGGCGCGGTCTGCGGCGCTGTCGCGGGCTACCTCTTCTTTACCGAACGTGGTCGCCAGATGCGCGATCGGATCGAGCCCTCCGTCGATGACCTGCGGCGAGAGCTCCTGCGTTTTCAGAAGACCATCGGAAAGGTAGGGGATCTGGCCGGCGACGGCATGCGCGTGATGGCGGAGTTCAAGGCGGCACGCGACCAGTATCCGTCGCCCGGTGCCACGTCACACTAATGCAGGGCCTAAAGCCTAAAGCCTAGAGCCTTTTCAACAAGGGGAGGAACAACATGGCGGAGAGCTACGATCGTCACGACATCGAGGGTAACGGAGGCGGCTTCGTGATGGGGCTGCTGGCGGGCACCGTTCTGGGCGCCGGGCTTGGAATGCTGCTGGCGCCGAAATCCGGCTCGGATCTCCGGGGCCAGATCGGCGAACAGGCGAAAAACCTGGGTACGAAAGCGTCGGAACAGTACCACCGCGCGTCGGAAACAGCGGGCACCTGGGCCGAACGCGGCCGCGACATGGTGCATCAGGCGCGCAACGCCGTGCGGCGCGGCGTCGAGGAAGCGCAGGGGTGATGGGGCGCTCAAGGCTCTAGGCTTTAGGCTCTAGGCTCTAGGCTGTAGGTTCAGGTTTAGGCTCTACCCGGGTCTAGGCTTTGCACCATGCAGCCAAAAGCCTACTAAAGCCTAAAGCCTAAAGCCCAAAGCCTGCACCCCTTCAAGTCATAATCACCATGTGACCGTGGCCCGGATACTGCTCCGCGTGAACGCGGAGCTTCGCTTTTCGGGTCTGGCGGCGTGGCGCGGTTTCATGCGGCTGGTGAGCGGGAACGACCTGACGCACGCGGCGGCCATCGCCTATTACGCGCTCCTCTCCCTGTTTCCATTCCTGCTGCTCGCCATGTCGACATTGGGCTCGGTCGCCGCGGACGAGACGGATCGTCTCGCGGTGCTTGCCTTCGTACTACGGTACTTCCCGGCGCAGGTTGATTTCGTCAATTCCCAGCTCGAAGCGTTGCGCGAGACACGCGTGCAGGTGGGCGTGGGCGGCGCCCTCGCCTTGATGTGGGCGTCGCTTGGCGTCTTTGGCGCCGTCACCAGCGCCGTGAACGAAGCCTGGGGCGTTGAAAAGCAGCGCAGCTTCCTCAAGCACCGTCTGGTGTCGTTTGTGATGCTGGTGGCGAGCGGAGGCGTGCTGATTATCGCGTTGTTCCTCGTGAGCGCGGTTGAGGTCGCAGAAGCCTCGTGGTTTGGGGCGGTGCTCGCCCGCGTCCGGTGGCTGCAGGCGCTGCAGTCGCTGACCGTGACCTACTCCGCGACGATTCTCTTCATCGTCGGCGTCGGCCTGCTGTACTACTTCATTCCGAACGCCAAGACCCGGTTCCGCGATGTCTGGGTCGGCGCCGTGCTCACAGGTGTCCTGTGGCGGCTCGCCTTCAGCGGCTTCTCGTGGTACATCGGCCGGAGCGGGCAGTTCACCCTCATCCACGGGTCGATTGCCGCCGTCGTCGTATTCTTGCTATGGGTGTATGTGTCTTCGGTGATCCTGATGTACGGCGTGGAATTCACGGCAGCGTATGCCCGTCTGCGCCGGCGGCGTCCAGAGGAGATGCCGGCGGCGCCGACGCCACGAGTATGAAACCAGCCAAGGGTTGGCTCGTCCTGGCGGTCGTCTGTGTATCCACGTCCCCGGTACGGGCGCAGTTTTCCCTCGTCTCGGTCGAACAGGAGATCGAGATCGGTCGGGAGACGAACGCCCAGGTCCGCAAAGACGTGCCCGAAGTCC
Source organism: Vicinamibacterales bacterium (assembly GCA_050742335.1). GTDB lineage: Bacteria > Acidobacteriota > Vicinamibacteria > Vicinamibacterales > UBA2999 > DATCJA01. The sequence continues at coordinate 3,122 of JBOGIR010000468.1, read as the reverse complement.
GAGACGGGCAGACGACGATGTACATTCGGGGCATCGGCGAGCGGCTTGTCCGACAGGCCTCCGGCCCGAAATACCCGTACAGCTTCTCGATGGCCGATTACCGCGAGATCAACGCCTTCGCGCTGCCTGGCGGACCGGTCTGGATTCACCGCGGCGTCCTGCACGCGGCGACCAATGAGTCGCAGGTGGCGGGTGTTCTCGCGCACGAGGTGGCGCACATTGCGCAGCGCCATGCGGCAAGCCAGCTCACGAAGGGGCTGATGGCGAACCTGGGACTGGGCCTGCTGGGCGCGGTGCTGGGCAGCGGCGCCGGTGCGAACGCCGCGCAGGCGGCCGCCGGGTTTCTGACCAACGGCCTGTTCATGAAATTCAGCCGCGATGACGAGCGAGAGGCCGACCAGGTGGGCCTGCAGCTCATGCGGCAGGCGGGGTGGGACGGGCGCGGCATGGTGGAGTTGTTCGAGATGCTTCAGCGAGAGGCCCGGCGCAACCCGGACAGCGTTGAGCTGTTCTTTTCGAGCCACCCATCACCGCAGGATCGGATCGAGCGGCTGAAGGGCGATGTGGCACGCCGGCCGGGCGGAGCCCGCGACTCCCGGCCGTTTCAGACAGTGAAGGCGCGGCTGCAGCAGATGGCGCCCCCGCGCGCGATGCCACGGGAGTGATGCAGTAGGCTCTAGACTTTAGGCTCTTGGCTCTAGGCCACGCCAAGGACCGACGAGCCCTGGCCCAAAGCCCAAAGCCTAAAGCCTAAAGCCTAAAGCCTAGAGTCTCTCCCCATGCCCAACCGCCTCGCCCTAGAACAGAGTCCCTACCTGCTCCAGCACAAGGACAATCCGGTCGACTGGTATCCGTGGGGTGACGCCGCGTTCGAGAAGGCGCGCCGCGAGGACAAGCCGATCTTTCTCTCGGTCGGCTATTCGACGTGCCACTGGTGCCACGTCATGGAGCACGAGAGCTTCGAGCACGCCTCTATCGCCGACCTGCTCAACGAGCACTTCGTGTCGATCAAGGTCGATCGCGAGGAGCGCCCCGACGTGGACCGCGTCTATATGACGTTTGTCCAGGTGACCACCGGCGCCGGCGGGTGGCCGATGAGTGTGTGGCTGACGCCCACGCTCGAACCGTTCTACGGCGGCACGTACTTCCCGCCGTCCTCGCGGTGGGGGCGACCGGGATTCGCGGAAGTGCTCGAGGACATTGCCCGCGTCTGGCGTGAGGAGCGCGGCAAGGTCGAGCAGTCGGCACACGCCATCGTCGACCGCCTGCGTTCCTTCAGCGGACACGCCAGCGCGGGTGTTCCGGACACGAGCGTGCTCGACGCGGCGGTCGGTGCATTCGCGGCCTCCTTCGACCATCGCCGCGGCGGTTTCGGCACCGGCACGAAGTTCCCCCGGCCCAGCGAGCTGCTCTTTCTGCTGCGTGAGCACACGCGCACAAGCGCAGACGAACCGCGTGACATGGTGCTCACCACGCTCCGGGCCATGGCGCGTGGAGGGATGCGCGACCAGATCGGCGGGGGATTTCATCGATATTCGGTGGACGCGGACTGGCGCGTGCCTCACTTCGAGAAGATGCTCTACGACCAGGCGCAGCTCGTGCTGGCCTGCGTCGAGGCCGCGCAGATCACACACGATCCCGACTTTGCCGGCGTCGCGACAGATACGCTGGAGTACGTGCGTCGCGATCTCACGCATCCGGACGGCGGGTTCTTTTCCGCCGAGGACGCCGACAGCGTGCCTCCAGAGCACGCACATGAGACGTCGCCTCACAAGCGCGAGGGCGCGTTCTATGTCTGGCGCGACGAGGAGCTCGGCGTCGCGCTTGGTGATGACGCCGACATCTTTCGTCTCCGGTACGGTGTGCGGCCAGAGGGGAACGCGCCGTTCGATCCCCAGAACGAGTTCACCCATCAGAATCTGCTCTATACCGCGCGGTCGATCGACGACATCGCATCGAGCACAGGATCGCCGGCCGGTGTCGTGGCGGCGGCGCTCGAACGTGCGCGGGCAACGCTGCTCGACCTGCGATCGAAGCGGCCGAGACCACACCTGGACGACAAGGTCCTGACCGCGTGGAACGGGCTGATGATTGCGGCGTGTGCGCGAAGCGGGCGGGCGCTCGAGGGAGGCGCGGACTACATCGCGATGGCCAGGCGGGCCGCGAGCTTCATCCGTTCACGCTTGTGGAACGACACCGACCGAAGGCTGCTGCGACGCTTCCGGAACGGTGACGCCAGCGTCGAGGCGTACGCCGAGGATTATGCCTACCTGATCTTCGGCCTGTTGGAGCTGTTCCAGGCCGATGGCGATCCGTCCTGGCTGGAGTGGGCGCTGGCACTTCAACAGCGTCTCGACGAGTTGTTCTGGGACCCGGTCGGCGGCGGCTGGTACAGCACCACCGGCACGGATCCATCGGTGCTCCTGCGCCTCAAGGAGGAGTACGACGGCGCAGAACCGGCCGCCAGCTCGGTTGCGGCGCTCAACCTGTTGGCCATGTCGCACCTGACCGGCGATCCGGCGATGGCCGAAAAAATCGAGCGGGTGTTCGGCGCCTTCGCGGGCAGCATGGCCACGCAGGGCCGCGTCGTGCCGATGATGCTGGCCGCCTTGTCGGCGTATCACATCGGCACACCGCAGATTGTCATCGTGGGTGATGGTGACACAGCGGATGCGAGCAGGCTCACCTCGGTCGTACGCCGCCACTATCTGCCGACGACAGTGGTGGTGCCGGTCGGTGACAGGCACCGGCGCGCATTGTCGCAGCTCTTGCCATGGACGGAGGCCCTTCGCGTGCGTGAGGGACGCGCAACCGCGTACGTCTGCCGTGATTTCGCGTGCGAGGCGCCGACGACATCACCAGAGGAGTTCGAGGCGCAACTGAGAGCACTCGCAAGCGTGAGGAAGCCCCCGGAGGCCTAAAGGTCTCCGGCTACCGGCTACCTAAAGGCCTCCGGCTATCGGCTACCGGCAAGTCATCTGCGCGTACGCGACTGGTAGCGACTGGTAGCCGGAGACCTTCAGGTCTCCGGACCCGGCCTAAAGCCTAAAGCCCAAAGCCCAAAGCCCAAAGCCCAAAGCCTACGGCCTAAAGCCTGATTAGAACCGGTAGGTGTACAGGAT
>JBOGIR010000467.1:0-4315 GCA_050742335.1 Vicinamibacterales bacterium | reverse complement strand
CAACAGTCCACCACAGCTCCTCCAAAATGGGCCCGGGTACTTCGGCTCGCGCATCTCCGGACGCCAGCCCACGGGCTGCGCCACCACCGCCGCCACAACCCGATTCGGTGCGCGCTTCAGAAGACTCCAGATGAAGGGGCCGCCAATGCAGAAGCCCATGACGAAGAACTTGTCACTGCCGAGATGATCCATCAGCCCGAGCTGATCGTCGGCATAGGATTCCCACGGCCGGTCGATTTCAACAGGACCGGTCGATTGGCCGCTGGGGGCGTTGCGCAGGTCCGCCGTGATACAGCGGTATTCCCCCCGGAACTCCTCGATCGCGTTGAACGGCGAGTTGCCAGTGAAGAAGCCGATGGTCGAGTTCAATCCGCCGCCCGGAAGCAGCAACAGCGGGAAGCCGGAACCGGCCTCTTCATAGTAGATGCGAACCGAGCCTCTTTCGTAAAACTTGCCTCCTTGGCGCGTCTGCTGGGCAAGTACGCGCGGCACGGCGGCCGCTGCCGCAGCCGCAACACCCGCGGCCAATATGCTGCGTCTGGTCGAATCCATAATCAGCGTCCTCCTTGCCTTGTCGATGGCAATTGCAGTGTGATCCGCAAGCGCGAGAGCATCTTAGCGCGGATAGGAAATATTTCGAATTCCGGGACAGTACGGACATGGATGTGGATATACGATAAGCAACCTCTGGCAAGGATGAAGGCGCTCACACTTCGATTGCGGGGATAGCCATGGCGACATTCATGTCGAGACTGAGTGCAGGCATAGTCATTGCGGCGGCGGCCGGGGCCGGGGGCATCGCACAGAACACGCCGGGGCCGACCGGCTGGCCGGCCAGCAACTACGATCAAAGCGCCAACCGCTACAGTCCGCTGACCCAGATCACGCGGGCCAATGTCGCCACGCTGCAGCGCGCCTGGAGCATCCATCTCAAGCCCGTCGGCTACTCCGACAAGCTGCTCAGAGGCGATGCCATTCCCATCGTGATCGGCAACACGATGTATATCGGGTCGCCGTACGGCGCGGTGATCGCGCTCGACGCTACCTCCGGCGCGGAGAAATGGAGATTTCAGCTGCCGAACAACGACATTCCGGCCAAGCGCGGTATCGCGTACTGGCCGGGCGGGAGCGGCCGCCCCGCGTCGATCGTCTTCGGGTCGGATGCCGGCGCGCTCTATTCGATCAACGCGGCGACCGGCCGACTCAACGACTGGTTCGGCGACAAGGGCATCGTCAACACCAAGACGCCGGAAGTGATGCAGACCGGCATGAACGTGCGTTACTCCCACCTGTCGTCTCCGACCATCTTCAAGAATCTGATCATCACCGGCGCGGGCACCGGCGAGGGCCCCGGCGGGTCCAACGGCGGCTCAGGCCCCGCCGGCGATACACGCGCGTGGGACGCGACGACGGGCAAGCTGGCGTGGACGTTCCACACCGTGCCGCGTCCGGGCGAATTCGGGTACGACACCTGGGGCGGGGAGAGCGCCAAGAACCGGTCCGGCGTCAACGTGTGGGGCCACATGTCGCTCGACGAGGTGCGCGGCATTCTCTACATGCCGCTCGGCGCCCCGAACAACGATCGCGTCGGCATCGACCGTCCCGGCGACAACCTGTTCTCGTCGTCGGTAGTCGCGGTCGATGCGACCACCGGCAGGTACCTCTGGCATTTCCAACTCGTGCACCACGATATCTGGGATTACGACATGCAGTCGGCTCCGCTCGTCGTCGACCTGCAGCGGGGCGGCGCGACGATTCCCGCGCTCCTCGTCGTCAACAAGACCGGACTGCTGTTCACGCTCAACCGCGTCACCGGCAAGCCGATCTTCGACGTCGTAGAGCGTCCCGTGCCGAAGAGCGACGTGCCCGGCGAGCAGGCGTCGCCGACGCAACCGTTCCCGGTGAAGCCGGAGCCGCTGGCGCAGATGACGATCTCGCGTGACAACCTCTACAAAGGCGAGCCTCAGCACCAGGCGTACTGCGAGCGCATGGTGGACGACAACAACATCAAGCTCGGCGGTCCGTACATGCCGATCGCCCCAGAGCGCTACAGCATTTCTCCGCCAGGACCACAGGGGGGCATCAACTACTGGGGACCCGCGTACGATCCCAACCTGCACCTGTTCGTGACGAACACCACAAACCTCTTCCAGCCGATGCGGCTGGTCCGGCGGCCCGACGGCAGCTGGATCAATTCGGGGGAGCTTGCCGGTCTACGCCGCTTCGGCGACCCCGACCGGCGCCTGCCGTGCGGCCCGACCCCCTGGGGCGAGCTGGTCGCCGTCAACATGGACACGGGCGACATCGTGTACCGCAAGACGCTCGGCGTCTCCGACATGCTGCCGCCGGGCCTCCAGAACACGGGTCGCCCAAGTACCGGCGGCGTGATCCTCACGGCAAGCGGGCTCACGTTCGTCGGCGGCACGGACGATTTCAGGTTCCGCGCGTTGGCCACGGAAACCGGCGACACGCTGTGGGAGATCAAACTGCCGTCATCGATCGAGACCGCGCCAATCACGTACATGGGCGCCGACGGGCGGCAGTTCGTGACGGTCTTGGCCACGGGGGGCAGCCTGACGGGGTCGGAGGTCACCAACGACGAGATCATCACGTTCGCGTTGCCGAAGAAGTAGTACGGGCGTGACAATCATGGCGCTTCCGCGAGGTGTTGCTATGAGATACGTCCTCCAGATGGGGGTCCTCTTTGTCGTGGTTGCCGTGCCGGCGCCCGCCGCAGCTGACGTCACGTTCAACAAGAACGTCCTGCCGATACTGCAGAAGCACTGTCAGATGTGTCACCGGCCCGGCGAGGTCGCGCCGATGTCGCTTCTCACCTACGCCGCGGCGCGGCCGTGGGCGCGCGCGATCAGGGCAGCCGTGCTCTCGCAGAAGATGCCGCCCTGGCCGGTTGAACCGCAGTACGACCACAGATTCTCGAACGCGGCGCGGCTCACCGAGCGCGAGCGCGATACGCTCGTGGCGTGGGCCGACAGCGGCGCGGCGGAAGGCAACGCGAGCGACAGGCCCGCACCGGTCACCTTCACCGACGGCTGGAATCTGAAGCCCGACATGATCGTCGAGATGCCAGCCGAGTTCCACGTGCCGGCGACCGGGACAATCGAATACCAGTACATGCTCGTCAAGGCGAACTTCCCAGAGGATGTGTGGGTGAAGGCCGCCGAGATGCGGCCCGGCAACTCGAAGGTTGTGCACCATGGCGAGGTCTGGGTGCTGCCGCCTGGATCAAAGTGGATGAGCAATGCCGTGCCTGGCGTCTAGTTTCCTCAGACCCAGCGCCCCAAGATCGGCGAGGATCAGATCGATATCCTCGGCAAGTTCAACCCGGGTCTCGGCGCGCAGACCTTCGAATTTGGCGATTCGGCCAAATTCGTCCCGAGAGGATCGGACCTCGTCTTCGAGGTCCACTATACGGCCGTCGGTACGCCACAGAGCGATCGCACGAAGGTCGGACTGGTCTTCGCACAAGGGCCACACACCACGCGCTACTTCACGTCATACGGCCCGTCGGCGGGCAATCTTGTGATCCCTGCCGGTGACCACAACGCGGAAGTCGTGAGCGAGGTCACCGCGACGACAGACATGACACTCGTCTACGCGCAGCCGCACATGCACCTGCGCGGCAAGGATTACGAGCTGCGCGCGATCTTTCCCACCGGGGAGTCACAGACGCTGTTCAAATCGAAGTGGGACTTCAACTGGCAACTCGGGTACGTGTTCAGCCAGCCGGTCCATCTGCCGAGGGGGACGCGCCTCACTGGCATCTCGCATTTCGATAACTCGTCGGCGAACCGGTTCAATCCGGATCCGACGAAGGAGATTCGCTTTGGGCTTCAGAACTGGGACGAGATGAGCAACTGCTTCATCGGACTGGTCTTCGATGCGAATGTCGATCCGAAAAAGATCTTCGTCAGGAGCGGACCGAGCCTGCTGCCCACAGGTCAGCCCGGACCGACGCTCGCTGCGCTGAAGGAGAACGCGACGAAATAGGTTGCAATTCCACGTCACCGAATGTCCGCCACCGGCAATCCAATAGCCCTGGCCGGGTTGTCCTTGAACAACATGTCGAGCTCACGGTCGGTGAAGCCGCGTTTTTTCATCTCGGCCGCGAATGCGCCGACACCTCCTACGGCACGGCAATCGTGGTTGACAGGAGGCGTTGACTGTAGAGCGCGGGATCGAGGCCACGCTCGATCATGAGCTTACGAATCAGCGCTTCCGCTCGCGGTTTCCATCTCCCGTTGGCCGCAATGAGCATACCCTGCGTGACCATCAATGGTGACCATCCGAGCTTGTT
>JBOGIR010000466.1:0-5873 GCA_050742335.1 Vicinamibacterales bacterium | reverse complement strand
GGTCTCAGACGGCTCGATTGACGATTGTTGACGATTTCCTGGGATTACGCGAAATCGCGAGGTGGCCTGGAACAGTTGCGGTGGCGGTCGTCAGCGTTGGACAGCTATACGGCCCCAAACGCGAATTTTGTACTCGTTGTGAATCCGTATAGCGGTCCCAGCCGCGCGGAGCGCGCCAAGAAGATACTGCCAGCCAGTCATGGGCCCTGCGGGATAGCAACGGCAGGGCCCGTGACTGGTTAAAGTGGCGTCGGACGCGGCCGGCGCCCCTTGCGCGAGTAATGGTGTACCGCCTGCATCCTTCGCGTCGAAGAACCTATTCAACGCCAATTCATGCTGATCATGCCCCAGGCGGCGCTGTTCAGGACGTGCGACTTCCTCGTTAAGACAGGTTAGGGTGACAGAATAACGCCCCGTTCGCCCGATCACCGCTGTCCGACGCGAGGAGGATCCGATGGCCTTCACGATCACGACGTGGAACGTCCAGAACTTCAGGCAGAGCGACCCGGTCTTTGCCGATAAGCTCGACTTCGTGGTCAGCATCCTGCAGGCGCTGGCCCCAGATGTCGTCGCTTTGCAGGAGATCCTGGATTTCACCGCCCTGCAGGCACTCGCGAATCGCCTCGGCTTTCAAGCCTTCCCGGGAACCCCCGATTCGCGTGGAAACCGGGTGGCCATGCTCACCCGGGTTGCTCCCGCCAGCCTCCCCCAGCCGATTGATCAGTTTCGCCTGGCGCCAGGCGTCGTCGTCAACGACTTCGATGCAAACGGCAACGTCCAAGCCGTGGCGCAATTTCCACGACCGGCCCTTCAAATAGGCGTCACGCACAATGGTCGTCCCGTGGATGTCGTCACCGCGCACTTGAAGTCCAAACTGTTGTCGTTCGGCGGGAATTTCACCACCACGAATGAAACGCTGCGGGCACACACCGCCTATTTCGCGCTGGAACGCCGGGCCGCCGAAGCGACGAGCATCCGGGATCACGTCAACGGCCTCCTGGCGGCTGGCCGGGATGTGATCGTCCTGGGAGACCTCAACGATGGAACGGAGGCGGCCACCACCGAAGTGCTGTATGGCCCCCCGGGCAGCCAGCCGCGAGGTCCCGAGGACGCGACGCACGTGAGCGGCGCGTTCCAGCGGGCGGACGCTCAGGACACGCAGCGGCTGTACAACGTGACCAAGCTCGTGCCGGGGCACGTGCGGTGGTCGCGACGTCACAACGGACAAAACGAGCTGCTGGATCACATTCTGGCCAGCCAGAGTCTGATGCCGCGGGTCGGGGGATTGCGGCAAGTGCCGACGGTCACGATCCTGAACGAGGACACGCCTAACTTGCTCGGCCCCCACCCGGTTGTAAACGGCGTGATCCCGGACCACGCGCCCGTCACCGCAACGTTTGTCTAGGCTTGGTCCCGCTACCGTGGGGATTCGCTCTGCTGCAGCGTGATGGCCCGAAGGCTGGCGGGCAGCACCACCAGGTGGAAGGGCGTGGTGATGATCTGCGCGAGGATGGCATCAGGCGCTGGTCGATGCTCCACGAACCGGACCACCGCCTGCCCGTCCTGCGCCGTCGCCCCGGTAATCTCGACGCGAAATCCAGCCGTCGGCCGGCTTCCCAGGAAGACCCCGACGACGACCGAGCGCAAGAAGTCGACCGGCGGCGCCGGCTGCAAGCTGTGCGCCGCCCAGAGCACTCGCCACTCCTCGACTGTTCGCACCACAACCTGCCGGGGCTGCCCGATGTTGCTCTGGGTTCCCTGCGCAAGCGTCGCCGGTACGAGCTCCTGAAGCACGGCCTGCGGCGCGGCGAGGACCGCCGCCAGCATCAGACGAGCCGCCGTCTCTCCACCAACGATCGACCACATAGAGCCCCCTCCTGGCACCGAACCGGGCCAGGAAATCCTGCCAATTTCTCGTCACACCTCTCCTTTGCCGTGCAACGGAGCCACGTTCTGTGAAGTGGTCGGCTGGAAACCGGACGAGACTCCCTTCAGAATATCTCGACTATGAAGAAATACGCCTCCGCCCTCGCTGCCCTCCTGCTCGTGCTCGCGGCGGTCGTAGCGCCCACCCACGCACAACGGCCAGCCGATTCGGCAAGCGATATCGCCCAGGCCGTCGCGGACGGGCGCGCGAGCGCAACGGAGCTGCTCATCCAGTTTCGTCCGGGAGTCAGCGCCGAGGATCAGCAGAACACGCGCGGATGGGTGAACGCGCAGCGGAAGGAGCTGCTGCGCGGGCGAGGCACCGCCGAACTCGAGCTGGCGGTGATCCCGCCGGGCCTGTCGATGGCCAACGCGATCGCCGTGCTCGCCCAGCACCCGGCCGTGGCATTCGCGGAACCGAACTGGATCTACACGCATCAGGAGACGTCGAACGACCCGTACTTCTCGGACGGCTCACTGTGGGGCATGTACGGCGCCGGCACCACGCCGGAGAACCCGTACGGAAGCGGGGCGGCCACGGCCTGGGCCAACGGCGAGGTCGGCAGCGACACCGTGCTCGTGGGCGTCATCGACGAAGGGATCGACTACAGCCATGGGGATCTCGCCGCCAACATCTGGACGAACCCCGATGAGACGGGTGGCCTTGATGGCGTCGACGACGATGGCAACGGCTACGTTGACGACGTTCGGGGCTGGGACTTCGTCAACAACGACAACTCCGTCTATGACGGCAGCAGCAAGCGGCTCACGTGGACGCGCACGGCACGCATGTATCCGGGACGATCGGCGGCGCGGGCGGCAACGGCATCGGGGTCGCCGGGGTCAACTGGAACGTCCGGATCATCTCTGCCAAGTTCCTGGGCACGACCGGCGGAACGACGGCCAATGCGATCAAGGCGGTCGACTATCTCACCGACCTGAAATCCCGCCACGACCTGAATATCGTCGCCACGAACAACTCGTGGGGCGGCGGCGGCTACTCCCAGGGGCTGCACGACGCGATCATCCGGGGGGCGAAGGCAGGCATCCTGTTCATCGCGGCAGCCGGCAACTCAGCCACGAACAACGACACGACGAGCCGCTACCCGTCGAACTACGACACCACGATCGGGACCGGAACCGAGGCGGCGGCGAGCTTCGACGCCGTGATTGCCGTCGCCGCGCTCTGCGGGTCGTCGGCCTCCTCGTACTGCTCAGGGGGAGCGGGCACGCTCGCCTCGTTCTCGAGCTACGGCGCCACCACGGTCGATCTTGCCGCGCCTGGTGTCTCGGTATACTCCACGACGCCCGGCAATCGCTACAGCTCGTACAGCGGGACGTCGATGGCCACGCCGCACGTCACCGGCGCCGCGGCGCTCTACGCGTCGATAGATCCGACCAAGACAGCCGATGAGATCAAGGAGGCCATCCTGACCTCCACGACGCCCACCGCCTCGCTGGCAGATGAGACTGCCACCGGCGGCAGGCTGAACATCGGCGCCTGGTTCGGCTCTACTGGTGGGCCAGCCCCCGACGCGCCAAGTAACTTGACGGTGAGCGTGTTCGATGCGGACGTGAGTCTCGCCTGGGACGCCGCCACGGACGCGGACGGTTCGACGACCTACAACGTCCTGCGGAAGCTGGGTAGCGGGTCGTACAGCACGATTGCCCTTGGCGTCTCGAGCACCAGCTACGTGGACACCGTCCCCGCCTCGGGCACGTATTGCTACGTGGTGCAGGCCGTGAAGGGGGGCGAGTCGAGCGCCAACTCCAATGAGGTCTGCGAGGACATCACTGTCCCTGTCGTGCCCGCTCCTGCCGCCCCAACAAACCTGGTAGCGCAGCAACTGACGCCGAAGAAGCAGATCGGGCTGTCCTGGACCGGCTCGTCGGGCGCCACGAGCTATCGGATCTACCGGAAGACCGACACGACGTTGTTTGTCTACATCGGCAGCGTCTCGGGGACGACCGCCGTGAATACGGGCCTGCAGAGCGGGGTGACGTACACTTACTACGTGACGGCGATGAGCACCGCGGAAAGCGGTCCGTCGAACGAATCATCCGCCACCGCGCGGTAACGGGTCTTGGCCAGGCACCGCCCCCGGTGCCTGGCGCTTGGTCTCCTCTTACGTCCCGGAGCGCCCCCATGCCAGCGGCCGGCGCCTCCGCCAGAACAACTTCATCCGCAGCATCGCCGACGACCCGGCCGCGAACAAGGGCATCGGAAGGCATGCGGTCGCATGCGCCAGCTCTGCAACACCTTGCCATCACCTGCCCCGACCGGCCTCCTGTGCTCACGGTTCGAGCGAGCGGCTATTACTTCTTCGATATACGACTCGGGCGTTGCATGTTCTTCGCCTCGCGTGCTGTGTAATGCTGTTGGAGCCATGCCGGAGGGAACGTCGGGGAGCCTCGAGACGGCTGCGTCATCAGGCGTGATGCAGATTGAGCGCGCCGATCCTCGCGCTCGGCGCCGGGCAGTCGCTCTCGTGGCGATCGGCGCGGCGGGTGGAGTGCTGGTCTTCTGGGGCGTGCAGTCGCGCCTGCCGGCGCTGCAGGCGTGGATGGCCGAGGATCCGGCACAGGCGCCCCTTCGCCTGAAACTGATCGCGACCGGCCTGGCCGCCGCGGTCGCGGTGCCCACGCTGATCTTCGCCGCGTACTTCTGGCGGCTTGGGGACCGCGTCGTCCGCAGCAACCGATTTCCGCCTCCTGGGATGCGGGTCATCCGCGACACGGTCGTCTGGCACGGCGACAGCGCGCGCCGACGAGGGCGTTTCCTCCAAGGACTGGCACTCATCCTCGGTTTCGTCGTCGGGGGTGTCGTGACGATCCTGTGGCGTCTCGTTGCGATGTTCAGGTCGCGTTCAGCGTGAACCAACGAGGCTCACGTCTACCGCGTGCGTCTCGAATCAGATGGCAACGATGAGCAGAATCAACACGAGAAGGCCGATGATGATCACCGTCGTCGAGATCGTGACGCTCGACTGGCCGCCGGCCAGCGCGTCGTTCACCGTCCGCGCCTGAGCCGCAATGATGCCCACTTCAGCTTCGTCGAGCGTCGCGACTGCCGCCTCTGCGCGCTTCAGATCAAGGCCGACTCCTTCCGCAAGTGTGCGCACCTGATCGATTTCGAGCACGCGACGTATTGCCTCACGGTCGTCAGCTGCTTGGTGGACGTGCTCGGCAACAACTCGATCGAGCGTCGCCTGGTCCGCCACGTGCCTCTGCTGGGCTGAGACTGGCAGCCATACGACCAAGGCGAACAGCAGGGCGATCATCGATGTCCGGACTCTTTCCATGGCCATCTCCGTGTGGGTTTGCACGGGCCGCTTGACAGAGCGCACCCCTCGCGGCCCGAACTTGTCATTTGTCTGTATCGGTTGGATGATGAAGGCGCTGCAGACCGCGGCCCAAGCCGTTCGCGGTAGAAAACTTGACCTCGAAAATTCCAACCAAATGAGTCAAGTTTTCTCGCCCGCGAAACCGTACGGGCGATCACCAGCATCTGCAACGACGATTGGACCGCTATACGGCCCCAAGCGCGAATGTTGTACTCGTTGTGAATCCGTATAGCGGTCCCAGGCGCGCGGAGCGCGCCAAGAAGATACTGCCAACCAGTCATGGGCCCTGCGGGATAGCAAGGGCAGGGCCCGTGACTGGTTGAACGGGCCGACACCGCCGTCGACGAAGCCCCGTCGAGCGCGAGGATTCGCTTGGGCACCGGCGCGTCACAGCATCGGCGCCGCGGACGCGTCAATCGCGACCTCGGGCGCCGGTGTCCGCCGGAGCGCCATGCGGAGCGCGGACCGGTGCCGGTGCCAGAACGCTGAGTACACCTGGTTCGTGCGGCGATCGCTGAGGCTGGTCAGCGCATACCCGAGCGCGAGCCCGGACGCCAGCTGCGATGTGGCAACGGGATCGCCCAGCACGGCGACGACGAGATT
>JBOGIR010000465.1:0-2254 GCA_050742335.1 Vicinamibacterales bacterium | reverse complement strand
CGACGTACACGATTACGTATCAGGAACTGTACACACGCGTCAACGAAACGGCGGCGGTGCTGCGCGACTTCTGCGGGCTGAACGCCGGCGACCGCGTCACCATCCACATGCCGATGATCCTGGAGCTGCCGATTACGATGCTCGCGTGCGCGCGGCTCGGCATCGTCCACTCGGTGGTGTTCGGCGGCTTCAGCGGCGAAGCGGCAGGCCTCCGGGCTGCCGATTCGGGCAGTCGCGTCATGATCTATGCCGACGCCTACTATCGCAACGGCAAGCTCATCGACCACAAGGCCAGCGCGGATATCGCAGTGAAGATCGCCGCAGACGAGGGACAGCGGATCGAGAAAGTCCTCGTATGGCGGCGCCGTGACGGCCAGGATCTGTCGAACACGCCCATGGTGCAAGGGCGCGACTACTACATGGAGGAGCTGCTCAAGGGATTCAGGCGGGTCAAGGTCGCACCGGTATCACTGGATGCCGAGCACCCGCTGTTCCTGATGTACACGAGCGGCTCGACGGGCAAACCGAAGGGATGCCAGCACCGGACCGGCGGATATCTCGCCTACGTCGTCGGCACCGCGAAGTACTACCAGGACATCCACCCGGAGGACGTCTATTGGTGCATGGCCGATATCGGCTGGATCACCGGGCACTCGTACATCGTGTACGGGCCGCTGTCGCTGGCTGCGACCAGCGTCCTCTTCGAGGGCGTGCCCAACTATCCCGACGCCGGCCGGCCATGGCGGATTGCCGAGCAGCTCGACGTGAACATCTTCCACACGTCGCCGACCGCGATTCGCATGCTGCGAAAAATGGGTCCCAACGAGCCGCTCAAATACAACTACCACTTCAAGCACATGACGACGGTGGGGGAGCCGATCGAGCCGGAGACGTGGCGCTGGTATCACGAAGTGGTCGGCAAAGGTGAGGCCGTCATCGTCGATACGTGGTGGCAGACCGAGACCGGCGGCTTCCTGATCACGACGAAGCCGGCGCTCGACCCCATGAAGGCGGGCAGCGCCGGCCCTGCCGCGCTCGGGATCTTTCCGGTCATCTTCGACGAGAACGGCCAGGAAATCCCGGCCGGTGCAGGCCGTGCCGGGAACCTCGGTATCCGCAACCCCTGGCCGGGCATCATGCAGACCATCTTGAATGACGACGAGCGTTTCGTGCGCCAGTACTATTCGAAGTTCTGCAAAGACCCGACGAGCAAGGACTGGCGCAACTGGCCGTACTTCGCGGCCGACGGCGCCGTGCTCGCTCCAGACGGCTACTATCGCATCCTCGGCCGCGTTGACGACGTGATCAACGTCGCAGGTCATCGTCTGGGGACGAAGGAGATCGAGTCGGCGTGTCTGACGGTGCCTGCCGTTGCCGAAGCGGCCGTGGTACCCGTTGTCGACGAAATCAAGGGCCGGATGCCCGCGATTTATGCGTCGCTGAAGCCGGGCATCTCCGACGGAAAGCAGGTCACCGAGCAGCTCGTGGCCACCGTTGAGACGATCATCGGCAAGATTGCCCGTCCCAAGTCGGTCTACATCGTCCCGGATCTGCCAAAGACGCGCTCGGGCAAGATCATGCGCCGCATTCTGGCGGCCATTTCCAATCGCATGGATACCGGCGACGTCACCACGCTGGCCAATCCTGAGATTGTCGAGCAGATACGAAAGCAGGTGCAAGGTGAGGGCCCTGTGGAGCTGCAAGAAGGCCCCGAGGACGTGAAGCGTTTTGGCGAACAGGAGTAGGATCTAGCCCTATGAAACAGCGGATTGCGCAATTTGTGGTTGTTCTCGCATCGATGCTGGCGGTCCCCGGCCTGGGGTTCGCGCAGCAGGAAGCCGTGTTGAGCGGCACAGTTGCAGATAGCACCGGCGGCGTGCTGCCGGGAGTCGTCGTCCGCGCCGTCCACGAGGCGACGGGGAACAGCTTTGAGACGGTGACCGATTCCGGCGGTGTCTATCAACTTGCCGTTCGTGTCGGCGTCTATCGAGTTTCTGCGGAACTGTCAGGCTTCACCGCCGTGACGCAGACCGGTCTGGAGGTGCTCGTGGGCCAGCAAGTGACGGCCAACATCCAGATGAAGCCGGCTACGCTGCAGGAGACGGTTACGGTTACGGGCGAGGCTCCGCTCGTCGACGTGACCAGATCGCGTGGGTCGGGCAACAACGACCCGCGTCAGATGCAGGAACTGCCGATCAACGGCCGCAACTGGATGAACCTGACGATGCTGGCCCCGGGGAGCCGCGTGAACGCG
>JBOGIR010000464.1:0-2587 GCA_050742335.1 Vicinamibacterales bacterium | reverse complement strand
ATTCGGAATCGCCTTCGTCACCTCCGCGTCGAACTCCACCGCGGCGCCCGCCGGCCCCGATACGGTCCAATGGACGATAGGAACGATTAATCGTTCCTCATAGGTGATCACTTAAGCGACCGCCCTGAGGAGCAACCCGGCACGGAGCCGACCGGTCCGGATGTCGCGATTGGGATGAGCCCGACGGGCGTTGGCCAACAGGTAGGCGACGCAACGGCGCAGCGCGGGCCGTAGACCGATGCCGGTACGCAAGGCCTCGACGAGGTCGTCGAGGACATGGTGCGCACACATCGCCACGCGGCGGGTGGACATGGCCGTGCCGTGGCCGATGCGTTGCGCGGCGTGGGCGAGAAAGCGCTTGAGCACGGCAGCGCACAGGCTGGCCGCGATGAGGCCGGCCGCGATGTGAGGATTGGCGGTGTCGAATTGGTGGAGGTTCGCGTAGGACTTCCACTCTTTGAAATACAGCTCGATCTGCCAGCGGAACCGGTAGAGTCGCGCGATCAGGCCCGTGGTGAAGGGCGTCCGCGGCAGATTGGTGCAGAGCCGCGTCATCCAGCGGTCCCGGCCCGGGAGCGCGACGACACGCACCCCCACACGCTGCAGGCCGCGTTGGAAGTCGACGTCGGCATCCACCACGTGTCCGGCATGCCGCGCCAGGAGCCACGCGAGGCGCCGGCCGGAGGCGACCCGGAGCGGTCGGCCATCGACCCACGCGGTCCGGACCTCCGGATCGTAGCTGCGCGTCAGCCGCACGATAAAGGCACCGCCCGCGGCGGTGACGGCGGCGAAGTACTGCACGTCGGGATACCCGCGATCGGCGAGCAGGAGCCGCCCCTGCAGCGTGGCGGGCGCTGGCAGAAAGGGCCGTTCGGCGTGCGCATCGGGCGCGATCGCGACCTGGCTGACATCGTCGGCGAGTCCACTGTACGTGGCATGCACTTCGACGGCGGCGGGCTCGATCGTCGTGAACCGCCCGGGAAACGTGGCGGCCAGTGCCGGCTTGACCGCGAACGAGGTACCGTCCTGAATCACGATGTCGGTGAAGCGGGCGATGGCCCGCTCGCCGTCGGGCGTCAACGTCTCGAGCCGCAGCTGCGCAATCAGCCGGACCAGCATCTCCTGCATGAACGTTGCGAACCCGACCCGCGCCAGCCGGTTGTAGAACGCCTTGTAGGCCACGGTCACACCCTGCTGATGATTGAAGGCCCGCAGGAGATCGGCCAGCGATTCGACCCGCCCGCTCCCGAGGGTCGACACCAGCGCCAGGAACAGACGATGCGGGGTCACCGTCCGCAGCCGCGTGGCTTGGCCCGTGTCTCGTCCCAACTGATTGACGTCGTCGATCGCGATCGCCCGCGCGAGGGTGCGACTGAGTTTGGTAAGCTCGGACGTAGACAATGGGGCCACGGCTGCCTCCTGTGCTGGTTTGGTGTGGTAACCCCAGCATGAGGCTCGCGTGGTCCCTTGTCGATCCCCGAGCCGCTAGCGGCTAAAGATCCTACCTATGAGGGACGATTAGCGCCGTTTACGGAAGGTCGGTTCGCAAGAACCGGAACTCCTCCTCGATGAAACCGCGGCGGGCCGCCCCGTTCGTGGACGCGACCTGCCTCGGCGCGGAACGTTTCGAAATGGTCGCGCCGAACCTGATAGAGCGCGCCCTGTGCGGGCGCTTTCGGGACATACGCAGACGAGGGATGACGAGCCACAGGGCCCGCGTGGCGAACGGCGCGCCATCAGGAGCCCCGTGCGAGTCGCGCCGGAATCCTTACGGTTCGCGGACCGGCACGCCATCACCCGTGCGGTCTCTGCGTACAGTGGCGAGTGCCGACGTCGCACCATCTGCGCTGTGCGGTGGACGCCGTGCATCGCGCGTGAGTCTCCAACCAGCCTCTTCTGCCGGGCCCCGCCGAAGTGCCCCGGCGAAAGCAGCGGCATTCGCGTCTAGCGCAACCCGGCCCAGATATCGGACGAGCACGTGTGCCGGGCTCCGCCAATGTCCGGCGAGCGCGCTGTTCTCAATCCAAAAATCACCAATCGATAATCAAGAAACGAATCAGCGATCACAGATCGTCAATCATCAATGCATGGCCAAAGACACCGCCGATCACGGCTTCGCGCCGGCCCGCAGCTTCGCCGCGGTCGCGCATTCCGCCATCACGGTGAAGTAGCGCTGGACGCCGTCGGCGCCAACAACGAAAGGGTGGTTCTCGCCGGGTTCACGCTTCACGCCGATCAGTCGTGCCCGCGTATACGCGTTGTCGTACTCGCTGTGGTTCGACAGCATCACCGTCGCTCCCGCGTCGGCCGCAGCCTTGGCGATTTTCTGCTGCGACGCAACGTATTGATCCCACCGTGCGCCGTCGGTGCCGAATGCGCCCGTCAAGGTTCCTCCTGAGTACGCCACCATCACCGTCCTGCCCTCGTCCTTCACCGGGAAGACGTACGAGAGCGTGCCAGGCGTGTGTCCCGGCGTGGCGACGATAGTGACGCTCGTATCACCCAGAGTGATCTTCGTTCCTTCGGGGCCAACGGCGACATCGCGCTTCGGGACGCCGCCGGCGGCCGTCGCCGGACGCTGCAGCGT
>JBOGIR010000463.1:0-15273 GCA_050742335.1 Vicinamibacterales bacterium | reverse complement strand
TGGCGCGGTGCTCGGCGTTCGCGAAGTCGTGCCCACCGATCAGGTTGGTGGTGTTGCTGAACAAGCGCGAGCCCATCGCGTTACACTGTCCGGTGATCGAGTTCGCACCCGTGCCGGGCCGCCCGATGTTGCCGGTGATGAGCGCCAGATTGTTGATCGCGTTGACCGTCTCGGTCCCCTTCGTGCTGTGGTTGACGCCCATCGTCCAGCCGATGAACGCCGCCTTCGCGCTCGCGTACGTCCACGCCGTCCGGTAGATCGCCTCCGGATTGAGGCCCGTGATCTCGGCGACCCGGTCGGGGGTGTATTCGCGGACCGACTCGCGCAGCGCCTCGAAACCGGTCGTATGGGCGCCGACGTAGTCGTGGTCGACCAGGTTGTTCTCGATCACGAGATGGATCAGGCCGTTGACGAGCGCCAGGTCGGACCGCGGGCGGATCGGCAGGTGGAGATCGGCGAGCATCGCCGTCTTCGTCACGCGCGGGTCGACGACGATGATCGTGGCGGCCGGATTCGCGCGGAGGCGCGAACAGAGGATCGGATGGTTCTCCGCGATGTTGGCGCCGATGAGCAGCACCACGTCGGCCGTCTCCAGATCCTCGTACGCGCCGGGCGGGCCGTCGCTGCCGAACGACCGCTTGTAGCCGGCCACCGCGGTGGCCATGCACAGGGTCGTATTGCCGTCGTAGTTCGGCGTGCCGAGCCCGAGCTGCACGAGCTTGCCGAGCGCGTAGAACTCCTCGGTGACGAGCTGACCCGTGCTGATGACGCCGACGGCGCCGGGGCCGAATCGTGCCTGCACGTTCCGAAAGCGCGCGGCCATCGTGGACAGCGCTTCGTCCCACCCGACGCGCGTCATGACGCGCCCGCTGCGGAGCAGCGGATACCGCGCGCGGTTCTCCGTAGCGATCGTGTGGTGCTCGGAGAGTCCCTTGGGGCAGAGCATCCCGCGGTTCACTGGGTGATCCGGGTTGCCCCGGACGCTCACGGCTCGACCATCCTTGATGCCGATGAACATTCCGCACCCGACCGAGCAGTAGCCGCACGTCGTTGGAATCCAGCGGTCCGGAATCTTCTGGGCCGAGGTGTGTCCGCTCACCAGATCCACGCCGTAGGCGTACCGGTCGGCGCGTGTGTCGAGCCCGAGCATCTGCTTCAGCGTCATGCCACTTCTCGTGCCGACGCCAGGTAGGGCGCGGCCAGATGTATCGGGACGACGCTGACGAAGAAGAGATGCCGGCCGACGAACTCGCCTGCCGTCGCCAGCACGAGCGCGAGCGCAAGGATGACGCGAACCGGTTCAATCTGAAGTACGTAGTGTCCGCCTTCAGGCGGACCGAGTGCGATGGCGCCGAGCGGGAGGACAATCGCTCCGAGCGCGAGCAGGATGCCGCGCGCCAGCAGGTGCCGCACCAGCAACGTCGAGAGGAGGCGCGCCGTGCCCCGCAGCTCCAGGCTGTCAGAAGCGATGCAGCGGAAGAAGCCGAGCGCCAGCAGCACGAACTGCGCGCCCGCCATCGTCGCGGCCGCCAGGCCAAGCCATCGTGTCTCTCCGGCCGTAACCGCAGCGGCAAACAGCGGCCCGAGGATGCCGGCGGTGAGATTGAACTGCACCAGTGTGTACGGCGTGTCCCAGGCAGGCCGTGACGGCACGCGGTAGATGCAGGCACTGGCGGCGATCCCGCCAATGCCCGTCAGCGTGCACACCGCGCCGACGACAGCGCCTCCGGGGAGCTGGAACCAGAGGACCGCCGCGTAGGTGGCGGCAGCCGCAGAGAAGCACGTGAAGAGCAGCACCTCGCGGCTCAGCCATGACCGGCGCCACATCCGCAGCGCGCGATACGCGTAGGCGGGCCGCCCGAGATGGAAGGTCGCCGCCGCGAGCGCCAGCGCGCCGACCGTCAGCGAGACCAGCGCCGCGGTCCCGAGCCCGGTCGAGGCCCCACTCAGCTGCAGCAGCCAGATGGCGCCGCAGGCGCCGACCGACAACTGCGTCAGGACCGTCATGAAGATGAGCGACCAGTGCGCGTGAGCGAGTGTGACGTGGGTGATGTCGCGGGGCCGCGCGTTCGGAGGCATCCCGTCCGGCACGCTGATGCGCGTCGTTGAAAGGCCGCCGTCGGCAGTGGGAAGTCCCGGCGCCGGCGCGGGGGCCGCGAGGGCGGCGCGCCACTCGGCAACGTTGACAACCTCAATCTGGATCGCGCCTTCCGGGCACGCGCTCACGCAGGCTGGCGCCTGGCCGAGCTCCAGCCGGCCGTGGCACATGTCGCACTTGCCGACCACGCCCCGTTCGGGGTTGTACTGCGGAACGCCGTACGAGCAGTTCCAGGTGCAGTACTGACAGCCGATGCAGGCATCCGCGCTGTGGCGCACGATGCCGGTGACCGGGTCCTTCGAATAGGCGTCCACCGGACAGCCGCTCAGGCATGTCGGCTCGATGCAGTGATTGCACCCCATCGACAGGAACGACCGCGTCGCGTTCGGGAAGAAGCCCCCCTCGATCTCGCCGACACGCCGCCAGTTGATTGCGGCCGGGTTGCCATTTTGCTCGTTGCAGGCAACCACGCAGCACTTGCAGCCGATGCACTTCCCCATGTCGAAGTGGAAGCGGTACTGCTCACCGGGGCCCGGCGCTCGGCTGGGCATGCGCGCGGCCAGACCACCCGCGCCGCACACGTCTGGCGACGACGTGTCACGCCGCGACCGCGGCGTGACGTAGGCCAGCACGCCAGGGTCCTGCCTGGCGCGGGCCAAGAGCGGTAGCGTCACCGTGGGCGACATGAAGCAGCTCAACTCCCGGGGACACGCGTCCCCGATTCGAATCCGCTACTCGTCGTGGAGTGATGTCAACAGCATCGAAGGGTCAGGCAGCCCTGTCGACAATGCTCAGGGCAGGCGCCCTTCGACTGCGCTCAGGGCTGACGCGGGTAGTGCGCTCGCTGCAACGGGGAACGAGCTGCGCGCCGTGGACGGGGCCGGCAACGCCGGCGTCAATGGCGCGCGCGTCGGAGCACGCGCCACGTCAACGACGATACACGCTCGGAGTGCATCGGACAAGGGGTCTCTGACCTACGATCGTGTCGAAAACTAAAGTACAGCAGACATTATTGAAACTTATCGTTACGTGGAAGTTAAGCTACGGAAGGCAAAGGAGTAACGCCGGCGGTGGGCGCCTTCTGTTCCCGCCGTGAGCACCTGGTGCCGAGCCCCCCAGCGCTCCGGCTGCGTCCTCGTTTCGCTCGGGGGCGACAGCGTAGACCACGTAATTGTCTACTGGTTTCTCGTTTCCTACAGTGATGTCGATCAGTGCGACCCGCCGCGAACCAGGGTGGAGCGAGGCGCGGCATGGGCACCGCGCGTCTTTTTCACACGTCCCACATACACGCGGCGCCGCGGAACGTTCCTTGCTATTCCGCACGTCGGGTGGCCCAGAAGTCCACTCAGTACCGGGCCGCGACGCCTCCTCAACAGATTCCAGCTATGAACAGGAGGGTCGTGTCGTGCCACTCACCAGACCATCTCGATTCATCCGAGGGTGCCTGACGGCATTCCTCGTTGTGCTTCCTCTTCCGGCCCTCGCCCGGCAGACGGTGTCGGTCGCCCCACCGCCGGCCGCGCAGGCCCCGGCACCGATCGCGCCGGCGCCGCGAGCGCCGATCCTGAACCGCGCGAACGAACTGCTGCCGGCGTGGCTGCGCATCCGCGGCGAGTTCCGCCAGCGCATGGAAGGCTTCGACGGCGCCGGCTTCGTCGAGAATCGTGAGGACCTGTACTACCTCAGTCGCGTGCGGCTGAATGCGACCGTGACGCCCACGCGCTTGCTCTCGTTCCAGCTTCAGGCGCAGGATGCACGCGTCGCGAAGAAGACCGTGGGCTCAACCGGCACGCCGTTCAAAGCGCCGCTCGACCTCCGGCTGGCGTTCGCCGACGTGGGCGACGCCAAGTCGCGTGTTGCCGTACGGGTTGGCCGACAGGAGCTCGTCTACGGGGAACAGCGGCTGGTCGGCCACGTGAGCTGGCTCAACGCGGCGCGCACCTTTGACGCCGCCAAGGTCACCGTTCGCACCCAGGCCTTCGCCGTCGACGTGTTCGGCGCCTCGCTCGTCCGCATCATGGACGGCGCGTTTGACAGGAGCGGCAACGGCAATCGCTTCGCCGGCGCCTACGCGACGACGACCAAGCTCATTCCGCTCGGGACGGTCGAGCCCTTCCTCCTCTGGCGGCGCGACGCGAACCTGCGGACCGAAACGGGGACGTTCGGCGATTTGCACCAGACGACGGTGGGTGTGCGCCTCGCCGGCCGGATGCCGGGGCGACTCGACTACGGCGCCGAGATGGCCGTGCAGCGCGGCTCCCTGGGCACCGACGATGTCAAGGCGTGGGCGGGCCACTGGCAGTTGCGCGAATCGCTGCCTGGCGCGGGCGCCGTGCGCCTCGCCGGCGAATACAACTACGCCTCTGGCGACGCGAACCCGACCGATGGCGTCCGCGGCACCTTCGACCAGCTCTATCCCACGGCGCACGACAAGTACGGCCTGGCGGATCAGATTGGCTGGAGGAACATCCATCACCTCCGAAGCGGCGTGGAACTCACTCCGATCAGGGGCCTGCCGATGTCCGCCAGTTACCACTCGTGGTGGCTGGCGGAGACACGGGACGGCATCTACAACGCGGGCAGCGCACCGCTCGCCCGCATCATCGTCGGCGCCGGCCGCCGCCATGTCGGGCAGGAGCTCGACGTGCAAGTCGCACGCGCCCTGACACCGCAGATCCAGCTTGCGGCCGGCTATGCCCACGTCTTCACGGGCAATTTCCTCAAGCAGGCCACGCCGGGGGCCTCCTACAGTCATCCGTACGTCATGGCCACTTACGTCTTCCTTGCGGAGCGATGAGATGAACACGACCTCGAGACGCACGTTTCTCAAGACCGCCGGCACGACCGCCGGCGCGCTCCTGGCCGGCCTGCCCTCAGGATGGAACGGCGGCGTCTATGCCCAGGACGGCCCCGAAGTGCGCGATATGCGGTTCGGCATCATCGCGCTCACCGACTGCGCGTCGATCGTCATGGCGCACGAGCTCGGGTACTTCAAGAAGTTCGGCATCAACTCCGTGATCTCGAAGGAGGCCTCGTGGGCGGTCGTCCGCGACAAGCTGTCGCTCGGCGAGAACCAGGCCACGCACATGTTGATTGGAATGCCGCTCGCGTCAACCATGGGCCTGGCGGGATCGCCGGTGAAGCCGATGATTGCGCCGTGGATCCTGAACCGGAACGGCCAGGCGATCACGCTGAACAACAAGCTGAAGGCCGCGGGGGTGAAGACGCCGGCGCAGATCAAGCCGCTCGCGGACAAGGCGAGGGCGGCCGGTGATCCACTGACGTTCGCGATGACGTTCCCTCCCGGCACGCACGCGATGTGGTTGCGCTACTGGCTCGCCTCCGGCGGCATCAACCCCGACAGGGAGGTCAGCCTCATCACGATTCCGCCGCCGCAGATGGTCGCCAACATGAAGGTGGACAAGATGGACGGCTTCTGCGTGGGCGAGCCCTGGAACAACCGAGCGATCGAAGACGGGATCGGCTTCACCGCCATCACGACGCAGCAGATGTGGCGGGACCATCCGGAAAAGGTCTGCGCCTTCACGGAGGAGTTCGCCGCGAAAAACCCCAGGACCGTGAAGGCCGTCCTGAAGGCGCTCCACCTGGCGAGTGTCGATCTGGACAAAATGGAGAACCGGCCCAAATTCGCGGAAGTCATCGCGCGCCCGTCATACATCAACTGCCCGCCAGCCACGATCCTCGAGCGGCTGATGGGCAAGTACGAGTACGGCGACGGACGGGTCGA
The DNA here is from genome assembly GCA_050742335.1 of Vicinamibacterales bacterium. Taxonomy (GTDB): domain Bacteria; phylum Acidobacteriota; class Vicinamibacteria; order Vicinamibacterales; family UBA2999; genus DATCJA01. The sequence goes on along the minus strand of JBOGIR010000463.1, from coordinate 9,427 downwards.
ACAGGATCCGTACTACATGATCTACTCGAACCGGAACACCAACTATCCGCATCAAATCTACGCGAAGTGGTGGCTCACGCAGTTCCGCCGCTGGGGCATGGTCAAGACGGCGCCGGACTACACCGGCATTCCCAGGCGCGTGCTGCGCGCCGATCTCTATCTCGAGGCGATGAAGGAGATCGGGGTCGCCGTGAAGGCGGCGGAGGAACAGACGATCACGCTGTTCGACGGCACGTTCGACGGCAAGGATCCCGAGGCGTACGCACGGTCGTTCCCGATTCACAGCATCGCGTAGAAACGATGTTCACCCCTACGGCCACAGAGACATGGAGACAGAGAGAAACCGCATTCAGCTCTGTGCCCTGTGTTTCTGTGGTTCTCCTCAGTGAGAAAGGTCGGATGTTGATGAAACGCCTGGTGCACCTTTTGCTGCCCCTTGTCGGCGTCGGCCTCGCGCTCCTGGCCTGGTGGGGTGCCAGCCTGACCATCCTGGACCTTCCCTCGCCCGCGCGCACGTGGGAGGAGAGCAAGCTCTACATCCTCGAGCCCCTGACCAAGCGTGGTGAGGTCGATCAGGGCATTGCGCTGCTCGCGTACTACAGCCTCGTCCGCGTCGCGGAGGGCTTTCTGCTCGGGATCGCCATTGCGACACCGCTCGGGTTCCTCTTCGGCGTGTCGCCGATCCTGGTGCGTATGTTCGACCCGCTCATGCAGGTCATGCGGCCGATCTCGCCGCTCGCCTGGCTCCCGCTTGGCCTCGTGCTCTTTCAGAAATCCGAGCCGGCCGCCCTCTTTGCCATCGCGGTGTGCTCCATGTGGCCGACGCTCATCAACACGACGATGGGCGTGCGCGCCATCCCGCAGGACTACTGGAACGTGGCGAAGGTCCTGCGCCTCTCGCGCTGGACGACGTTCACGAAGGTCATTGTCCCCGCAACCCTGCCCTATATGTTCACCGGCTACCGGCTCAGCCTCGGCATCGCCTGGCTCGTGATCGTTGCCAGCGAAATGCTGACCGGCACTCCGGGTGTCGGCGGGTTCCTCTGGCAGGAGTACAACAGCCTTATCTACACGCACATCCTGCTGGCGATCATCACGATTGGCGTCATCGGATTCGCGCTCGATCGGCTGATGGGTCTGGCCGAGGCACGGCTGAGGGCGGTGTAGTGGCGTTCATCGAGGTCACCGGAGTCTCCAAGTCGTTCGCCGCGACTGCGGGTACTAAACAGGTGCTACGGGACGTGTCGCTTGTCGTCGAGCAGGGCCAGTTCCTCTCGATCGTCGGTGCGATGGGGAGCGGCAAGTCGACGCTCCTCGGCATTCTCGCTGGACTCACGCGGCCCGACGCGGGACGCGTGGTGATCGACGGCGCACCGGTCAGCGGCATCCGGCGCGATGCGGCTGTCGTGTTCCAGAACTATTCGCTGCTACCGTGGTTCACCGCCCTCGAGAACGTCCGCCTCGCGGTGGATGCAGCCCTCCCCGACATGACGAGGGACGATCAGCGTGTGCAGGCGCAGCGCGCGCTCGAGCGGGTGGGACTGGGGAATGCCCTGCACCGGCGGCCGAGCCAGCTCTCGGGCGGCATGCGCCAGCGTGTCGCGATTGCCCGCGCCTTTGCGACTAGACCCCAGGTGCTGTTCCTCGACGAGCCGTTCGGGGCGCTCGACGCCCTGACCCGCGAAACACTGCAGCAGGACCTCGTCCGGCTCTGCTCGGCCGTCGAACGGCCGGTCACGACCGTTATGATCACGAACAGCGTCGAGGAAGCGCTGCTGCTGTCCGATGCCATCGTGCCGATCGTGGCGGGGCCACCCGCGACACTGGGCACGCCGATTCCGGTGGAGCTGCCGCGGCCCCGCAGTATTGCCCAACTCGCGCACGATGAGCAGGCGACGCACGTGCGCGCCGACGTGGTCGCCACACTGACCGCCGCGCTCGGACGTCCGCGGCGGCACGAAGTCCGGCTGAAGCCGGGCCCTGCGACCTCTGACGTCTCTCTGAAGGCGCACGCCCTCCTCGGTTCCAACGTGGTGTCCGGCTTCACCCGGGCCGGTCTTGCAAAGACCGAGGATTGAACGTGACAGTCCCCCTGGAGCTCACGGGCCTGACCAAGGTCTTTCCGACGCCGTCTGGACCCTTCATTGCCGTCAAGGACGTCAATGCCACGATCGAGCAGGGAGAGTTTGTCGCGGTGCTGGGGCATTCTGGTTGCGGCAAATCCACGGTGCTCTCGATCGTCGCCGGCCTCCAGCGTGCGACCTTCGGCGGCGTCGTCATCGATGGCACCGAGGTCGTTGCGCCCGGCGCCGAGCGCGCCGTCGTCTTTCAGGCTCCCTGCCTGCTACCCTGGCTGACGGCCCGGCAGAACGTGCTGGTGGCCGCGGCCCAGGGTGCGACCCGTCGCAGCAGGCGGGAGAATGCCGCCGCCGCCGATCGCTATCTCGAGATGGTAGGTGCAGCGGATGCGGCCCAGCAGCTGCCCGCGGAGCTGTCGCTCGGAACCCAGCAGTGCGTCTCACTCGCCCGCGCGCTGTCGGTCGAACCCCGCTTCCTGCTGCTGGACGAGCCTTTTTCGATGCTCGACTCCCTCACGCGGTTCGAGTTGCAGGACACGCTGCTGCGTGTATGGGAGGAGTCAAGGAAGACGGTGGTGATGGTGACGCACGACGTCGATGAAGCGCTCTACCTGGCAGACCGGCTAATCCTGATGACGGACGGACCGGAGGCGACGGTGGGCGACGTGTTGCAGGTGCCATTCCCGCGGCCGCGAAGCCGACCAGCGGTACTTGCGCACCCTGAGTATCACGGGTGCCGACGGCACGTGATCGACTTCCTCGAGCATCACGCGCACCAGTCGCGCCCGAGCGCACTCGACGACCTGCTGCATGGAAAGACCACCTGACCGTCGCCGCCTGATCACACATTTCACGGCCGCCGACAACGGGCCGTGGCAAGTCGTGCGCCTGGAGGCGATCGCCGGGCGGGGGATCGCGCCGATCGATCGCCTGGCAATCGTCGAGACCTTCCTCTCCCCGGGCCGAGGCCAGGCCGAATGGCCGCTCCGGGGGGTGCCGGGCCATGGGCGCTACGTCACCCGAGCGGAGCGCGCGGCGCTGGAGGCACGGCAGCCGGCGCTCGGACGGCCCGACGCCACCTGCGCGGCACTGATTCCCGTCTCCAAGTCCGCCGCCTGGTGGGACCTGGCGCAGGACGAACGTCGAGCCATCCTGGAGGAACGCTCCGCGCATATCATCACGGGGTTGGGGTACCTGCCGGCCATCGCCCGGCGTCTCTACCACGGCCGCGACCTGGGTGAACCGTTCGACTTTCTGACGTGGTTCGAGTACGCCCCTGGAGAGGCCGCCAGATTCGATGAGCTCGTGTCCCGACTGCGCGACACGGAGGAATGGCGGTACGTCGAACGTGAGGTGGACATCCGGCTGCGCAGGCGCACGTAGCCGGACTGTCGTACGCGCAGGAGCTGATTCTAAACCGCTCGTGAACGACCTCTACTAGTAGCCACGCGCCCCGGTCGGCGAGGTTTGCAGAACCCCCGCAACGGGCACCGCGAGTCCTTGTGTTTCAGGCCGAACCCGCAGGCATTCGTCATCCCGACATGGCAGAGTGAAAAGTCATAGCGAATGGGATCCGCGGGGTTCATGTCGCGAAGCGCCGCCGTAATCTCTGCGGCCATCTTCCAGCCCGGGCTGCGGTAGCGTGTGAGTCGGAGACACCGCCCGAGCCGAATCACGTGCGTATCGAGCGGGACGATGAGGCGCGACGGCGAGACGTGCGGCCAGACGCCGAGGTCGATGGCGTCGCGGCGCACCATCCACCGCAGGAAGAGGTTCAGCCGCTTGCAGGCGCTGCCGGCTGACGGCCGCGGAAAGAAGTAGCGGACGCCGGCGCGCGCCGGCACCCGTCCGTAGGCGGGCCGCAGGTCGGTGTCGAGCGCGCGCCTCGAGAAGGCGTCGAGCGCCGGCGCCACGTCGGGCGTGGACGGATCGTCGCCAGCCAGAAAGAATCGCTCGATCGACCCCGACTCGCGCAGCATCCGCTGGAGGACGATCACCAACGCCGCGAGATCGTGGCCACGAATCCACCGGTGCCCGAGCGGTGCGAGCCGCCGTCGTTCCGTCGCCGGATCGAACGTGCGAACGAAGGCGGCAGGAGAAGGACCCATCACCGCCAGCAGCGATTCGATGGAACGGAGCACGCTGGCGACGCGGCCAAACGCCAGTCCGGCCGCGCAGAACCCGACGATCTCGCGGTCGTCCGCCGCCTCGTAGCGCCTGACGATGTGTACTGGATCGCTGGCGGAGCTTGTGCGATCGAACGCGCGGTAGAGGCGCTCGAGCGGCTCTCTCAGGGTTTGTGACCGGTGATGGGTGATCTCCATCCGTTCAAACTACTCCGGAGCTCAGTTGTGTTGATGATGAATCCCGATTCCGGTGGCCGGACCGCGCTGCGAGGGCTTGAGCGGCCGCAGCACGCCAGCTCCCTGAGCTGGCGGGTTCCCTCAGCCTTCTCGCGCGGTCAGGCGATCGATGTCGGCCTGACCTCCATAGGGCTTCATCATCAACACAACCGATCTCCGGTCTAATCCTCAGCGAGCCGTGTGAGGGCGTCGCCCGTCAGCCGATAGACCGTCCACTCGTCCATCGGCCGGGCGCCAAGGCTGCGGTAGAAGCGAAGCGCCGGTTCGTTCCAGTCGAGCACCGACCACTCCATGCGGCCGCAGCCGCGCGACACCGCAATGCGCGCGAGATGGATGAGCAGCGCACGGCCAATGCCGCGTCCACGCCACTCGGGAAGGACGAAAAGATCCTCGAGGTACAGACCGTGGCGGCCGAGAAACGTCGAGTAATTGTGAAACCACACAGCGAAACCGACAGGCTCGCGTCCCGCGTGGGCAATCAGCGCCTCTGCGCTCGGTTTCGATCCAAACAGCGATTCGCGAATGCTCGCCTCCGTTGCGACGACGTCGTGCGCCAGTCGCTCGTACGCCGCAAGCGCCTTGAGGAGGCTCAGGATCAGCGGCACGTCGGCGACCGTCGCCGGCTGGATCCGAAAGTCGTCGTTCACGCTTCTCGGTTCTGGCATTCTCGGTTCGTGTTCACGTTCGGTTCGCCGCTCACGGTTCGCATCACCTCTGATGTCGTGAACGCCGGGTCAAAAGGCTGTCACGGGCACGCCTGACTGGCACTGGGGACAGCGCTCGGCGGGAACGTTGTCGGGCGCTTTGTATTCGGCCAGCGCAAAATTCGGCACGCCGGCGTCCGCAATGGCTTCCAGACGGTCGTAGATCTCGGCCGTGGCCATCACCGTTCCTCCCGCCTTCCGCACCAGCTCGACGCAGTGCGCCAGTGTCTGCCCGGTATTCCGCACGTCGTCCACAACGAGCGCCTTCCGGCGGGCGACGAGCTGCTGGTAGAAGCGCGTGAGCGTGTGTCCGCAATTGGCGTCCAGGGTGATCGGCGCAAACAGCGTGGCAGCACGCGTCATGTCCCGTCTACTGTCGAGCAGCCCTGCGATCGTGTGACCGAGCAGCGCCCCGCCGGTGACCGGGCCGGTCACCACTTCGGTCTCGTGGAGGATCGACGCCGGTAAAACGTCGAGCAGATCCTGCGCAAGGCGCCAGATCGTCGAGGGATACCGGAACAGCTTGTGCGGGTTCAGGTAGGCCGGCCCGTGAAATCCGTTGCCGAAGTCGAAGTGCCCGTTCAACATCAGCACCTCGTACCGCTGCAGGTCGGCGAGCGCCGTCTCCCGGATGTCGTCCCGGCGCGTCATCGCATGCCGTCCAGGCCAGGCATCGCCGGGTTCACATGGAGCGTTCGGCCACCGACGATCGTCGCCGCCACGCCGCCGCGTAGCTCCCATCCGTCAAACGGTGTGTTCTTCGAGCGCGAGCGCAGGTTGGCCGCCTCGATCCGCACGTTGAGGTCGGGTGCGAGGATCGTGATATCAGCAGGTGCACCCACCGACAACGTCCCGCCGGCCACGCGCAGGATCCGAGCGGGGTTCATCGACAACAGCTCGACCAGGCGCGGCAGCCTGATGAGCCCGGTGTGCACGAGGCGATCGAGCGCCAGCGACACGGCCGTCTCCAGTCCAACGATGCCGAACGGCGCGCGGTCGAACTCGACATGCTTTTCGTCGTAGTGGTGCGGGGCGTGGTCGGTGGCGATGACGTCGACGCTGCCGTCCGCAATACCGGAGAGCATCGCGTCGCGGTCGGCGGTTTCGCGCAGCGGCGGGTTCATCTTGGTGTTGGTGTCGTACGGGACGGGCGATCCGAGCGACTCGTCGGTCAACGTGAAGTGATGGGGCGCCACCTCGCACGTCACGCGGACGCCGGCGTCCTTCCCCTTGCGCACGGCTCTCAGCGACGCACGAGCGCTCATGTGGGCCACATGAAAGACCGATCCGGTCAGCTCCGACAGCAGGATGCCGCGCTCGACGCCGAGCGCCTCGCACGCGCCCGGCATGCCGCGCAGGCCGAGCGCGGCCGCGTGATAGCCCTCGTGCGCCACGGCGTCGCCTTTGAGAGACGAGTCCTCGCAGTGCTCGATCACCGGCAGGCCGAACATGCCCGCGTACTCCATCGCGCGGCGCATGAGCAGGGCCGTCGCCACGGGACGGCCGTCGTCGGTGATGGCGACGCACCCCGCCTGTCGCAGCTCCGCGATGTCGGCCAGCAGCTCCCCTTTCGAGCCGCGTGAAACGGCGCCGATGGGATACACGCGCGCGAGGCCCGCCGCCGCCGCCTTCGCGAGAATGTAGGCGGTGACGTTGGCGTTGTCGTTCACGGGACTCGTGTTCGGCATGCACGCGACGGCCGTGAAGCCGCCGGCAACCGCCGCCGCCGTACCCGTGGCGACCGTTTCCTTGTGTTCCTGCCCGGGCTCCCGCAGGTGGACGTGCATGTCGATGAAACCCGGGCACACGACCAGCCCCGCACCTATGTCAACGACGGCGGCGCCGTCCACCGGAAGGTCGCGCTCGACGCGGGCGATGCGATCGCCGTCGATGAGCACATCCCGTGGGCCGTCGATCCCGTTGGCGGGATCGATCACACGTCCTCCCTTAAGCAGCCGCTTCATCACTCACTCCCCCCGACAGGAGGTAGAGCACGGCCATCCTGACCGCGACGCCGTTGGCCACCTGGTCGAGAATCACCGAGTACGGGCCGTCGGCCACTTCGGACGCGATTTCGACGCCGCGGTTCATCGGGCCGGGGTGCATGATGATCACGTCGGGCGTGGCCAGGCGCAGGCGGGCCTCCGTCATCCCGAACACGTTGAAGTACTCGCGCAGCGAGGGGAAGAACGCGCCCTCCATCCGCTCGAGCTGGATGCGGAGCAGCATGACGACGTCGGCGTCTGCCACCGCCTCGTCCACGAGGCTGGTGGCGCGTACGCCAAACCGGGCGATGTCTGCAGGTATGAGCGTCGGCGGCCCGCACACCCAGACGTCGCTCCCCATCTTCGTCAGCAGGTGAATGTTCGACCTTAGCACGCGGCTGTGCAGCAGGTCGCCGATGATGGCGACCTTCAAGCCGGCCAGCCGCTTCTTGCGCTCGCGTATCGTGAAGGCGTCGAGCAGCGCCTGAGTGGGATGCTCGTGCATGCCGTCGCCGGCGTTGATGATGGCCGAGCGGCAGATCCTCGACAGCAGATGACACGCGCCTGACGAGGAGTGACGCAGCACGATCATGTCGGGATGCATCGCTTCCAGGTTGAGGGCGGTGTCGGCGAGCGTTTCGCCCTTCACCACACTCGACGAGGCGACCGCGATGTTGAGCGTGTCGGCGCTCAAGCGCTTCTCCGCAATCTCGAACGACGTGCGGGTCCGCGTGCTCGGCTCGAAAAAGAGGTTGACCACCGTCTTGCCGCGCAGCGCGGGGACTTTCTTGATCGGACGCTCTCCAACTTCTTTCATGGCCTCCGCCGTGTCGAGGACGAGCGAGATCTCCTCCGGCGTCAGATCCGCGATACCGAGCAGGTCCTTGCTGCGCAGCGCCGTCAGGGCGGGCGTGTCTTCAACGTGCGTCGTCGCCGGCGCGCTCATACGGCACCTCCTTGCTCGGCACCCCACCGCGCAGGCGTACGCGGGGACCCCGCGAGCAGCACTACTTCGTCCCGCCCGTCGCTCTCTTGGAGGTACACCTGCACACTCTCCTCGGACGAGGTGGGCAGATTCTTTCCGACGTAATCGGCCTTGATGGGCAGCTCGCGATGGCCGCGGTCCACCAGCACGATCAACTGGATGCTGCGCGGCCGTCCGAAGTCGATCAGCGCGTCGAGCGCCGCGCGCGTCGTCCGGCCCGTGTACAGCACGTCGTCGACGAGGAGAATCGTGCGGTCGTCGATCGAGAAGGGGATTTCCGTGCGCCGAACCAGCGGCTGCGGCCCGACCGCGTGTCGCATCAGGTCGTCGCGATAGAGGGTGATGTCGAGCACACCGGTGGCCACCTCATGACCGGTGATCTCGCGCAGGCTGCGCGCCAGACGGCGCGCCAGATGGTCGCCGCGCGTACGTACGCCGACGAGTGCGAGAGCGTCGATGCCTCGATTGCGTTCCAGGATTTCGTGGGCGATGCGGGTGAGGGTGCGGCCAATCCGGTCCGCATCCATGACAACGGGCATGGGCACCTCTTTGCGGTCTCACAGGGCCGCTGTTAAAGAGTCGATCGAGTATAACATTGCCTCCGTCAGAGGAGGCGCCATGCACACGCTCGTACTCCTTGCCGCACTCTTCGTCTTGTCGCTGGCCCGACCTGCGTTCGCGCAGGACTGGGCCGAGTTCATCAACCGCGAGGACGGCTTCCGCGTGGATTTCCCGGGTCAACCGCGGGTGCAGGACATCACCTGGACCTCGGAGTACGGCTACACGCTGCCGGCGCGCGTCTACAGCGCCGACCGCGGCCGGGAGCGCTATTCCATCACCGTGGTCGATTACCGCGGCATCGAGAAGCAGGGGATCGCACGCGCCAGCGCCTGCCCGCCTGGCGCGGAGCCCTGCCGGGGAGGACAAGTGGGCAGCGTGATCGGGCCGGGATACTGGAAGCAGGACGTGCGCGGTGCCGTGACGTACGCCACCTTCAAGCTCCTGCAGCGCGACGCCAGGCTCACCCACCTGATGTGGAACTTCACCGATCTCGTCGACGGGAATCTGGTGCAGCTCACGAACAATGCCGACCGGTCCAGGACGTTTGCCGCCGTCCACATGCACGACAACCGGCTCTATGTGCTCGACGGCACGGTGCCGGAGGGATATCCGGAGCCAGGCTTGTTCCAGCAGTCGATGGGATTCGTCGATCGAGCAGGGAACGGCATCCGGTATCAGACGATGTACACGGCCTACACCGGCCTCGGTGACACGCCGATGCCCAACCGCGCAGGCGGCCGCGGGGCCGGCG
>JBOGIR010000462.1:0-2414 GCA_050742335.1 Vicinamibacterales bacterium | reverse complement strand
GAGCTGTGCGAATCGGGGTCACAAGTCACAAGTCACAAGAGTCGGTTTCATACGGTCGACGCAGCGAGGTGGGCATGTCGCTCCGCAAAACCGGCTCAGCTCGTCGTTTTCCTTTGTGCGCCTATGTGGCCCGGCCGGGACCATTGCCACGGACTGTCAGCGCTGCACGATCTCGTAGGGTCCTGAGGCCGGGCGCTCCGTGGTGTAGTGGGTGACGGGTCTCCCGTCGATGACCTCGACGACCTTGTAAATGACGCGCTTCCCCCGAGCGGGTGAGCTGGACGCGTGCTCCGCTTCGGCGGCAGCGCCCACTTTCCGGACGTAGTCCTGCGTCTCCTGGTACGGGGGAACGTGCCCACCATGCCGGTCTACCGCGTTGAACCCCGCATTGTAGGCTGCCAGCGCCAGCTCTTCGTTGCCGTCGTAGCGGTCCAGCAGCTGTCGCAGGTAGGTTGTTCCTCCGCGGATGTTGTCTTCCGGGTCGTACGGACTGATCACACCCAGCTCGCGGGCCGTGGCCGGCATCAGCTGCATCAGCCCCATCGCGCCCTTCGGCGACGTCGCGCGGGGGTTGAACCCGGATTCGACCTGGATGACCGCCCGCACGAGATCGGGACGGATGCCCTGTCGCGTGGCGTGTTCCTGCACGAGCGGCTCGAAGCGCTCGTGCCCCACGTCCGGTGCGGCCGGACGCGTGGTCCGGAAGGCGGGCGCGTCGGGCACGGCGTAGGTGGTGGCGTCGGCGTCGAGGCGGCGATCCGACAGCACCAGGGTCCCGCTGGCGTCGCGCCACGCATAGATCTGGGCCGATGCCTGGCCGGGCCAGGCGACTGCTGCGCCCAACACGAAGAGCAGTAAAATCGGCATTCAGTGGAAATGGCTGAGGGAGTTACAGGGTCTATCGGCCCGGAAGGACAGAAAGGTTAGCTCCTGCTACGATCCACGACAGATATGGCACACATGAGCGTGTGGCAGCGGTGGATGAGCCGCCCCCGGACGGTCTTTTTCCGGAAGGCCTGTTTTCAGGTGCACTTGTGGATTGGGATCGCCGTCGGGCTGTACGTCGTGCTCCTCAGCGTCACGGGCAGCGCGCTGGTGTTCCGCCGCGAAATGGACGCCGCGGTCCGCCCACAGGCGCCGCCCATCGATGCGTCCACGCAGCTGCTCTCGAAGGAACGACTGACCCAGGCTGCGCTCGAGGCATATCCCGGCGCAACCGTGGAACGGATCGGCGGGCCGCAGCGGCGGACGGCCCTGGTTCGCGTCGTCTTGCAGCGGAACGGCGAAACGCTCGAGCGGGATTTCAATGCGTTGACCGGCGCCGATCTCGGCGATCCCTGGCCCTGGAAGGCGGGAGCCATTCTCAAGCTCGCGGAGCTGCACGATGACCTGCTGATGGTGGACAATCGCCGCGGCCGATTCTGGAACGGCGTGGGGAGCGTGCTGGTGACGGTGTTGTGCATCACCGGCGCGTTCATCTGGTGGCCCGGGATTAAAGGCTGGCGGCGTGGGGTGCGGGTGAAGTGGCGGGCGTCGTGGCCGCGACTGAATTTCGATCTGCACAGCGCGATGGGCTTCTGGTTCTTCTCGATCGTCTTCATCTGGGCTGTGTCGGGCATCTATCTCTGCTTCCCGGCGCCGTTCATTGCAGCCGTCGACGGTATTTGGGGCGTCAACGAGACGCTCGAATCGCGCCCGGGGGACGTTGTGCTCGAATGGCTGGTGCGCCTGCACTTTGGCCGGTGGCGGAACAGCCACGTGCTCAAGGCCGTCTGGGTGGTGCTCGGCCTCATTCCAGCCGCGATGTTCGTCACAGGTACCGCGATGTGGTGGCACCGTGTCATCCGCAAACGTCGCTCCGTCGCGAAAGAGCAGAAGACCGTCGTCGGCTTCGCGGCCGAAGCGCAGCCGGCAGAGTGATCCGGAGGAACAGATGCTGAGGCGACACTTTCTGAAGACGTCGGCGGTGGTTGGCGCCGGAGCGCTCGCGAGCGGCGCGGGGGCGGTGGAGGCGGGCGCGGGACAGCAGCACGCTCCGGCCGTATCCACGCGCCGGCCGTTCCGCATCCTGATGGGCGGATACAGCCCCGCGAACAATGGCTTCAGCCTGGCGCTGAAGCGGATCGGCGATCGCCTGTCGGCGAAGTTCAAAGGCGACGTCGATGTGAAGTACGTCTACAACATCCTCGACCTCGGCTATCGCGGCGAGGACATCCTCTGGCTCGTGGAGAGCGGCGTGCTGACGCTCGGGTACCAGTCGAGCAGCTACTTCACCGAGCGCGTGCCCGATATCGGGATTGCGGACCTGCCGTTCATCTTTTCCGACACCCCGACGGCGCGCGGCGCGATGGACGGTTGGTTCGGCCGCATCCTCGCCGAGCGGATCGAGGCGGGGATGGACCTGCGGGTGCTCG
>JBOGIR010000461.1:0-6897 GCA_050742335.1 Vicinamibacterales bacterium | reverse complement strand
CCCCACCCGCGCCGGCGCCCGCACCGCGGGCCGCGGCCCCGGTCGGCCCGCGATGGATGATGCCGACGGCTTCGTTCAGCTTCCCGATGTCGACGCTCACGATCTGGCGATCGACGCCAGGGAGGCTGTTGACCTTCTTGATCTCCTCGTCCGTGATATAGGTGGCCGCCCGGGGCGACTGCGCGACCGCGAGTCCCGGAGCGAGGGTGAACACGAGAGCCAGAACACGCAACGTGAGGTTTCGCACGGCATCCCTCCTGGTCCGGCCAAAAAGGTCCAGCATATATTTATCCCTTGACAGGGGCAGCGTCCAGTGGTGGCATCGGCCGGGAGATCTCTGGGCTCTGGGCTGCTAGGCTCTAGTAGAGGCCCAAGGCCGAAAGCCTGAAGCCCAAAGCCTTGGGAGATGAGGGAACGAAGATGAAGAGATCCTGTCGTGCGGCGGCATTCGCGTTCGGGACCGTTGCGTTCGTGGGGCTGGCGATGGCGGCGGCGATTGCGCAGAGTCGAGCGTTCGTGCCGGTCACCCAGGCGATACTGGCCAATCCCGATCCCAACGACTGGCTGCACATCAGTCGCACGTACAACCAGCAGCGTTTCAGCCCGCTCACCCAGATCAACAAAGGCAACGTCGCGCAGATGCGCATGGTCTGGTCGCGCGGTCTGCCGGCGGGCGTGCAGGAATCGACGCCGATCGTCTATCGCGGCGTGATGTACGTCATGGCGCCGGGCGGCGTCATCCAGGCGGTCGACGCCACCAGCGGCGACCTGATCTGGGAGTATCGGCGCAATTATGCCGCCGGCGTTCCCGCCGTGGCGTCGCGGAGCAAGAACCTCGGCATCTACGAGGACATGATCTACTTCGGCGCGCCCGATGGATTCCTGCTGGCCATCGATGCGCACACCGGCAGGCTGCGTTGGGAAACGAAGGTCGACAACGGTCAGATTACCGCCGGCGGCCTGCTCGTCGCCGACGGCAAGGTGATCTCGAACCGCACCTGCGAGCAGGGGAAGCGCGAGTTCTGCTTCATTGCCGCGCACGACGCCCGGACGGGTAAAGAAGTCTGGAAGTTCTATGTCACAGCCGCACCGGGTGAACGGGGAGGCGACACCTGGGGCGAGATGCCCGTCGAGCAGCGGGCTGCCGGCCCGTGGGGTTTGCCCGGTTCGTACGATCCAGTCCGCAAGGTCGTGTACTGGGGCGTGGCCAATCCGAATCCCTACACGCGATTCAAACGGTACGGTCGCTACGACACCGCCCCACCCACTTCGCCCACCGAGCTCTTCAGCAACTCGACGCTCGCGCTCGATGTCGAGACAGGCAAGCTGGTGTGGTACTTCCAGGAGCTGCCCGGCGACGACTGGGACGCCGACCACAATCAGGAACGCCTGCTGATTCGCACGCGCGTGAGCCCTGACCCGCGATTCGCCAAGTGGATCAACCCGGCGGCGACGAGCGGCACGGAGCAGGACGTCGTGATTACGGTGGCGGAAGGCGGCGGCATGTTTGCCGTGGCGCAGCAGACCGGTCAATTTCTGTGGGGCCGGCCGTTCCCCTTCGACGATCCGAACGTCAACATGCGCGTCGTCGACGTGAAGACCGGCAAGACGAGTGTCAATCCCGACAAGCTGTTCAAGAAGGACGGCGACACGATCACCGGCTGCTATCACAACACGCGCGGCCTGTGGCAGATCGCCTACCATCCCGGTAAGAACGCGCTGTACGTCCCGTTCCACGACCAGTGCCTGTCGATGCAGGCCGTCAATACGAGCGCGAGCGGCTACGGGCGGCGCGTCGGCGTGATGCGTCCGGGCGCCGACCCGAAGGCCTACATGGGCATCGCCAAGATCGACGTCGCCACGGGCGAGATGCGGGTGATCTACTCGCAGCCGCAGGGCACCAACGGATCGGCGCTCACGACCGCAGGCGACCTGGTGTTCTTCGGCGATCTCAACCGGCGTCTGCGCGCCCTCGACGCCGACAACGGCAAGGTCCTGTGGGAGGCGGTGGTCGGCGGCATGATCGTCAACAGCACGATCACCTATGCCGTCAACGGCAAGCAGTACGTCATGGTGTACACCGGCGGTGGGCAGTCGGTGACGAGCGGGCCGCTCAGCGTGGCCGGCCAGGCCATGCCGCCAGCCGTCACCGGACACAACGCGATCTACGTCTTCGCGCTCCCGTAGGGGACGGTCCCGGAGCCCGATCGCGTCGGGATCCGGGATCCGGGACCCGGCAAAAACTGCTGCACCGATCACGGCGCTCCCCGTCGCGATCCCGTCGAACATTAGTGAAAGGACACCAGCAGGGCACCTTTCCGTCTCGAGCTGTCCACTGTCCCGAGGGAATGCTGAACTCGGACGCTCTCGTCGCAGATGGATCCGGCCGGGACCCCACCCTCATCGCAGCCTCGCAGAAGGGTTGGCCCGCAGAAGCTGTTGCAGGGGCTGTGACTCGCTGATCACCGGTGTGCAAGGCCGGCGATCGGACGATCAGTGCGGAGCCGGTGCTGGCGTGGAGGCCAGTGCGACACCCGCCCATAAAGACATGTGACCCCACGGCAACATTCAGGTTCCAGCGAAGGTCGGCGGCATGGTCACCAGAGAGACAGGAAGTCGACATGATTAATCCCCTCATTCGAGTCAGAGTCTGGATATCCGTGATTGTGTTGTCGATCGCCCTGGCACCACGCGCGAGCGCTCAGCAGGTGGCCACTTCCTTCGAGCAACTCCGAGGCTTGGTGAAACTGGGCGATACCGTGTACGTGACCGACGCGGGCGGTCAGCGCACCAAGGCGACGATCGGAGAGGTGTCGGCGTCCTCCTTGGAACTCTTCGTGCGCCAACCGGGACAGGATGGCCATGTCGTGTCCGTCCCGCAGCGACCGCTGGCGGAAGGCGATGTCAAACAAATCACGCTCGAGCGGCGCGATTCGGTGTGGACCGGTACCCTTATCGGGCTCGCAGCGGCTGGCGTGCCCTGGCTGGTCGTCTGCGCGGCCAACGACTGGTGTTACTACAACGAGTACGGCGGCGAAAATGCGCTCCGCAAAGCCGCCATCGTCACCGTGGCCATGGGAGCAGGCGTCGGCGCCTTGATCGACGCGTCAATCATCAAGCGAGCCATCATTTACCAAGCGCCGGGCCAACGATCCGTGAACATCCACATATCCCCATTCATCTCGAAATCCGAGACGGGCGTACAGGCGTCGGTGCGATTCTGAGCCGCTCGGATAGTCGGTCAGCGATCGCTGAGCTTCTCAGCCGGGCCGGGGGCGCAGCTCACATCCCCGGATCGTCCGCGGACGGACCGTAGATCGACATCAAGGCACGAGTTCGCGCTGGCCGGCTGGTCGTCGATGAGCCGACAAGCCTGCCCGAAGGCACTGAACTAGAGCTACTGCCACTCGACCCTGGCGACTGGCTCGACGAAGCGGACCGAGCGGCCCTTCACGAGGCCCTCCGCGAATCAGATGCCAATGTGGCCGCGGGGCGACTCGTCGATGCCGACGTCGTTCTCAAGGAGATCCGTTCGCGTTGACGCCACGCCGGGTCAGATTCACGGCCACGGCACGCAAGGATGTTCAACGTGAAAAGCAATGGTGGTTTGAGCATCGCGTCCATACCGATATCTTCGCGGCCGAATTGGAACACGCCATCCGGTACTTGCGGGATCAACTGCCACTCGTGCAGGCACTTGGACAGACGGACGCGCACGCGACCCTCTGAATTGGCGCTGGCGTCATAGAGCCGGGATTCCCTTGATTGGCCCGTGCGGCGGCAGGGATTACGAGCGGACTCCTGCTGCAGCGTGTCCGACACGCTGCAGCAGGGTGCAAGTCGCTGGAGTCAGTCGCGGCCCATTCCACGCGGGCTGGAGATCGACGACAGCAGCTCGTGTTACCGGCTGCTGGTCGTGACGGCCCTGCCGATCGTCACCAGCCCGATCCGGTTCGTGCTGGTCTGATGGATCAGCAAGTTGTTGCCGTCTGCGGTCGGCCTCATGTGCCGGACCGTGCCGACACCTGACGGAATCGCCCAGCTCTGGAACTTCTCCGTCTTCGGATCGAACCGCACCAGCGCATCAGGCCGCCGCCGCGATTCGTTGTACCAGATGATGTCGTTGACGACGGTGATGGCATAGGGCTGCGTGTCGGTGCCACTCGGCGACGGCCACTCCTTGATCTCGCCCGTCTTCGGGTTCAAGCGGCCCAGCCTGCCCAACGCCGCGTTGACGTACCAGACCATGTCGTCACTGGTAATCGCCACGCGCCGCACCGTCGACTTCTGATCGGGGAGGGGATATTCGCGCACCGCCATCGTCACCGGATCGAGGCTCGCCACTTTATAGGAACCGTTGTACGCCACCCACGGCACGCCCTGCGAATCGATGTCCATGCCGTACGGGTCCGCGTCGGGCGTCGGCAGCGTCACCAGCTTGATCTCGCCGGTCGCCGGATTCAAGCGGCCCACCATGTTGCTATTCTGCAGCGTGAACCACAGGATGCCCTTCCGGTCAAAGATCGGCGTGTGCGGATCGCGGGCCGCCGGGTCGGGCAGCGGGTACACGGTGATCTCGCCCGTGGCCGGATTCAGTTTGCCCACGGTGCCATTGGCGTTCCCCATGTACCAGATCGCGCCGGCGCGATCGCTGGTGATGCTGTGGGGGCGCGTGCCCGGCAGCAGGGGGTATTCCCTCATGTCGCCGGTCCGGGGATTGAGCCGTCCCACGATGTTGCCGTACTGGCCGGCCCACCAGATCATGCCGTCGGGCGTCTGTACCGGATCGCGTGAACGCTGACCCAGGGTTGGGACCATCCATTCCTTGAAGGTGACCGTGACGGGTCCTGGAACCAGCACGGGCTCGCGTCCCGGCTTCGCCGGGAAGTGCGTGGCCAGATACTGTGACACGGTCGCTGCCTGGGCGTCAGGCAGCTTGATCATGGTGGCGAAGAGCTCCTGCCACTTCGCTCTCGTATACCCTGTGGAGTTCGTGATCTGGTTGAGGCCGTGGCACTTCGCACATGCGGCCTGCACGATCTCCTTGCCCGCACCGTCGGGAAGCGCAACCGGCTGCTGACCCCCGCCGCGTCCGCCTTGCGGCGCCTGGCCCTGAACGGCCACGATCGCCACGACGCAAAGCAACGCCCCTGTCAGAGTAAGGCGTGAAGATCGGGACATCATGTCCGCTCCTTTCTAACGTTCACCAGGCGCTGAGAAACACCGCCATGGTAACCCATCCCGGTCTCGATTCAACGTGAAACGGCTCGTGGCGACGAACCGACCGTCGGGGGAATTTGGGACCGGGATCCGGGATCGGGGATCCGGGCAAGTCATTGCATCACCGTCATCCCGGACGATCCCCTTCAGCCCTGTACCGCGCCACCAGCGCGGCAATTGTCCGGCGGTTCATGTCGATCCGCCCATTGAACTGTGCGCCTTCGAGAATCACCACCTGATTGGCGCTGACGTTGCCGGTCACCGACGCCGACACACCTATCTCGATCTGTTCCGAGGCTGAAATCGTGCCGCGGACGGTGCCGCGAATGTGAACCTGCCTCCCTCGAATGTCTGCGTCGATCTGTGCCTGGTCGGCAATGGTCAGGACGGCATTCAGGACGTGAATATCCCCTTCGACGCGACCTTCGATGAGCAGGTCTTCTTCGCTGTGAAGCTCGCCGATGACATGGAGAGACGCTGGGATGCTGGCCATGGGCAGGCGCGGGACACAACAATAACAGGATCCATCCGGAATTCGGGATCCGGGATCGGGGATCCGGGTATGGCAATCGCGGGGGGCTGGTGCCGATTGCCGATTGCTCGATTGACGAGTGTTGACGATTTCTGAATGACGATTGTTCGAACTGGTTGGCGATTGCGGGACATTCGCCAATCGACATAACGCCGACGATCGACAATCGTCAGTCGACAACAGTCTCCAGTCGACCAATCTGAAATCAGCAATAGCGCGGCTCTCAGCGAACGACGTAATCCGGCCAGCACGTCTCCGGAACCATCATGAGCATGTCGTTGTCGTAGTCGAAGCGACCACCGACCGTTGATCCATCGTCGCCAGCGGGCGCAGCGGCGCCGCCGCGGCCGCCCGCCGCGGCCGGCGGCCGCATGGCGCGCGGATCGAGCATCTCGTCGATCCGATCCCTGGCGTCCTCGAGGTGAAGGCGCGAGGCGCGGTCGGTGACCGCCGAGGTGGCCGCCACGATCTGCGCGCGCAGCGTCCGCAGCTCGCCGCGCAGCAGCGCCCGCACTGCAGGATCCGGCGCGGGGCCGCCGTGCAGCCGGTTGTCGACCGTGTCGAGATAGACGATCTGCACGTTGCGGCGGAACGGGTCGATCGGACGTGCCGGCGTCGCCAGGGCGCTCCAGATGCCTCGCCGGAGGTCGGTCAGGAACTGCCCGGGTGCGTACGCCGCGTCGCCGTCCAGGGCGGCCTGCTCGATGAGCCGCTCGAGGCGCGCCGTCTGCAGCAGCGCATTCATCACCGAATTCTGCGCATTGCGCACGCGAGTCAGCGCCCCGGTCGGCTCCATGCGCCGGAGCAGATCCGGCTTGATCAGGAAACTCGGCGTGGCAAACGCGTGGGCCAGCAGGAACTGCACCGCCTCGACCTGCCGCGCGCGCGGCACGGGCGTGAACCGCACGCCGTCCTGCCCGATATGGCGCTGCTGCGACAGCAGTCCGCCCACGAGCGCCGTCACGTGGTTCATCTCGAGCATCCACTGGGCCACCAGTCGCCCGTATACTTCCGTCAGCTCCCGGTACGGCTCGCCAGGCTGCGTCGTTGTCGCCTCCAGGAGCGTGTCGGCCACGCGCTCCAGGTTCTTGAGGCCGAGCGTCGTCGCTCGTACCGCGTCGGCATCGCCGACCGCCTCGGTCAGA
>JBOGIR010000460.1:0-9838 GCA_050742335.1 Vicinamibacterales bacterium | reverse complement strand
TGCGAGACTTCCGTTTCATGGCGGCTCCTTGTTGGCGGGCTTTCGCCCTGGTTTGGTCACCGGTCGTATAGCACGACCAGTGAGGAGCCGCCGCTCTTCAAATTTCAACAGCTACTGGGACATCCCCGACCTTTAACCACGCGCTGTTAGCGTCAGATGTCGTTTCTAATCGCATATCGTCGTCAACAGGCTTTCCTTGGAGCAGCCGAGCAAACCTACGCGCCAGTGGACTGGTGTTACGTCGCCACAGACGCCGTGGTGCTGGCATGAGGTCGACCGGAGGAGCCTGGCACATCCGCACGGAATCACTCCATTGGGAACAGATTGGCCGCGTCACGCGGTGGATCCACTTCAAAGTAGGTATGGTGCGGTTCGCGCCTCAGGCCTTCGATCGGATCGGTGCGGACCAGTCGACGATGTTCAGGCTCGTACGTCAAGCCGTCTACTAGGCACGCCTGCGCGAGGCGTGGATTGAACGCGTGCAAAGATGCGAAATGGCGCTTTGTCCACGACAACACGGCTCTCTGGAGAGTTCGACTATCTCGATAGTATTCCTCCTTCCGAACCGTGAGGCCCATCACGTTCAGGCAAAACCCGAGCGTCTTGGCGCCCTTAAAGTTGGGGAAGGTCGTCATTTCCGCGATTTCTTTGTAAATGAGGCGTCGCACCTTGTACTGCACAAGCTTTGACGCCGGTTTCTTGCCTTTGTCGAAATTGAAGAATTCGTGCCAGGCGGTGTTGTGCTGAATCCACCAGCAAAGATCGCGCGGGGCTTGCACCGAGGAGGCCTGGCCGGCCAACTCGAAGATCATTTCGGCCACGTGATCGTACCAAGTCGCCCCCAATCCGTCGTCGCTTGGTCGTCGCTGAACAAAGTCAGGGATCGGTCGGTCGTTCAGAAGTTCCAGAACGTCTTTGACAAAGCCAACGGCCGTTCTTAGCTTTTGGTATGTATCGCTCTCCCATGCGCCTGCCGCGCTTCCGTCAAGCTTGTACAGATCGGATGCTGCCTGTTCGATGTTCTCCTTAGCCTGATACAAAGAATTTGACTGGGCATGTCTCGCTGTCTCGAGATAGTTTCGAAACACGGTAAGAACGACGCGGCAATAGGCCTCCCACTGCTGCGCAGTCCATTTCTGACGTTCAAAGTAATTCGGATCGAGAAGGCCGCCGATGCCTTCGACCATCGCGTAATTGCCAAACATGGCTTGTGTGAGCGGTTTGTGGTATCCGAGCAGGCCTGACTCGTACCCTTCGGCCTCGTGGTATAGAAAGGAGTTCGGGTTCGCCAATGCCTCGGAAACGATGTTTCTCCCAAATGTCTGAATGACGACGTCATATTTCCCGGACTTGGAGATCGCGTCGAAGAAGGCGTGCGCCGTGACCGGCGACGACTCAACGATGGCGCGGCAGAATCTCTTATCTGCGATAAGCAACAGAATGTCGTTCGCATAGCCGCTTGCGCTCGGCAGACGTGTCGACTCCGATGCTTCGGCGGCATTCGCGCGCACTCGTTCATAGTGTCGCGGTGCATGATGAATCAACGATTGTGCAGAGAACGTGAGTTCGCCGGCGATCGCGGACAGTTCAGACGAAGCGCCCTTCACAATGGTCTGGTATAGGGCGCGGGCATAGCGCTTCGCGTTGTGCTTACTGAACACCGGAGGTCGAATGACCGCGAACCAGACCCACGACAGAAACGTGGCAGTGAAGGTCCCAGCCAACACGGCTTGCCACCCCGCAGGAGTCAGGCCGGGACCGCGTAGGACGAGCCACTGTTCCGCACGCCACAGTTCAGTCAGGAGTGTCAAGAGACCGACTGCCGCGACTACGGCGAAGGAGATCTGGGTAAGAGGGATTGCGGCGGTTGCGATTCGGAATCGATAGCGGACGTCGGCAATCGTCCACGCCACCACCATCAGCGCAAGGCCCGTCAGGTACTCATCGAGCCCAAAAAACGAGGGCGCAATAGTCTGAAGCGGGACGAAGCAAAATCTGCCGAAGCAGTATTCGGTTGGCACGAACCCCTCGACATAGAGAGATCCTTGTACGTCCAGCGTTTGCCTCTGGAGGTGGGTCAGGATTCAGTGCCGTAAAGTTACAAAAAATGTTACCTTACGCGCATGAAACCGGCACAGCCCCGTCTCAAAGCCCGACAGTATATTGAGGATCTCGCGGCTACCGGCCGCTATAACTTCCTCGCAAAGGAAGCGCAAGAGGCGCTCGGCGCTTCCGCGGCGGGTGTGAAGGTTACCCTAAGCCGCCTCGCCAAACGTGGCGTCATCGCCTCGCCGGCGCGCGGCTTCTACGTCATCGTTCCGCCGGAACACCGCTCTCTCGGTTGCCTTCCCGCCGACCAGTTTATCCCGGCGCTTATGAAGACCTTAAACCTGCCGTATTACGCCGGCCTGCTCACTGCCGCGCAGTATCACGGGGCCGCAAAGGCGCGCTGTGACAGATGAAGTTGCATACGCAGCGCACGAAACTCGCGGCGGTCTACAGGCAGTCGTTTCCGTGCCATAGCGTTCCGTCACGACGATTACCTCAATAGCGAGCTGAAAGCGAACAAGTACTTCACTGAGCTAGAGACTGACCGCTGCTTCGATCCGCGAAAAGACAGCCGAAACAGCGTGGTAACAGCGGCATCCGGCAGAATTGGCCAAAACTGGCGCGCCCGGCAGGACTCGAACCTGCGACCCCCGGCTTAGAAGGCCGGTGCTCTATCCACCTGAGCTACGGGCGCGTATGGTAGCTAACCGTCACTGTAACAGAGTGTTGGCGAGGCGGTGCGCGCCGCCGTTGCTAACAGGCCGATGCTCTATCGTGGGCTCGTTTGCAACGGGTTTGCAACGGGCGACGTTCACGTCGAAGCGTCGCATACTCTCGTGCAACCCGACGCGCGTCACGTTCAGATACGTGCTCGTCTGCTCAAGGCTCGCGTGCCCGAGCATCTCGCTGACGTGGTGGATGGGCCAGCCCGCTTCGATGAGCCGCGAGCCCGCCTCGTGCCGCAGGTCGTGGAAATGTAGGTCGATGGCGGCCAGCGCCGAACGCGACTCCGGCGTCAGCTTGTTCGCCTTCGTCCAGGCCGGCTCCACGCCGTGCGCCCGCAGCACTGCCGTTTCCCACGCTTTCTTGATGTTGGCGACCTTTCGGCCGGCGGAGTCGCCGAAGACGTGGCAGCGCGCCAGCAGCGCCGCGCACTCATAGTCGCTCACCTGTCGGTCAGCGAACAGTGTCGCCGCCAGTGCCGACTGCGCCATCTCCAGCACGCCGGCCAACCGGTCGGAGATAGGCAGCACGCGCGCCGTCTTCGTCTTCGTGGTCGCCGCGCGGACCGTCAGCTCCCGCCGCTGGAGGTCCACGTCTCGCCATTCAAGAGAGAGCAACTCTCCTCGCCGGCAGCCAGTCTCAAGAGCGGCCACGACGACGCGCTGGAGGTGCGGCCCCGCGACGGCCAGCAGGAGCCGCTCCTCGCCCTCGCGTTCCAGCTTCGCGGTCTTCGCGTTGACGACGTCCGGCGCGAGGCGCCGGTCGCGCTTCGCGTGCTTCTCCCGCCGAATCGCCTCCGAGTCGGCTACGGGGTTCCGGGTCAGATACTTCTTGCGGACAGCCCACCGGAACATTGCTTTCACGACCTGGACATACTTGTTGCGCGTGCTCGCCGCGCGGCCGGCCTGCCGCAGATGCACGAAGAACAGCTCCACGTCGTCTTCGGTGATAGCACCGAGCGGTTTGTCGCCGAGCGTGCCAGCTCCCGGCAACTCGAACGCCGCGAGCCGCCGCAGGTGCGACACGTCGCTGCTCGTTGCCGGCTTACCGCGCCGCGCGAGGTAGGTCTCGCCAAAGTGCCAGAACGTAACGGCGTCCGGCGCCTCCGGTAACGAACAGGTCGGGGTCGCCTGCTCCCTGCGCGTCCTGAACGTGCCTGCGTCGATGGCGGCCTTGATGCCGTTGGCTACCTTCGCGGCTTCCGTCTTGCCGGCGACGTGTTTCCCCACGTAGGCGTCGAGCGACAGTCGGTAGCTTGGCCCACCGCGTGGCCCGCGTGGCTTGTAGTTGAGATACCAACTGTGCGGGCACTTCGGCCACTGCCGGCGCGGGCAGCCGCACACCTTGCGGAGCCCGCCGTTACGGTGTCTGGTCTTCTTCATGTGTGACTCCCCCTCGGGTTCTGAGCTGGCAGGGCGTGCGTGCCTCGATAGAATGTGGCGAGCCGCGCACCCTGCTTACTCCAGGTTGCCGGTGAGGGCCGCTCGCTGGCTGACACCGGCGGGCGACCCGGTTTTCGAGGCCTCCCATCCTTCGGCTTGCCCGGTAACCCTGTCAACCTTGGTTTCCGGTGGCAGTCGATATGTAGCCACTCCGGGCGTTTACTCGGACCGTCCGTGCTTCCCTGGTTGACGCTCGGCGCCAGACCCAGGCTTACTGCCTGTCCGCGACGATGACGTTCTTGACCGCCTGCCCCTGCGCGTCTTGACCGCTCTGAGTAGCGGTGAGCGTCTTGCCATCGGCTGAGATCGTGACTCTGGTCATTACCGTCGGCTTGCCACCGACCTTGCCCTGGGCTTCGAAAGTCCGGCCGTCGATGCGCTTGAGCGCCGTTGTGGTGTTCGGCACAGCAGCGCCCTTGACGGGGCTGTCCTTCCCATCGAAGGCGGCGACGTTTTCGGTGTGCGTCGGCTGACCTTGTGCGTTCGCTCCATCGATGGTCGTCTTGATCCCACCGGGTGCCGACTCTATCTTGATGGTCGCAGCCACCTTCGGCGTCGGTCCAGGGCTGTACGTGGACCTCGCGAGATTGACTTTCCAACTGCCGATCCATGGGTCCGATGCTTGAGCGTGTGACGTGGCTATGACTCCGACCAGACCAGCCGCCACAACCAAGCCGACGATGAACGACTTTCGCACTGTCCACCTCCTCGAATACGAGGCTGCACGAGCACTCGGCTCGAAGAATGTCCAACCGGGCTCAGCAGCAGGAATCACAGAGTCTAACCCAAGGCTGGCTCTCTGGGTTGTCGTGAGATAGGCGTGCCAACATAAGGGCGACGACAGCAATCGGTGTCAGGCCAGCGGAGGAGCTTTCCATGCGAAGCCGAAGAGCAATCATTGCAGCAGTGAAAACCGCCCAGTCGGCGAAAACCGGTGCGCCGTGGGTCAATTTCAGAGAGCACGTGTATCCCGCGGTCGCGGGAACATTGGACGCGATAAAGGGCGATGTTGAAAGTGGTCTCGTGGGCGACCTCCGACGACGCGCGGTCGGTGAGGTCATCGCGGACATGTTGATGCTCGCCAAAGAGACTCTTGCGGACGGCGCGACGAGTGTCGCCGCCGTGCTCGCGGCCGCGGCGTTCGAGGACACCATCCGAAGGATGGCGAGCATCCTCGCGAACATCCACGACCGCCGGAAGCTCTCCGATGTGTTGATAGCCCTGAAGGACGCCAAGGCTCTCGAAGGAGCACAGTTTGGCATTGGGCAGAGCTACTTGCAGTTTCGGAATGACGCCATGCATGCCGACTGGAGCAAAGTCGATGGTCCCGCTGTAAGTAGTTGCATCGGCTTTGTCGAACAACTGGTGTTGAAGCACTTCTCGTAGACTCACCGGTCGAACGCCCGCACCGAGCGGGCGCCCTCGCGCTCGCGCTTCGCCTCGCGGCAGGCGCTGCACCGCTTCGGCGGCGTGAACCCGCGCTCGGCGTAGAAGGCCTGCTCGCCGGGCGAGAAGACGAACTCGACCCGACACTCGACACACGTCAGAATCTGGTCCTCGGCCACTGGCGTTCCTCCGCCGAAAGCAACGCGCCGGTCCGCATCCACCCATGGCGTGCGCGGGCGAGTGGATGCGGTTGCCGCCGCCGGCACGGCGGGAAGACTGCCCGCGTCTTGTGGTCGCTCCTGCTGCGCTGCACCCCCGAGGACATGTGCCTCGTGGCGCTCAACGACGGGTCCGGCACAGCAGGTTCGTGGCGGGCGACCACACCGCCACCCGTCGCCCTATTCGCTGGAGAGCAAGCCCTCCTCGACCATCGCGCCCCGCCAGAGCGCGTAACGCTCAGCCGTCAGCTCCCGCAGCGACACGCGGGGGAACGCGCCGCCGCAGGCCGCGTCCACCTCGCGCTCTGCGAGGCTCCGGCACTCGTGCCGCTGCGCGTCGAGCGCCTTCGCCTGTTCGTTCAGCGCGATACACGCCTTCAGCGCCGCGTCGAGCTTCTTGGCGAGGGGCTGCATCTCGGCATGAATGGAGGCCCCTCGGCGTGCACGCTCGGCGTTGACGGCTGCCTCATACGCGGCGCGTGCTTCCCGCGCGGCCCTTCGTGCGCGTGCGGCCGACACCCGCGCCTCCGGTGCACGCTCGATCGCTTCGAGCAGTTCCTCGACGGTGAAGGGGAGGCCGTCTCCACCAACCCGTCGATTTGCGTCCGTGGCCGTTTCATACTTCAGCAAGAGCCGATCGGCGGACTCGGCGATGCCGCCCAGCCGTTCCATCTCGCGTTCAGCCTCGCGCACGTCATCTATCGTCTTCGCCATGCTGTTCGTCTCCTTCTCCGTTCAGAGTGGTCGCTCTCGTCAGCGCGTTCGCCGCAGTCTCAATCCACGCGCCCCATCAAGCGGCGGATAGTGGATACAGCGGCATCGCGTGCAACGCCGCCGATGACCTCGCGGAGCGTCTCAGCCACAAGCGTCTGCACCTGCCGTTCATCGACATCGATCAGCTCGCCGCGATGACGCGCAGATGGGTCCGACAATGGGTCTCCAGCGGCATACCCACGCGCACGCAGACCCGCCACGGCCGCCGCGTAGACGCGTTCGCGCAGGTCACGGCGCCACGCGTCGGCTGCGTTGTCCTCAGCGATCTCCAGCACGAGATCGCCGCTCTCGGTCGGCGAGTCCGCCAGCTCGAGGACGACGTCGTCCAGGAGGCCGGCCGCCTTCAGGTGACGCACGGCCGCCGCGTTGGCGGGCACGGGGACGACCGAAAATTCCAACAGCTCCTGCTCGATGTAGTCGACGCCGCCACGCTGCTCGTTGCGGACGGACTTGTGTGGCCGGAAACCGACACTCGTCGCCCGCAGGAAGCCGCCGTCGATGAGCCGCAGCACGGTATTGGCAAAGTCGTGGTCGGCGAACTCGGCGTCGGCGACGAGCCGGGTGCCCTCGACCCGCACGTCCAAGGCCTTGGCGAGCGGCAACTGTGCGTAGGCGTGCGCCCACAGCACCACCGGGTTCTTCCGGTAGTTGTCGAGTTGCCAGCCGTGCGGGTCGATGGTGTCGTTGTCGCGGTCCACCGCGCCTGTTGAGATGACGAACCGGCGCACGCGGTCTCGCACCGCCCGGACCTCGGTGTCGGGGAACTCTTTACGGATAGGCGCCATGTCTGCTCTCCTTCTCTCCTCGTGTCAACGCCAGTCATTCGGCATGTAAGCGCCGCGGGTCCGGATGGCTCGGAGAATGAACGCCTCCGCTGCCTTCACCTGCGAGCGGCGATGCCGCTCGTCAGCCGCTTCCGCTGCCTTCCGTGCACGCTCGCGTCCGCGCTGGACGGCGAGCTGCTCCAACGCCTCGGCGTCGCCGCTGACGGTCGCCTTGAGGACGTCGACCAAGCTGGTCGACTCCGGCGGCGCCGGCTCGCCGCGCCGCCAGCGCGAATTACGTCGCATCCACTCAGACACTCGCACTGCTGTGCTCCTCGACGACTTGCTCGACCTCCGCGATCACCGCGCGGAGTCGGCGCCCTGCGGCCGGGTCATTCACCTCGATGGCCGCCGCGTGCCCCTCGATACCCGCCCAAGCAGCGGCGGTCGCGCTGTCGTCGTTCGACTCGATGGCGCGGCCGAGCGCCTCGACCAGGGGCAGCAACTGCTCGCGCTCCTTACGGGTCGCGTCGTCGGCGCGGGTCCTCACACAGTGTCGGGCCTCCCACTCGCGATACGTCGCGGAGCCGACGAGTGTGAGTGGCGGGCCGTCTGCGTCCTCGCTGGCTGCCAACACGAGCGCCCCGGCACACGCCGCCGCCAGGTCGTCGTGGCCGCGCGAGCGATGGCCGACCGCGTCCCGGCCGCCGGCCCGCGTGCGTCGCTCCAGCCCACGAAGCTGACCGAGCAGGACTGCGTCGTCGAGCAGGCGCACACGGTCGGCGTTGACGTAGGCGAGCAGCTCCAAAAACATCTGACTCGTGTCGCGCTCGGCGAGCTGGCACGTGAGGCCGCCGTGGGCGGCGAACACGTCAGCGAACAGGCCTGGCGCGAAGCGGTCGATCTGCAACTCGGTCACCATGTAGCGCGACAGCAACGCGGACGCCTCGGTGACCACCGACACCGGACTGAAGGGCGGCTCCCAGCGGCGCAGCGCCGCCAGGACACCTCGGCCCTCGTCGTCGGTCCACGCGACGGCGAGCGCCGCGTCGTCGTCGCCGCTGCCGGTCGCGCCGTCGAAGTGCGCCACCGCGTGGCGGCCACGCTCTCTGCGGGCAGCGCCGCCTCGCCGCGCCCGCGCTCGAAGCTCCAGGCGCCGTGCTTCAGCGCGTTCGTGTTCCCGGTCAACACGTGCCCTCGCTCGCACCGCTGCCCGTTGGTCTCGTGCGGCGGCGCCCCGCATCGGCACATCTGCACGTCAGACACGGGCGGCCTCCAGATGGAGCGGACGGGTCGGGCTCGCACCGCCTCTGCCGGTGGGCACCGGCCGGCCACTGTCAGCCTCTCGTCCGCGTTTCGGATACGGCACCGCCAGCGGCGCCAGCCGCGCGCGTAGCTCGTCGTCGAGCGCCAACGCGTAGCGGTGCTTGCCGAGCGTCTTCTCGACTCGACAGTCGGCGATGCGTGCGACGCGCCGCGGCTCGCCGTAGACACGCTTCACGCCGATCGCGCTCACCATACGCGGGTGCCAGCGCCGACCCCGCCCGTCTACGAACACGCGCGAGGGCGGCGTCGTGCCGAGATACGTCCACCCGCACGCCTGGTAGATCCCGCCGTGGTGCCCCTGCTCCGGGTCGGCGAACGACACCACGAGCCGCAGCCCTGGGCAGTGACGACGCAACATGCGGACAGCAATCGCCACGATGCGAGAGACCGGCGCCCGGTGCTCAGACAGCGCAATGCGGCTCAATTCGGCGACCTGCGTTTGCTCCAACCCGAACGCGCTCCCGAGATACCTGTTCGCCCCGCGCGAGAAGATGACGACGCCGACGAAGCGGCCATCCTCCCAGCAGCCGATGCACACCAACGGCGGAGTCGGCATCGCGCGGCTGTAGTGCCACGCCTTGCAGGCGAATCGCGCCGCCTCGTGGCTCGCCCAATCGAGGCGCAGCATCTACGCGCCCTCCCGGAACGTGTGGCCGCACTGCGGGCACGTGACGCCCTTCAGCGCGTCGAGCTGCCCCTGCGCGCTCTCATCAACCGCCGGGAACTCCGGCACGGGTGCGTCACTGCTGAGCAGGTCGGCTAACTCCACGTTCGTGAAGAACGAGGACAGGTCGAGCCCAGCATCGGCGTCGGCGGCGAGCTGCGCGAGGTCCCACGTCGCCAATTCCGCTGTGCGGTTATCGAACATGGCGAGCTGCCGCTTCTGCTCGTCCGTCAGGCCACGGCGACGCACGGCGACCAGCTCGTGCCCGCTGGCCTCGACGACGCGCACGCGTTCGATACCGGCTTCGGCCGCCGCTTCAACGGCACCATTGCCAGCGAGCACGACGTCGTCCTCGTCAATCACAATCGAGCGACCAGCGCCGACGCTGTGCAGTGCGTCCACGATGAGCCCGATGTTGCGCGGGTTGTGCTTGCGCCGGTTCTGCGGGTCCGGCACGAGGTCGCCGATGTGCAACGTGTGGTCGAGCGCCGG
>JBOGIR010000459.1:0-4323 GCA_050742335.1 Vicinamibacterales bacterium | reverse complement strand
AGTATCGTGGTGGGGCAACATCCGTGAACTCCGCGAAGTCCTCGCGTTAGCGGAGAGCGGACGACTGACGCCGATCCCCCTCGAGTTCTGGCCACTCGGCAAGATCAACGAAGTCTACGACCGCGTGAAGGATGGCCTGGTCGCGGGTCGGGCGGTGATCACGCCGTAGCCTGCCAGGAGGTTCTGATGTCCGATGCTCCCCAGCACGAAGCCCATCGACGACCGCACACAACTCGGGAAACACCGAGTCTCCGTCCGTGCGCTCGAGCTGCGTGATGACGTGACGGTGCGACACATCGAAGTCGATATTGCCTTGCGGGTCGCCGCAGATCGCCGTGATGTGGTGGATGCCCAGGGTCCTGGGTTGCTCCGACTCGGTCATCGTGGCCCCCCGGCAAGCAGCGCGTCGGCCGCCTGCAGCTCGTCGGCGTTGATGGTGTGACCCATCTGAGGGTAGATGCGCTCGTCGACGGTGGCGCCCATCCGATGGAAGACAGCCGTCGATTCCTGCACACGCTCGAGCGGGACATGTGGATCGACGTCACTGGACCCGATGAAAATCGGCGTCGCGGCGAAGTCTCCGGTGTAGTCCCGCGGGGTGCCCGGCGGTCCGATCAGCCCGCCGGTGAACGCCACGACGGCCGCGTACCGTCGCGCATGTCGTGCCGCGAACTCCAGCGTGAGACACGCGCCCTGTGAAAAGCCCATCACCACAAGCCGTTCGGCCGGAACGCCTTGCTCGGCGAATTCCTCAACAAGGCCAGCGACCACTCGAAGGGCCGATCCGAGCCACGGCTCGTTCTGCGCGATCGGCGCGAGAAACGAATACGGATACCAGGTCGAACCGGCGGCCTGAGGCGCCACATAGGCGATGTCCCTGGCGCTGAACTGATGCGCCAGCCCCAGGATGTCCTCAGCCGATGCGCCGCGGCCATGCAACACGATGGCGACGAGCCGCGCGTCCTTCGGCGAGGGTCCCGACCGCAGCACGGGTTGGCCGGCGTGAGGCTCGCTGACGGCTGCCATGATTCATCGCTCCATCAATCGATCGGTTTCAGGTTCGCCACGATCTGCTGGCGATACGGCTCAAGGAACGGCGGTAGCACGACTGCCTCGCCCAGCTTCGCAGGATCCTCGTCCACGGCGAAGCCCGGACCGTCTGTTGCAATCTCGAACAGGACGCCGTTTGGCTCACGCACATACAAGCTACGGAACCAGAAGCGGTCCACCTTGCCGCTGTTCGGTACATCGAATTCGTTCAGACGCTCTGCCCAGGCGTCGTAGTTCGCATCGGGCGTGCGGAAGGCGACGTGATGGACGCCTCCGGCCCCCTGCCGTGCGACGGGCAGGTCTGGCTGCACCGCGACGTGCAGCTCCGCATGTGGCCCTCCAGTTCCCATTTCGAATACGTGCACGCGCGTGCCGGGGTTATCGGGATGCGGGCAGTCGCGCACCACACGCATATTGAAGACGCGGGTCAGCAGCGCATCTGTGGGGTTCAGCGTTGGAATGCTGATCACGATCGGACCAAGGCCACGAATCTGGTGCTCCTTGGGCGCCGGGCTGCGATCCCACGGGGCCGGAGGATCACCGGCACCGCCGTCGTCGACCAATGCGAGTCGCTGACCCTCGGGATCCTCGAATCGCACGGTCAGGCGGCCGTCTCGCTCGAAGATGTCGCCGTGCGGGACCTTGGATTCATCGAACCGCTCGACCCACCACTTCAGGGTGGCTTCGCCCTGGACGCGCAGACAGGTCCGAACGATGCTGCGCGTGCCTCGGCGCTCGCGTGGCACCGGCCAATCGAAAAAGGTCAGGTCGGTACCCGGGCTTCCCTTCGCATCGGCATAGAACAAGTGGTACGCGCTCACGTCGTCCTGATTGACGCTGCGTTTGACGAGCCGCATGCCGAGCGTCTGCGTGTAGAAGCGGTGATTCTCTTTGATGGCGGCTGTAATCGCGGTCAGATGATGAATGCCCGTGAGTTCCATGGTGCTACTTGCCAATCCCGATCTGACTCATCAGCCCGACGACATCGTAGAACAGGTTCTCTTCGACGATTTCTCCGTTGTCCCAGCGCGCGACCGTGCAGAAGTCCACCTCGAATGACTTCCCGGTCGGTGGAATCTCCTTGCCACCGGGGCCGATCATCGGGCCCTTCATCGTGCCTGTGAATCGGGCGATCGAGCACGTCCAGTCGCCGCTGGCGAAGAACGCCTTATACGGGCGGTTGTGCACCTTGTTGTCCGGAAACGTCTTGAACATCTGGACGCCTTCGGCACGATGATCATGCCGGCCATAGGTGGGTGGCTGCGCCGGCCAGCGCACAACGACGTCGGGCTTGTGGCGCTTGTCGAACGTGTCCCAATCCTGGGCGTTCCAGGCGTCGTCCAGAGTCTGCATCAGCTCCATGTTCTTCTGTTCGGTCGTCATGAGAGTTCCTCCGCTCGTAACCAGCCAAGGGCTTGCCCTTGATATCCCGGTGACGACTGCCCTTGGCTGGTTGGCAGTATCTTCTTGGCGCGCTCTGCGCGCCCAGACCGTCATGCGGCTCAGCATGCCGGACAACGGGTACGAAATTCTCCTTTGGAGCCGCATAACGGTCTAACGGTTGTTCACTTAACCATGCCCGAAGGGATCCGGCAGTGCGTCGCTGACTATTCGCGGGCGCGAAGGTGTACTACGGTGCCCCACGGATCCGCGACCCGGACGCCGCGCTCCGTTTCGTCGAACCTGTAGCCGGCGCCGCGCAGGCTTCGGGCGCCGCTCAGAACGTCGTCGTGTGACGGAACGATCAGCTCCCAGGCGAGGAGCCGCGCGTGATCGGCCTCGGGAGCAGGTCCGGGCGACCAGACGTTGGTACCCAGGTGATGATGATAGCCACCCGCCGACAGGAACAAAGCCCCCGGATAGCTCCACACGGTCTTGTCGAACCCGAGCGCGCGATGGTAGAACGCTTCGGCGTCGTCCAGATTGCCTACGTGCAAGTGGACATGGCCCATCGTCGTGTTCTTTGGCACGCCATCCCACGTCTCGCCGCGGCCCGCAGCAATCAGGCTGGTGATGTCCAGCGGATCGGTGGTCATCGCAAGTTCGAGATCCCGATATTGCCACGTCGCGCGCGGTCGATCGGCGTAGATCTCGATACCCAGCCCATCAGGGTCCGAGAGGTACAACGCCTCGCTCACGAGGTGATCCGCCATGCCGACCCGGATGTGCTGCGCGGCCAGGTGTGCAGCAAAGCGGCCGAGGGCAGCCCGATCGGGCAGCAGCAGCGCAAAGTGATACAGGCCGAACGCGCCGCGCCGCGCCCGTGTGACGCCAGGCCGGCTGTGCAGGACAACCAGGGCCCGATCGCCACCGTGTGCCGTCAGGACGACTGTGTCGCCTGCGGTCTCCTCGGCGCGCAATCCGATGACGCGCTGGTAGTACTCGAGCGATCGCGCCAGATCGCTGACCTGCAGATGCACTGGACCCAGCGTGGCGGCGTCGGGCAGCTGGAAGGCGGGCGGAGCCACGCCGTACGGCCGCGCCTTGATTTCTGTGTTCACGACAACTTCTCCCTGTCTGCTGGCCCTGGATAGCCAGGAAATCTCCAGAATGCTGATGCCCGGACGCGATCTGAGCGTCCTGACTCACGTGATGTGTCACGCAGCCTGTGTCGCCACCTGGCGTACGGCTTCGATGTCGATCGCGATGTCGACGCGATCGCCGACCATCACGCCACCCGTCTCCAGCACCTGGTTCCAGGTGAGGCCAAACTCCCGGCGGTCGATCGAGGTCGTGGCGCTGAACGCTACGCGTTCGTTGCCCCATGGATCCTTCGCCTGACCCAGGGTCTCGACGTCGAGCACGACGTCGCGCGTGAGGCCCTTGATGGTCAGCGCGCCGGCGACGCGCAGATGATCGGCGGCCGTCTGTGTGACGCCCGTGGACTTGAACGTGATCTCCCGATAGCGCTCGACATCGAAGAAATCGGCGGAGCGCAGGTGCGCGTCGCGATCCGCCACGCCCGTGTCGATGCTCGACGCATCGATGACGACGTCGAGGGACCCTCGCGCGAAATCGCTTCCGGGTGCCCCCAACGTTCCCGTCCAGCGGCTGAACTGGCCCCGCACTTTTGCGATCACGAGATGGCGGACGGTGAACTGAATCCCGGAATGACTGCTGTCGATCTGCCAACGTTCGGTGCTCATCTGCTCTCCGATCGGTCGCCTTTCGTGGCGGACGCCCTGATGGAAGGCAACGGCCCTGCCACCGGCCTCGCCACGTGTTTTCAACGACTTACGCAGGCACGTCGCATACTTTGACTATCATTACGAT
>JBOGIR010000458.1:0-15596 GCA_050742335.1 Vicinamibacterales bacterium | reverse complement strand
TGACAGCCACACTGGCCGTCACGGGCCACGGCCAGGACAGCAAGGCGGCGCTCGACGCCGCCGCCAGGGCGCTCGGCGCCGCGAATCTTCGCACGCTGGAATTCTCCGGCTGGGGGTATGACTACGTTTTCGGTCAGGCCTATCACGGCACGTCGCAGTGGCCGCGGTTCAACGTGCCCGGCTTCACCATGAGTATCGACTTCGCGGCGCCCGCGGTGCGCGACGACCGCAGGCGCGCGCAACTCGAGGATCCACCGCTCGGCGGCGGCTTCCAGCCGCTGTTCGGTGAGATGCGCCAGATCTGGGTGGCCAGCGGTCAGTACGGCTGGGACGTCGTGGGCGGGGCTCCTGTTGCGCCCCGGATCCGTGACGACCGCCGCCCGGTGGCAGAGGGGCGGCTCGAGATGATTACGCTCACGCCTCACGGCTTCATCAAGGCGGCCATGGCGAACAACGCCACGGTGAGGGTGGAGGACATCCGCGGCAAGAAGAAGACGCTCGTCTCCTTCACGACAGCCGGTGCGAAATACGAAGGCACACTCGACGATCAGAACCTCGTCGAACGAGTCGAAGGATGGTTCGGCCAGGTCGTCCTTGGAGACACCACGATCGAAGCGGCGTTCAGCGGCTACCGCGACTTCAGCGGGGTGAAGTTCCCGACGCGCATCCTCCAGCGGCAGGGAGGCTATCCTCTCCTCGACGTCATGGTGACCGACGTCAAGACGAATCCGGCCTTCACGATCGAGGTGCCGGCCAATATCCGGAACGCGAAACCTGAGCCCGCGATTGGAACGCCCGAACGGCTCGCTGAAGGCGTCTGGCTGATCCCGGCCTATGCCAAGAGCGTGGCCGTCGAGTTCCGCGATCACATCGTCGTCGTAGAGGCGGCCGAGACGGAAGCCCAGTCGGTCGATGTCATGAGCGCGGTCCGAAAGGTCGTGCCCAACAAGCCGATTCGCTACCTCATCAACACGCACTCACACTTCGATCACATCGGCGGACTGCGGACGTACGTCGCGGAGGGCGCGACGATCGTCACGCACCGCGACAATATTCCGTACTTCCAGCAGCTCTGGGCGGGGCCACGGACGATGAACCCCGACCGGCTCGCCAAGTCGGGACGGACGCCCGTGTTCGAGGGTGTGCTCGGGAGCCGGCTGATGACGGACGGGTCGAAGACCCTCGTCATCTATCACTACCCCGGCAACATGCACAACCCGGGCATGCTGATGGTCTATCTGCCGAAGGAAAAGATCCTGATCGAGGCTGATTCGTTCTCCCCACCGGCCGCGCCCCTGACGTCGCCGCCGAATGCATTGCCAAACTTGATCCACTGGTACGAATCAGTGCAGCGGCTGAAGCTGGACGTGGAGCAGCTCATCCCCATCCACGGGCGTGTGACAACGATGGCGGAGCCGCGCGAGATCATCGAGAGGTTCTCGCCGAATCAGACGAATTGACAGGGTCTTTGGGCTTCAGACCTTGGGCTTCAGACAGGCCTGGAGCCAAGAGCCTGGGCCGAAGCCCAATCGGGATCGTGGACTCTTTGCATCGCCCATTTCGGCTGGTCGCGTTGTTCCCGCTGCTCATCGTCGCGGCGGCTGCGGCGTGGGCACAGGGGCTCCGCCTGCCCGAAGGTCTCGTCGTCCCCCCGCGATATCCGACGACAAACGCTCTGGACGGCTCCTTCCGTATCTGCAAGATTGTCTACACCAGCGTGCGACGGGAAGCCAACGGGATGGGGTGGTCGACGGATTGGCCGTTCGCGGCGAAACATCTGATGATCCGGGTCTCGGAACTGACGAGAACACGGATCAGCAGAGACGCGCACGGCGATCCCAACCACTGGACGGTGCGCTTGACGGATGACGCGCTCTTCCAGTGTCCGTTTACGACCGCATCGGATGTCGGCACGCTCGCGTTCTCGCCGTCAGAACGCACCCGCATGCGTGAGTACCTGCTCAAGGGCGGCTTCCTGTGGGTGGACGACTTCTGGGGGACAGCGGCGTGGAACCAATGGTCGTCCGAAATCCATGCGGCCCTGCCTGAATTCGCCATCTTCGACGTGCCGACCGATCATCCGATCCGCAACACGCTGTTCGAAAGCGCGGCGGTTCCGCAGGTCCCTGGCATCAATTTCTGGCTGCGAACCGGGGGAGGGACAGCCGAACGCGGGTCCGACAGTCCCGATCCCCGGTTGCGCGCGATTGCGGACAACCAGGGGCGGATCATGGTGCTCATGACGCACAACACCGACATCAATGATTCGTGGGAACGCGAGGGGGAGAATCGCGAGTTCTTCGCCACGTTTGGGCCTGCCGGATACGCGCTCGGTATCAACGTCGTGCTGTACGCGCTGACCCATTGATGCGCACCGCATGCGCCAACGACCCGTCCCG
This sequence comes from Vicinamibacterales bacterium, assembly GCA_050742335.1. Taxonomy (GTDB): domain Bacteria; phylum Acidobacteriota; class Vicinamibacteria; order Vicinamibacterales; family UBA2999; genus DATCJA01. Next base: position 13,197 of record JBOGIR010000458.1, on the reverse strand, counting down.
CGGCACGCTATCGGCACTCCTGCCCGTTGGCGACACGCTGCGTTCGCGCCACGGCACGTTGCCCTGAAACACGAAGGGCCGGGCAGTCTCCCCGCCCGGCCCTTTCGCCGGAACCAAGGATCCCGGATCCCCGATCCCGCTCCCTAGAACCCTTGAACGCCCGAAACTTGACGCGATGAGTCCAGTTTCGGGGCGCGCAAGTGACCTAGCGGGGCTCGGCTTGCCGCGACCCGCTAGAACTGCAGCCGGAACCCGAGCACCATCGCGCGCGGCGAGTACGCGATGTTCGCGCTGCGCTCAGGCTGGCCGTACTGCCGGTTGGCCTCGTCGAGGACGTAGAGCCCGTAGTTCGCCCGGTTGAGCAGGTTGAACACCTCCACCAGCCCGTCGGCCCTCACACGGCCGCCGAGCGGGATTCGCTGCGACAACCGGATGTCCACGCGGTGGATCGGCTCGCCAACGAAGTTGGCGCGCGGAACGAGTGTTCCATTGGGTCGCAGGCGCTGGCTGCCGCCGCCGAGGTCGCGGAGATCCTGACCCCAGAAGCTGTCCTCGCGCTCGCCCGAGCCGAAGAAGTAGATCCCGCTCACCTGGAACCCGCCAACGATCTGCCACAAGCCATTGAGCGTGAGCCGGTGGCGCTGATCGGTGACACCCAGCGTGTACTCGCCTCCCAGATCGCCAGCGACCGGGAACGGCACTTCCCTCACGGCACCTCCGATCACGGCGAGCGGCGGTGGGTCGCCGTTCCAGTAGCCGGCCAGCGTGTAGGTTGCCGACGCCTGCCAGTTGTCGCTGAAGCGTTTCGTGAGCGACGTCTGGAGCGCGTGATAGTTGGCCCAGCCGTGATACGCGTAGAAGCCGACCTGCCCCCAGTCCGGGACTGGCCGAAAGGCCGCATTCCCGAATGGCCGGTTCGCCCCCGTCGCCTGGTCGTACGTGACGTTGACGTTCGGGTGCAGCACCTTCTGATTGCTGTCGCGCTTGTAGACGTAATCGACCTCGAACGCAGCCTGAGCCCCGACCTGGCGCTGAACGCCGATCGACGTCTGCCAGGTGTTGGTCAGGGCCGCCACGTCAGCGGGGGGTGCCAGCTCTTCGGCGGCGCGCAGGATGCACCCCGGCCGGTTGTTGACGTTGCAGGTCTGCTGCAGCGCCTGCTGATACGTCGGGTACGGTCCGACGAACGGGTTCGACGGAAAGTCGGGCCGGCTGTTGTTCGACGGCTCGAGGAACGATGTCGTGTTGATACGCGTCGAGTGCGTGAAGTTGCCCGCGATGATGTCAGGGTAGTAGAGGCCCGCACCGCCCCGCACCACCGTGCGCTCGTTCAGCTGATAGGCAAACCCGACGCGCGGCTGGACGTTGTCGGCATCCTGCGGGCGCCCGCCGCTGATCCACGGGAACGCCTCGATTTCCTGATTGGTGGCGTTCCAAATCAGGTCGTAGCGCAGCCCCAGATTCAGGGTCAGCCGATCTGTCAGGCGCCAGTCGTCCTGCACCCAGGCCGCAGACTTGGGCTGGTTGAACCGGACGGGGAAGTCGTCCGAAATGCCCACGCGGTACCGCCGCGTAATGGACGCCAACGCGTTCAGGTTCCAGGTGTTCGCGTCGTTCCAGACCGGCAGGAGCTGCTCGATGTTAGCGGGCACCGGACCGCCCCGGGCATCGATGCGGCCCATACAGAACGTGCAGTTGGCCGACACCTTCTTGTCCCAGAGGAACTCGCCGCCGGCGCGCATGTCGTGCCGCCCGCGTGCGTCATACGAGAGCGTGAAGTCGTCTCGCAGGCTGTACACGTCCTGTGTCCAGTAGCGCGGCCAGTTCGTGTTGCCGGCCACGTTGAAGCCGGTGAACTGAATGCGCGGGTGGCCGTTGGTGATGCCGCGGAAGGCCTGCGGGTGATTCGACCAGGTCGTGAGGTTCCGGTTCTCGAAGCCGTACCCGGCGTACCCGACCTTGACCTCGTTCAACGTACGGCTGTTCAGCACCTGCGTGTGCTGCAGTATCAGGCTGGTCGTCGTGTTGTCCTCCGTCCCTGTGCTCGACGGGTGGTTGCTCCCCAGCTCCATGAAGGGGTTGTGGAACTTCGTGATGTTCCCCTTCGCCATCAGCCGGTTCTCCGGCGAGAGCTGGTAGTCGAGGCGCGCCGTCCCCCCCTTGGTCGTGTTGGTGCCGTTCAGCGCGATGTTGAAGCTCGGCCACGGCGTGTTCGCAATGCTGGTTCTGGGCTCACGGTCGTACTCGTAGTGGGCGAAGAAGTGCAACCGGTCCCGCATGATCGGACCGCCCACGGCCGTGCTCCACTGCTGCTCGGAGCCCGGCACCACCCGGTTCAGCACGTGATCGGCGGCGCTCCAGTCCGAGTCGCGGAAGTAGCCGGAGAACGATCCGGCCAGCGTGTTGGTGCCCGAGCGCGTGATCGCGTTCACCTGCACACCCGTGGATCGGCCCTGGGTCGCGTCGAAGCGGTTCGCGATGAACTGGAACTCCGCAATCGTGTCGCGGCTGAAGCGCGGCTGCCCGCCGGGCCCCAGTTGCGCCGTCACCTGCTGCCCGTCGATGTTGGTCTGGAACTCAGGGTTGTCTTCCCGTGAGTCCTGCACGGGCACACCACCCATGTCGTTGGTGCGGTTCCCTGCCGCCAGGAGCGCCAGCGCCATCCAGTCGCGTCCCGGCACGGGGAGTTCCGACATCTGCTGCGGATCGACGTTGGTGCCGAGGTCGGACGTAGTCACGTCGAGCAGCGGCGCGTCGCTCGTCACGGTGATGCTTTCCGCGACGCCACTGACTGTCATCTGCAAGCTCACGGTAGCGGTCTGCCCGACGAGCAGGTTCACGCCGCTACGCGTGACGGTGGTGAAGCCGGACAATTCCGCAGTGAGGCGATAACCGCCTACGCGGGCAGGAATACGAAAAATGCCGCGTTCATCAGTAACGGCCACGAAAGTATTTCCCGTGGCTTCGTGCACGGCCGTGACCGTGACGCCCGGCAGCACGCCGCCGGTCGCATCGGTGACGGTTCCAGTAATCGTCGCTTCCTGGGCCAGCCCCATCGCGGGGACGACCAAGAGGGCGACGGCGGCGATCAGCCATCTCGTGACACCCGATTTCATGGACTCCTCCTCGCCCGGAAGGCAGCGGTAGCCAGCTGTCAATCCCGGGCGACGGCACACTAAACTACTTCGGGAAGGTCAGTCAACAGCCAAACGGCCCGCGACGTCGGAAATCAGACGCAAAGCATTCCGCAACAAGGACTTGCTTTGGAACCCTGTCGCCCGGGTCGATCGCGGGGGCGGCAGGCTGCACCGGGAAGCGCCCGCCGGTTCAGATCAGCGCCGCAACGGCCTGCCCGACGTCGGCTGTCGAGGCGGTGCCGCCCAGATCGCGCGTCAGCACTTTGCCCTCCTGGACAACCCGTTCGATCACCTGGACGACCGCGCGGCCGGCATCCTCATGGCCGAGATGGTCCAGCATCATGGCCCCCGTCCAGATCTGTGCGATCGGATTGGCAATCCCTTTCCCCGCAATGTCGGGCGCCGAGCCGTGCACCGGCTCGAACATCGAGGGGTGCTCCTTTTCGGGATTGATGTTCCCGCCGGGGGCGATGCCGATGGACCCGGCCACGGCAGGCCCGAGGTCGGAGAGGATGTCCCCGAACAGGTTCGACGCCACGACGACGTCGAACCAGTCGGGGTGCTGGACGAAATGGGCGGTCAGGATGTCGATGTGAAACTGGGCCGTGCGGACCTCCGGGTAGTTCTTCGCCATCGCCGCGAACCGCTCGTCCCAGTACGGCATGCTGTGAATGATCCCGTTGGATTTCGTCGCCGACGTGAGATGCTTCCGCGTGCGCTTCATGGCCTGCTCGAACGCGTAGCGGATCACCCGGTCGCACCCCTTGCGCGTGAACATGGCCACCTGTACCGCGAGCTCTTCAGGCGTGCCGCGGTACAGCCGGCCGCCGATTTCGGAGTATTCACCTTCGTTGTTCTCCCGCACGATCACCATGTCGATGTCGGCCGACGTACGGCCGGCCAGCGGCGAGCGCACGCCAGGGAGCAGGCGCACGGGCCTGAGATTGATGTACTGCTGAAACCCGCGGCGGATCGGAATCAGCAGGCCCCACAGCGAGACGTGGTCGGGCACACCGGGGAAGCCGACGGCGCCAAGGAAGATGGCTTCGAACTTCCGGAGCTGCTCGAGTCCGTCATCCGGCATCATGCTGCCGGTCTTCGCATACCGCTCGCAGCTCCAGTCGAACGTGGTCCACTCGAAGTCGAAGCCGAACCGGCGGCCGGCGGCCTCGAGCACGCGTATGCCTTCGGGAACCACTTCCTTGCCGATGCCGTCGCCGGGGATGACCGCGATTCGATGTGTCATCTATGGTGATTGTCCTTTGAACTCTGTACCCGGTGTCTTGTGTCTCGTGCGTTCAAGCGACCGCTTTTCACGCCCACGGAACACCGAGACACTGAGGCACCGAGGTAACAATGGGAATGAATGCGGCGCGTGCAGTATTCTATCGCCGCGAGACGAGCAATCAATGTACCGCGCTGCGAAAATCCGACGTCACCTCTTGCTGGCTGCGATCACCCTTGCAATGAGCGCCCTCGCGAACGCGCAGGACGGGCGCGCGACCATCCGACCGGAGGATGTCCCATGGCCGAGCGCGCGGGCCGGTGGCGCCGGAACGTCCGGCGCGGGCGGCATCGAGACGGTCGTCTTGAAGGGCGACCCGGCGAAGGCGGGGCTGTACACGCTGATGCTGCGGATTGCGCCCAACGTCAGGATCCAGGCACATTCGCATCGCGACGATCGCGTCGCGACAGTGGTGAAGGGCACCTGGTTGTTCGGGTACGGCGATCGCTTCGATGAGTCGGCGCTCAAAGCGCTCGGGCCGGGCAGCGTCTACACCGAGCCGCCCAACGTCGCGCACTTCGCGATGACGAGAGAGGAAGTGATCCTGCAGATCACCGGCACCGGCCCCTCGTCAACGACATACGTCGACCCCGCGAACGATCCGGCGAAACGCTAATCCGTCCCGGGTTCGAAAAAACGAAGGGCGCGCAGATGAACCCTGCGCGCCCCTGCCATCCCTTGCCGGGTCCGAACCAGCCTCCGCTAAAGCTTCGGCGGTCCGCCGTAGCCTTGGCGAAGGCGGAAGGACCAGGCCTACCCACTGCCTACTGTCTACCGCCTACTGCCTACTAATCGTCAGAACTTCTCCGTGTCTCCGTGCCTCCGTGGCCCGTCTCGTTGACGCTCTCCCTAGAACGCGAACCGGAACCCCAGCTGCGCGATGCGCGCCTGATACGCGACGTTCGGAGCAAATGCCGGCCGCCCGAACTGGGCATTGCTCTGTGCGGTCGTATACGCCCCGTAGTTCTCATGGTTGAACAGGTTGAACACCTCGACCATGCCGTCGGCGGTCACCTTGGAACCAAACCGGAACCGCTTCTGGAGTCGCATGTCGACCCGGTGGAGCGGATCCCCGACCAGGCTGTTGCGGTCGACAATCGTGCCATCCGGACGAAGCCGACCCGTGCCCCACGAGCCCTGGTCGGCGGTGGTGCCCAGGTTGCGCAGGTCGCCGCCCCAGTTCGTGGTAAAACGCTGGCCGGCACCGAAGAAGTACAGGCCGCTCACCTGGAACCCATAGCCGAGCTCCCAGATGCCGTTGAACGTCGCGCGGTGACGCTGGTCTGTGACCGCGAGCGCGTAGTCGTCACCCAGGTCTGGCGTCACGCTGAACGCCAGCGGACTCCACATGACGCCGCCACGACCGTCCGGCTGAACGAACACCGGATTCCCTGGCGAATCGTAGAAGCCCGACAGCGTATAGCTGGCACTCGCCTGCCACCGGTTGCTCAGGCGCTTGGTGAACGACGTCTCCAGCCCATGGTAATTCGTCCGGCCTATCATGAACTCGCCGAGCACCAGACCCCACTCAGGGAAGGGCAGCCTGGTGCGGTCCGTGAACGGATAGTTGGTTCCCGTGGCGGCGTTGTAGGCCAGGTTCATGTTGCGGGCGACCTCCTCTTTCCGGCCGCCGGTCCACACGTAGTTGGCCTCGACTGCCATCCCGGTGCCGATCTGCCGCTGCACGCCGATCGACGCCTGGTGGCTGAAGCTCACCTCGTGGACCTTGTCCATGCCGCTCTCGCTCGGCCCCGGAACCTCAATCGTGACCGAGCGCCGGAAGCAGCCAGCCCTGTTATTGGTCACGTCGCACGAGTTCGCGAGCATCTGCTCGTAGGTGGGCTTTGGCCCGTTGAACGGATTGACCGCGAAATCCGGCCGCCCGTCGTTCAGAATCTGCGGAATCGTGGTTCTCGTCCAGAGTTCCGACTGGTGGGCGGCGTCGCTTTCGAGCTGCGTGAAGAACATCCCGTAGCCGCCGCGAATGACGGTGCGGTCGTTCGTCTGCAGCGCAAACCCGAGCCGCGGCGCGATGTTGTTGCCGTCATGGGGACGATTGCCCGAGAGGAACGGCAGGAACTGGATGTCCTCCCCCAACACCCCGAGATCGAGGTCGTAACGGACGCCGAGGTTCAGCGTCAGGCGGTTGGTCGCGGCCCAGTCGTCCTGGAGCCACAACGCAAACACGTCGCGGCGGCGCTCCATGCTGTGGTCACCAAACGATTCCTCGTAGTTGACGATGAGCGGGGACAACGGCGCCAGGTTCCAGGTGGAGGCGTCGTTCCACACGGGAAACAGTTGCTCGACGTTGGCCGGAGGCCTCGAGTTGCTTCGGTACACGCCGCTGCAGCGATTGCACCAGTGTTCCCACGTGCCGTACCAATACATGTACTCGCCGCCGGTCTTGAGGTCGTGACGTCCCCACTGCGTGAAGGATGTCGCGAAATCATCGCGGACCGAGTAGATCACCTCGGCAATATCCTGCGGTGAGTTGCTCGGCGTCCCAATGGTGTAGCCCGTGAAGGAGATGTTCACCGAGCCGCCATCCATCCCCTTCGAGTTCGGAAACGCCCCGCCCCTCCACTTGACATCGGGCAACAGCGCCCAATGGAAATTGGAGATGCCCCCCTTGAGCTGGTTGACGGACCGATCGTTGAGCACCCATGCGTGCTGCGCCCACACCTGATCGCTCTCCCGCCGAACCGACTGCGACGAGGACGGATGCAGGGCGTTGCCGCCCGTATTCTGGCGTGGAAGCATCTGGAAGTATCGCGAATACCGCACCTGGAGGTGCGATTGCGGCGTGAACTGCGCGTCGCCGCGCACGCCTCCCGTGTGCTGGGTGCGCGTTCCAGGCAGGTCGACGTTGAAGCTCGGGTACGGGCTGTTGAAGGTGACCGTCCGCGGTTCGCGCTCGTACTCGTAGTTGCCGAAGAAGTGAATCCGATCCCGCCGGATGGGGCCGCCGAACGTCCCGCTGAGTTGCTGATCCGAGTACGGGAGTACCCGGGCCTGGATGAAATCTGCCGCGTTGAAGCTGTCGTCCCGGAAGTAGCCGGAGAAGGTCCCCGTCGGCGTGTTGGTCCCCGACTTGGTGATCGCGTTCACGACCATCCCCTGCGACCGGCCCTGGGTGGCGTCGAAACGGTTGGTAACGAGCTCGAACTCCGCGATGGAGTCGCGGCTGTAACGCGGCTGCTGCTGCGAGCAGCAAATGAGCTGCGTCACCTGCTGACCGTCGACGTTCACCTGGAAGAAGCCCTGTCGATCCTGCGGGACTTCACTCGCGGCATTCGACCGGCTCCCCGGCGACAGCATGCTGAGGTCCATCCAGTTGCGGCCGTTCACCGGTAATTCCTGCATCTGCCGGGGATCGATGTTGCTGCTCACCGTGGACGACGTGGTCTCGATGAGCGGGGCTTCGCCGGTGACCGTCACCGTCTCCTGCACGCCCGAGACCCTCAACTCGAGGTTGAGCGCCGCCTCCCGGCCGACCAGCATCTCGACGCCGGGCCGGGCCACGGTGGTGAATCCCGTGAGCTCCGCGGTGATCCGATAGACGCCGGGCCGGATCGCAATGCGATACGCGCCATTTTCGTCGGTCACGCCCACAAACGTCGTGCCCGCCGCTTCGTGCGTCGCCGTGACGGTGACCCCGGGCAGCACCCCGCCCGTGTTATCCCGCACGGTGCCGGTCAGTAGCGTATCCTGGGCGTACGCGCCTGGCGGCACCACGAACAATGCGCCGATGAGGGTCAGCCAGACAAATCGTCCGAGTGTCATTTCAGACTCCTTGTGGTAACTCACAGGTCCGATATCAGCCGGTAGTTGGTAACCGGTAGCCGGCAGCCGGTAGCTTGGCGGCAAGCCGACTACACAAGAGCACTGCCGTACTCAAGAAAACGCTCGATGGCCATGCCTCGCGGGCGTCCAGTCCGCAAGTCCCCGCAAAACGCCGACATTATATACAGTCGGACCAGTTCTCGGCTGGAGCGATGGCTGGAAGTCCAGTGGCTCAGGATCCAAGAACGCTCGAACGATGGATCCAAGGAATCGTAGACGTCGTTGGTCTTTGGTCGTTGGTTGAAGACCCGACTAAAGACTAGAGACTAAAGACCAAAGACCGGGAACCATGGACCCCGTCACCGCCACCCCTCGTCGGGGGGTACCAGATTTCTGCCAAGGCGCCGCTCGGCAGGCGCGGCCAGCCACTGCGGTGTCGCTTCGATGTACCGCTTGAAATGGGGCGTCTGGCGATGCGCGGCCAGCGCGGCGTCGTCCCGATACACCTCGTAGAACCGGAAGCAGGCCGGGTCGTCGCGATCCTGGATGACGTCGAACCTGAGACAACCCGGCTCGTTCACCGCGTGCGCAGCGTTGTGCAGGGCCACTTCCAGGAATTCAGAGATGTGTTCAGGTTTCACGCGAAGGGTTACGTGCAGGACAACCACGGGAAGCGCCCGAGTGTACTGCTTCCCCTGCCCCGAATCTACAAGGCCCGCGGAATTTTTCGGGACAAGACCCAGTCATGGGCCCTGCCCTTGTGATATTCCGCAGAGCCCATGCCCGGTGCGAAAATGCAGTTGCACCGACGCCTGTTCTGGCACATATTTACCGGTGCAGGGAGGCTGGGGTTTTACGCTTGCCCTGTCATCGGGCACTGAGGAGGCTTGAGTATGCGGTTCAATATAGCTTTTGGCGTCATTTGTGCGGTGGCTCTCGCGGCGCTGCCGGCGTGGGCACACCACTCCCATGGCAATTACACGGACACCTTCACGGACATCGAGGGCGTGGTGAAGGAACTGCACCTCGTCGTCCCGCACTCGTGGGTCTACATGGAGGTCAAGGACGAAAAGGGGCAGCCGCAGATCTGGGCGCTCGAAGCGACCGGGCGGGGGGGACTGGAGCGCATTGGCGTCACGCGCGAGTACATCAAGCCAGGTGACAAGATCAAGGTGCGGTGCCACGTGCTGCGCGACGGATCGCGCGGGTGCCTGCTCGGGTTCCTGAAGGCGGCCGACGGCACCGTCAAGGATTGGGACGGCGGCCAGAACACCCCGATTCCGACCGATTTCTAGATCGCTGATCCGGTTCGCAGTTGGTGTGACGAAAGGGGAAGCCTGCGGGCTTCCCTTTCTTTGTTTTTGGGTTCACTTCCACGAGCCACAGAGACACGGAGACACAGAGGCAGATCTTGTTGAACTCCGTGTCTCTGTGACTCTGTGGCTCGTCGAAGTGAAAGACGACGGATCGGTCAACGCCGCTGCGTCTTCCGATACTGTTCGTACCGTCTGTCGCTCTCAGCCAGGTACGTGCGCCACGGTCGCGTGTCCGTGGCATCCCAGTAGAGCGGATCTCCCGGGAGACGCTCGTTGAGGATGCCGCGCTCGTCCATGAACACCTTCGACGACGGCCCGTTGGTATCGGTGCACGTGTTGTACATCGGCCGCAGTTCGGGGCGTGTCTCGGGATCCGGCTCGTAGCGGATGCGCGCGTGCAGCGGGCGCACGAACACGTCGGGGTCGTACAGCGTGATGTCGCCTTCGATCCGGTTGCCCACGCGGCGGTAGCGCTCCACCGTTTCGAGCTTGTCGCTGAACTCCGAGATGCCGCCCTTCCAGCCGCGGATCTGGTTGGTATGGACGATGAGCGTGTCGCCGTTCCAGAAGCCGATCGACTCGCCGTGCCACTTGGAGAACTCGGCGTCCTTGGGGCTGTGCCCGCTGCCGTCGGTATAGATCCAGCGGATGTAGTTCTGGCCGTTCGATGCGCCGAGTGTCCACACGCGCTCGGGCGTCACGATGAACTCCTCCGCCCCGAGCGCGGCGAAGAACCCGCCGGGCAGGCAGATGGAACCTGCCGACCAGATGCGTCCTTCGGTGTACGCTTTCAGCTCCCGGACGAAGTATTCGCGGTACGCCGGAGTCAACATCGCGGCCACCGAACTGGCCGGATTCGGGCCGCCGCCGAGCCCACCCACGCCGCCCATCCAGCGGCCGCGCCAGTCGGGAATCGTATCCTTCGTGTGCTTCGTGCCGCCGCGCGCGTCCTTCAGCCACGCCTCGTAGTGCTCCAGCGCGGTCTTGAACGGATAGGGCGTCCCGAGATCGAGGGCGCCTGCTTTTCCGGTTCCCTCTGATCCGTACACCCGTGAGCCGGCTTGCTGCGTCGAGCCGCCGCCGCCCTCGGTGCCAATCGCCATGCCCCTGAGCTGGCCGACGGTATTGTTCCGGTAGTACGCCGGGTCGGTCCACCGGTCGCGGTCCTGACGCACGTCTTGCGTGGTGAAGATCGTGTTCTGCGCCGCGGCCGGTGTGATCAGCACGAAGCCAACCAGCAGCGCGGCGGCTGCACGGGTCGCCGTCACGGTTGCGGTCATGAGCTGCACTCCTACTGCTGGTCCGGTTCCCGCCCGAAGGTTCTTCCGTCGGCGGTCGTCAGCGTCTCGTAATTGCCGCCCGGGCGGCCGTCCCTCAACGGGTGCACCTTGACCGAGACCACGTCGCCCACCTTGAGCGTTCCCTGATTGATCCCCTGTTTGATCATGTTCGTGATGTTCGACATCTCGATCCAGTAGGTCACCACCTGCCCGCGTTCGTTCTTCGCGTCGACGTAGAGGTAGACGTGCGGGTTGCGGAAGACGAACTCCTTCACCGTCCCTGTCACGACGGTCGGCTTCGTGTGGTCGAACATCGCATGCGAGTGATGCGCCCAGGCGGGAGAGGCCACTCCGAGGGCGAGGGCCGCCGCCAAGGGACTGATCCATGTCAGATTCTTCATTGAAGCCCCCTGCATCATGTCGAGAACCACCAGGCGCCTACTATACCGCACCGCCGGATAGTGCGATCCCTCTGACGCGGGTCGGTGCGATCGCCTTCGCGGAGGTTCGTCCGCCCCCTACCCCATGTAAGCCCCGCCGTTCGCATGAATCGTCTGGCCGGTGATGTACCTCGCCCCTGGACCGCACAGGAACCGCACAACGCCCGCGATCTCTTCCGGACGGCCTTTGCGGCCGAGCGGCGTGGCGAGTGACTTGTGGTGTGCCGGCTCAGGTCCGGAGCGGGCCGTATCGACCAGACCCGGCGCGACGCAGTTCACGGTGATCTGGTGCGGCGCCAGGTCGTGGGCGAGCGCGCGCGTGAGGCCCACGAGGCCAGCCTTGGCGGCGATCACGTGCGCGCGGCGCGGCGCGCCGAGATGCGAGGACAAGCCGCCGATGTTGACGATGGCGCCGGCACCGGAGGCGATGAGATGCGGCAGCGCCGCCCGGCTGCAGAGATAGGCACCGTCGAGCGTGGTGGCCAGGATGTCGCGCCACTCGGTGTAGTCGAGGTCGGCGAAGTCCGTTTCACGGCGGACGCTGGCGTTGTTGACGAGCATGTCCAGCCGCCCGAAGTGCTGCACCGCCGCGGCGACGAGCGCCGCCGCGGCGTCCGGATCGCTCACGTCGGCGACATGCGCGGCCGCGCGGCCACCCGCGCTGCGAATCTCCTCGGCCACGGCGTCGGCGTCCCGGGCGGCTCGCCGCGCGTTCACGATAACCGCCGCTCCGCCGGCGGCGAGCGCCAGCGCGATCGCCCGGCCGATGTTGCGCGCGCTGCCCGTAACGAGCGCAACGCGCCCCGCGAGCTCATGGTCCATGGGCATTGGATCAAGTGCAAAGTAGAAAGTGCAAAGTAGAAAGTAAGTTCAAAGTACACCAGCCCACTTGAGACTTCCTTTGCACTTTGAACTTTCCACTTTACACTTGCAATTGCAATTCATCCCCTAAACTCCTCGAGTGCGTTGAGTGTCGGCTGGTCGAACAACGTCCTCGACACCAGCAGCAGCCGCTCGGCCGTCGCGTCCGTCCAGCCACCGTACCGCGCGTTCTCCATGAACTTCGATTCCAGCTCCGAGTCCGGAAGCGGCGACTGTGCCCCGCCACGCATGTACCGCTGCCGGTACTCCTTCCGGGTTCCGTCCTTCAGCGTCGCCCGCAGGTGGCCGGTGAACGTGCGCGGGTACTCGTCACGCGGATTGACCTCGTACCGGATCTTCGCCGCCAGCGCGAGCGCCTCGTGATGGCGAATGCCCGTCTCGCTGAACTGCGCCAGGCCCACCTTGCCGTGGAGAAACCCGACCGCCATGCAGAACGGCGTGCTGAATTTCGCGGCGTACGGCGTCGGCGGCCGGCGCTTGTCGGCGATCGGCTCCCACAACCGCGGCACTGTCCCCTCCGCCACCTCGCAGACGATCTCCTGCACCTCGTCCGCCCGTACGCCACCGGCCGCCAGCCTCATCGCGCAATCGATGAACGGCTGCGCCATCGTCCCGCACGGGTACGGCTTGAAGGCAATGGACGGCATTACCCACCGCGTGCCGAGCGCGCCGACCAGCGGCTCGAAGTCGGGCTTCACCGACGGCGCGAACGCGCGGTACACGCTGTTGCGGCCGTCGAACACCGTGCGGGGACCGAGGAATCCGCCGCGGGCCATCAGCGCCGCGCGGATCCCCGACTGCGCCGCCCATCCGGCGTGCATGCGCTTGGTCCACGTGCCCTCTGTGAGATATTCGATGATGCCCGACGCCATGCTGCCGGCGATGCCGAGCGCGCTGGTCAGCTGTGGCGCCGACAGGCGAAGGGTCGCGCCGACGGCCGCGGCCGCCCCGAGCGCGCCGATCACCGCGGTCGGATGAAAGCCCGCGCGGTGGATCGCGGTCGGCGCCACCAGCGCGAGGCGGCACATCAGCTCGGTGCCGACGACGTAACCGCGCAGCGCGTCGGCGCCGGAG
>JBOGIR010000457.1:0-7451 GCA_050742335.1 Vicinamibacterales bacterium | reverse complement strand
CCACGCTGGCTAACAAGGCGATGGACCAGACACCGCGTCGGGCCGCTCGCGCGCCTCCCGGCGCTGGTGAACGCTGGTCATTAAACGCTCACGGTGGAAGGAGGGTGAGACATGCAAACGCAAGCCGTTCTGGATCAGACGAAGGTTGACCAATTCGTCGGCAAAGTGCTCGGCGACACGAGTGCCACGCTTGTCACCCTGCTGGCTACGATCGGCGACCGGCTAGGACTCTTCAAAGAGCTTGCCGCAAGCGGTCCCGTGACTAGCGTAGACTTCGCCTCGCGGACCGGTCTCAACGAGCGGTACGCCCGCGAGTGGCTCGGAGGAATGGCGACGGCTGGGTACATTGACTACGACTCAGCAACACAGCGTTTTACCTTGCCGCCCGAGCACGCGCCCGCTCTCGCGAACGAGGGCGGTCCCTTCTTCTTCGGCGGCGTGCACGAGATGCTCCCTGCGTTAATCGGCGTCCTCGACCAAGTCACAGAATCATTCCGTCAGGGCGGCGGCGTGCCGCAGTCGGCCTATGATGCGCACCTCTGGGATGGCATGGAGCGATTCACCATGGGCTGGTTCGAGCACCTGCTCACGCAGCAGTGGATTCCCGCCATGCCCGAAGTGCAGGCGAAGCTCGAAACAGGCGCGTTCGTGGCGGACGTCGGCTGCGGGCGTGGGCGCGCCCTCATCAAGATGGCGCAGGCGTTTTCCGACTCGCGCTACGTCGGGTACGACGTGTTTGAACCTTCGGTTGACAGGGCGACTATGAACGCCAAAGCAGCGGGAGTTGCCGGCCGGGTGACCTTTCACCAACTCGACGCGTCGAAGGGGTTGCCCGAGCAGTATGACGTCATCACCACATTTGATGTCATTCACGACGCCGTTGCTCCGCGCGCGATGCTGCGTTCCATTCGTAACGCGCTGCATCCAGATGGCGTGTACGTGTGCTTGGACATCAATTGCTCAGACAGGCTCGAGGACAATGCCGGGCCGCTCGGCGCTATGTTTCATGGCTTCAGCGTGTTTTACTGCATGACGACTTCGCTCGCCAACGGCGGCGTCGGGCTGGGAACCGTTGGCCTCCATGAGCCGAAGGTGCGGGAGTTGTGCGCGGAGGCAGGCTTCACGAGCGTCCGGCGTGTGCCGCTGGAGAATCCGTTCAATAACCTGTATGAAGTCAGGCCATGACAGTCGCCAGAGGTGTTCAACCAGCGCTTGCAGCCGTCGGCGTCCGATGAGATCGTGAAGCGCCGCGGCTGAAGCAGGGCGTTGATATGGCTGTCAGCCAGCCTTCTCGAATCGACATGTGGCCCGAAACGATCGACGAACGGTTTGTAAAGCAGACGATCGAACTGGCACGCCAGGCTCGACTGGCGGGCAACCACCCGTTCGGATCACTTCTGGTTGTGGACGGACACGTCGTATTGACCGCCCAGAACACGGTCACGACGGATCGGGATCCAACGGCCCATGCCGAAACCAACTTGGTTGCTGAGGCGATTCGACACTTGGACGCGGATCACATTCGCCGCGCCGTGCTCTACACGAGCTGCGAACCTTGTGCGATGTGCGCGGGAAAGATGTACTGGGCCGGCATTCGGTCCGTCGTGTATGCGCTTCCGTCGGACGAACTAGCGGCCCTGGCCGGCAGAGACTTCCTGGTTCCTTGCAAAGAGTTATTCGCACGGGCTGCAGAAACGGTGCAGATCGCCGGGCCGATGCTGGTCAGCGAAGCCCGCGAAGTCCATCTTGGCTTTTGGTCGCAACCACGAACCGAACACGAACGGCGAACCGAGCAACCGAGAAGCGTCGACGACTCCTTTCCACTCCGATGACGAAGGCGGCGCGGCGACGAGTGCTCGTCGTCGAAGACGAGCCTCCCGTTCGCGAGCTGCTGCGCCTCCATCTCGAGCTGGCGGGCTTCGAGATCGAGGAATCCGCCGAAGGCCGCGAGGCGCTGCGCCGCGTACGCGAAAGCCCGTTCGACCTCGTCATCCTCGACGTCATGCTCCCCGGGCTCGACGGCGTGTCGCTGTGCCGGGCGATTCGCACGGAAGGCCCGAACCTCAACACACCCATCCTGATGCTGACAGCGCGGGACAGCGAGTCCGACAAGGTCCTCGGCCTCGAAAGCGGCGCAGACGATTATCTGACCAAGCCCTTCGGCATCCGGGAGCTTCTCGCCCGCGTCGGCGCCATCCTGCGGCGGCACAAGCACGGCACCGATCGTCCCGCCCCGCCCGGCCGCACGTCTGCCGCGCACGTCCAGCTCGACCCCGAGCGGCGTGAAGCCGTCGTGCGCGGCGCCGCCGTTGAGTTGACGCGTCAGGAGTTCGACCTGCTGTATCAATTGGTGAGACGACCCGGGATCGTGTACAGCCGCGCGGCGCTGCTGCAAAACGTCTGGGCCGACGACACGTACGTGACAGAGCGCACCGTCGACACGGTGATCAGCAGGCTGCGCCGGAAGATCGAGCGCGATCCCCAGGATCCCGAGCTGATTCTCACCGCCTGGGGGGTCGGCTACAAGTTCGTCGATGGCTAGCGAGGGGGGATTCGGGCCTGTCAAGACGTCTGCTGGGGCGGCTGTGGAAGCACAATCGTGAACCTGGTGCTCCCAGGTGCGCTGGTGACGTCGATCGTCCCGCCGTGGCGCCCGACGATCGCTTTGGCAATCGACAGCCCGAGCCCGCTCCCCGCTCCGCCGGCAGCGCGCGCCGGATCGACCTTGTAGAAGCGGTCGAACACATACGGCAGATGCTCGGGGGCGATGCCGTCGCCGGAGTCGGCCACCGACAGGACGGCCGACCCGTCGGCCATCGCCGCTCCAAGCTCGATCCGGCCGCGCTCCGGTGTGTGTCGCACGGCGTTGGTCATGAGATTTTCGATGACCTGCTCGATGCGGTCGGGATCGGCCACGATCTGGCCGGCGGCATCCTCGATCTCGAGCGACACGGCGATGCGCCGCTCCCTGGTCTCGTGCTCGTGCCGGCGAACGACGTGGTGGAAAACGCGCCCGATGTCGAATACACGGACCTCGATGGGCACTTCCCTGCTTTCGTAGCGCGCCAGATCGAGCAGATCCTTGACGATGCGATCGAGACGCAGCGTCTCGGACTCGATGGTCTCCAGGTATCTGGCGCGCCGATCGTCGTCCAGGGCGACCTCGGGCATGCGCAGCGTCTCGACGTAACCACGCATGGCAGTCAGCGGCGTCTTGAGCTCGTGGGAGACGTCGGCCAGCATCTGACGCCGCAGCCGATCCGAGGTGCGCAGCGCCTCGTCGCGGGCGGCGAGGTCGTCGGCCATCCGGTTGAAGGCTCGCGACACGCGGGCAATCTCATCGCCCCCGTTGTCGGGCGCGCGAGCCGCCAGGTCGCCGCGTCCCAGGCGTTCGGCCGCATCTTCGAGCGCCGAGAGCCGCCGGCGCGCGGGAGCGAAGATGACCACGACCGCGGCGACGGTGGCCACAATCAGCAGGATGGTGCCGGGCAGCGACAGCAGACGGCCCACGTCGCGCATGATGCCGCCCGGTGGCGGCGGCGGCAGCACCACGAGCCCCTGCAGCTCGTTCCGGACCTGAATGGGTGCGGTCACCACCGGCCCGCTCAATCTCGGCGACCCGTCCCCTTGACGAACATCGGTGCCCCGGAGCGCGGATTCCGCCGACCGTCGAATGTCGTCCGACAGCCCCTCGGCGGAGTTGCCCGACACCGATCCATCCCTCATGACGACGAAGAGCCGCCAGGGCTCGCGGCCATAGCGCGTCGGCAGATAGGCGCGCACATCCAGACCCGGGTTGGTCTCGAGGGCCGACCCCACGTCCGCGGCGACCGCGGTGGCCAGGTTATTGGGTGAAAAGGCGGGATTCTGCGCGCTCGTCCGCGCGAGGATGTAGCTGAACATCACGCTCTGCGTCACGAGCACCGCCAGTACGAACACGACGAAGCTGATCCCGATGCGCCAGTAGAAGCTGCCGTGCCAGGAGGACGGAGGCCGGCGCGTCGGAGCCTTCATTGGACACCCTGCATTCAAGCGGAGAAGTACTGCGAAACTATGACAGCTCCATGAAGCTTTCGTCACCCCTCGTCACACTCTTTTCGTACCTCCGCCACGACGGGACAACACGTTTCGGCTGGAATCAGTCCACTGGAGGACGGACATGAAAGACACACTGACCCGCCGGGAAGCGTTGGGCATGCTGGGCGTGACGGGCGCGGCGCTCTCGCTGATCCGCTGCGGCGACACCCCGACGAGCCCGAGCCCGGCGGCGACCACTGCGACATTACCGACGACCGGCACCAATGCCGCCTGCGCCGTGTCGCCATCGGAAACCGTCGGCCCCTATCCATCGCTGGCCGACTTCTTTCGGAGCGACATTCGCGAGGGCAAGAGCGGCACGCCGTTGACGCTGACGATCACGGTGGTGAACGCCAACACCGGCTGCAGCCCGGTGGCCGGCGCCAACGTGGAGATCTGGCAGTGCGACGCCGACGGCCGCTACTCGCAATACGCGCAGCCGGGCTACAACGGCCAGTCGGAAACCTTCCTGCGCGGCATCCAGACCAGCGACAGCGCCGGCCGGGTGACGTTCACGACGATCTATCCGGGGTGGTACATGGGGCGCGCCACCCATATCCATGTCGACGTGTCGGTGAACGGCAGGTCGGTGAAAGTGACGCAGATCGCGTTTCCGGAAAACATCACGGCGGCGCTGTACGCGACGGGCGTCTATGCGGCGAAGGGCCAGAATCCAACGACCAACGCCGGCGACAACGTCTTCGCCGACAGCGTGGCGTCGGAGATGGCAAGCGTGGCGGGCAGTCCGACCGGCGGCTACACGGCGACGTTTACGGTCGGGATTGCAGTATGACCGGAGATCGGTTGTGTTGATGATGATGAAGCCCTATGGAGGTCAGGCCGACACGGATCACCTGACCGCGCGAGAAGGCTCAGGGAATCCGCCAGCTCACGGAGCTGGCGTGCTGCGGCCGCTCAAGCCCTCGCAGCGCGGTCCGGCCACCGGAATCGGGATTCATCATCATCAACACACTGATCTCAAGGCTCGCCCATCGGCCTTGCTCGAGGCCACCCTGAGCCTGCCGAAGGGTCGAAGGACAGAGGCACGGAGTTGAACAAGGGGAATTCCTCTGTGTCTCCGTGTCTCCGTGGCCCGTCTCAGGATTCGATGCCCAACGCCGCGAGTCGAGCCCTGCCGCATTCGATCATGATGTCCATCCACCGGCCGAACCGTTCAGGCCGATAGAGATACGGATTCGCCCCGGTCGGATTCTTGCGAATCATCTCGAGAAACGCCAGGTCGTCCTGCACGCCGTTGGCGTGCATGTTGAGCGACGCCTCGACCCTCATCGGCTTGGCGAAGTCGTTGAACACTCGCTCGAACTGGAGGAGCGACTCCCGCGTCGGCATCTGCGTCGCCGCCAGCACAATCACGCTGTGCGGCGCGCCCCGCAGCTTCACCGGCACAATGACCCCCATCGTGCCCGGCGTGTGACCGGGGATGTGTACCAGCGTCAACGTCGTGTCGCCGAGCGTCAGTTTCTGCCCGTGAAACGCGTCCATGTCGGGCGTGGCCAGCGGCCGGTCGGGCCGCTGCGCCGGCAGCACCAGCCTGGCGTCGATCGGATTCATGATCACTCTGGCGCCGTACGTCTTCTGCAGGTACAAGGCGCCGCCGGTGTGATCGGATTGTCCGGGATGGCCGTGGCCGATGACGATGAACTTGATCTGCGCAGGGTCGAGGCCGGCTTTCTTCATGCTCGGCACGATGACGTCGCGCGCTTCCTCCGAGCTGTTCATCGTATCGAGCAGGATGATTCCCTCGCTGGTCGTGATCGCCCAGACGTTCTGGGACGTCATGCCGATCCACCACATGTTGTCGAAGACGCGCGTCGGCTCGACGACGACGTTCGGCATCGGTGGCAGCCCCGCCACCTGCCTGGCCACCGCCATCCGCTGCGGGCCGGTGGCAGTGCAGAACATCTTCGCCTGCGGCACGAGATCCGAACCGGCGATCTTCATCGCGTTGGCCACGCGTCGCTGCGTTTCGGCGTTCGTCGACCACTGCAGGTCGGTCGGGAACTCGGGGGCGGCGCCGCGGCCGCCGGCACCACGGCCGCCGCGGCCCTGGTCCGCGACGCCGATCGGCGCCAGCGCCACGACGCACGACGCGACTATGAGTGCACCGATACACCTGTTCATCGTTGCTCCCGAGGGCGGGTCCGCCTTCGAATGCATCAAATTCTCGGCGGGACCCGCCCCACGTACACCCTGCGCAGGCTGGAGCCTGCGCGCTACTTCGTGGTAATCGTGATCGCCTTCAACGCCGCTGCATCGGACGGCAGGTCTGCGGCCCCGGTCGACACCCTGTTCACCTGCAGGATATACGCGACGATGTCGGCGTTCTCCTGCGCGCTCAGGCTGCCAGGGTCATCCTGTGGCATCGTCTTCTGAGTGCGGTCGACGAACTCGAACATCGACTTGTCGTTCCACCGCAGGAAGAACTCCTCGCCTTTGAGCGCCGGCGCCAGGTCGCCGCCCTGCAGTCCCTCGTTATGGCACGCCGCACACTTGGTGATGTACGCCTTCTTGCCGCGTCCCGCCTGTGCATCGGTGTACACGCCGTCCCAGATGGTTTTCGGCGCCTGCGCCGCCGCCAGCGACAGCGTGAACGACGCGAGCGCGCCCGCAACCAGCCAAGGGCGTACCCTTGTCCTTCGACTGTCGCTCAGGACACCCCGAGCGGAGTCGAGGGGTGACATGCCGGTGAGCGCCTTTGCCTGGTTGGCAGTGTCTGCTTCCACCCCACGGCGCAAGCGTGCGCCGTGGGGGCCCCGGCTTGGCGCGCTCTGCGCGCGTGCAACCTTCGTCATTCCCGTGTGGCCTCCAGAGTGTGCATGAATTCGGCGAGGTGCGCCTTCCAGAGCGCGGCGCGGAAATACGTGTAGTGCCCGTGCGTGTCGGGGCTGGCCGGAATCACCACGTGCTTCGCACGCGGAATCCGCCTGATGGCCGGTTCCATCACCCCAAGCTCAGGCGGGTTCAGCGCATCGTCTTCGAAGTTGATCGCGAGCAGCCGCGCGCGAATGTTCTCGAGATTCTTCGACGGGTCGTAATCCATCACCGCCTCGATCGCGTAGAGTTGATTGTTCGCGTCGTTTTTCTGCGCCTCCTGGACGAGTCTCTTGTACAACGCGTCTGCGGCTTCGCGCGTGGGCGCCATCTCCTGGAGACGCACGACGCTCTCAGTCATCAACGACGAGAGCGGCAGCGTGGACACATAACGCGTGGGGTTCTTGTCGTAGTGGCCGCCATTCCAGTCCGGATCGTTCCTGATGGCTTCGATCCTGATTCGACGCGTGATCCAGTTGCGGCCACTGATCGCGACCGGCTGACTGGCGAGCGGCACGAGCCCGTCCATGAAGTCGGGATAC
>JBOGIR010000456.1:0-7071 GCA_050742335.1 Vicinamibacterales bacterium | reverse complement strand
ACCGCTCCTTGGAAAACTACAGAACAGTTTTCCACGAGCTTCCACAGGCGTTGTCTTCTTACGAAGGGACATTTCTATTTCGCTAAGAATGGGGACATTTCTATTTCGCCTTGACACAGTTTCGCGGACCGCCTTGACGCCGTGCGATCCAACGGGCAGGATCTCCATGTTCCAAGACCACGCGCGCAGCCTGCTCACAGTTTGGCGAGATCCCAATGGGCGCCACCATCAACCACCTGCCACGGCTCGCATCCGGCACGATGGTGGGGTCGTGCCGAATCGACCGGCTGATCGGCGTGGGCGGGATGGGTGAGGTGTACCGCGCGCTCGATACCAACCTGGCTCGGCCTGTTGCCGTCAAGATCCTGCCGGACGCCTTCGCCCGCGATCCCGAGCGATTGCTGCGCTTCGAGCGGGAAGCGAAGACACTCGCGGCGCTGAATCATCCGAATGTCGCGCAGATCTACGGACTCGAGCACGCCGAGGGTATCCGTGCCCTCGTGATGGAACTGGTCGAGGGACCGACGCTCGCGGACCGGATCCGGAGACCTGAAGGTCTCCCGCTACCTGGCGGCAGCGGGAAGCCTTCAGGCCTCCCAGTGGCCGAGGCGCTCGCGATTGCGAAGCAGATTGCTGAAGCGCTTGAAGCCGCGCATGCCAAAGGGATTGTCCACCGCGATCTGAAGCCCGCGAACATCAAGGTCCGGCCAGACGGCGTCGTCAAGGTGCTGGACTTCGGCCTGGCGAAGCTGAGCGTTTCGAACGAACCGAACGGCCCAAACGATCCGAACGCTCCGAACGACTTGATGGCATCACAGTCGCCCACGATCGCCGCGAACGTAACGAGTGAAGGCGTCCTTCTCGGCACGGTTCCGTACATGGCGCCCGAACAGGTGCGCGGCTTTGGTGTCGACAAACGTGTGGATGTCTGGGCGTTCGGCTGCGTCGTGTACGAGGCGCTGAGCGGGCACCGGGCGTTCACAGGCGAGACCGCGTCGGACACGATCGCCGCGATCCTCGGCAGCGAGCCGGCGTGGAATCTGCTTCCGGACGGCGTGCCCGCCGGCGTCCGGCGGTTGCTGCGGCGATGTCTGGCAAAGGATCTCCGACGACGGCTGCATGACGTTGGCGATGCACGCCTCGAGATCGAGGACGCGGATGCCGAGGCCGCTGCCAATACGAGTTCCACGCATGGGACAGTGCTGCCCGGCCGCCATGTCGAGTTCCAGCGGCTCACCGACTTCTCGGGCATCAAGGAGTCTCCCGCCGTGTCGCCCGACGGGAAGATGGTGGCTTTTGTGGCTCTGGTCGGTGGGCGGCGCCAGATCATGATCCGCCTGCTCGCCGGTGGCGCCCCCCTGCAGGTGACGCGGGACGACACTGACCACGAGCACCCGCGATGGGCCCCTGATTCGAGCACGCTGATTTACTACGCCCCGTCGGGAAGACCTGGTGAGGGAACCATCTGGGAGATTTCCGCCCTCGGCGGACCGCCCCGGCACGTGGCATCGGCCATGGGAGGCGGCGACATCACTCACGACGGCCAGCGAATTGCCGTGTTCCAGTCCTCGGACGAGTCCGTCGAGCTCGTGGCGATCGCGCGGAACGGTTCGCGCAGGGACCGGGTGACGTCGTTGTCTCCCGCCTGCACCTATTCATGGCCCCGCTGGTCGCCCGACGATCGGTCGATTGCCTTTCAGCGCATGAGCCCCGGCAACCGATTTGACGTCGGCCTCGAGATCGTTTCGGTCAGCGGCGGCGAGCGCCGGGAGGTGACGCGCAGCGAGTGGTTGCGGGGATTCTCCTGGCTGCCGGATGGCTCGGGCCTCGTGTACAGCTCGTCGCGGGGAAGCACCATCTTGTACCCGCCTGTCTTTAACGTGCGCGTTGTCGGACGCGACGGCCGCGGCGATCGCCAGGTCACGTTCGGCGATCTGTCATACGTAGATCCGGATGTGCACCCGTCAGGCAAGCTGCTCGTCAGTCGGATTCGGGGCCAGTCCGACGTGTGGCGGTTTCCCATCGGCGGATCCGGAGCCGAGAACATGCGCGATGCGTTGCGGATCACGCGGCAGACGGGGCAGGCCCAGACTCCATCGATCAGCCCCGATGGCACCGAGGTGGTGTACCTCTCCGACAACGGGGGTCACGGCAACCTCTGGATCGCCCGGACGGATGGATCGAGCGTGCGCCAGCTCACCTTCGAGCGCGATCCCGACGTCGTGCTGGGCGTACCGATGTGGTCGCCCTCCGGCGACTGGATCGTGTTCATCGTGTCATCAGGGGGCAGTGCGTTGTGGGCGATCCGCCCCGACGGCAGCGGCCTGCACGAGGTGATCGCACGAGGGTGGGGAGCCTGCTGGTCTGGCGACGGCCGGTACGTGTACTACACGTCGGAACCGGACGGCATCGCGTGCATCGCGAAAGTTCCCGTCGAGGGCGGCACGCCCGTGGTGATCCGACCGCACGCTGCCAACACGGCCGTGACGCCTGATGGCACGACCCTGTATTACCTTCATAGGCCTCGATCGGACAGCCTCGATTTCGTGGGGAACTTGGAGATCTGTAGCGCAGCCGTCGGCGGAGGTTCGGCCACGGTCATCGCCCGCGTGTCCAGCGAGCGGGTGCCGCTCGGGCGATTCCTGTTCCAGCCATTTCTCTCACCCGACGGCCGATGGCTGGCCGCACCCCTCACAGACGGGGCGACCTCGAATGTATGGGTACTACCGACAGCGGGAGGACCAATGCGAGCGGTCACGGATTTCGGCAGCCGGCCCATCACGATCGCGCGCAGCGTGTCATGGTCGGCGGACAGCCGGTATCTCTATGCCGCCGTCGCTGAAATCGAGAGCGATGTCGTGCTGTTGGATGGGCTCGTCCCGTGAACCCTGCAAGAGAGAGGTAGGCGATGCAGATCGAACAGCTCGGCGGGGGCAAGACACAGATTACGGATACAGCGTTCCACGCGCTGCGGACGGCGTTTCGCGGCAATCTGATTGTGCCCGGCGATGACGCGTTCAACGAGGCGCGCAAGGTGTGGAACGGCATGATCGACCGGCGCCCAGGGCTGATTGCTCAGTGTGCTGGGACGGCTGATGTGATCGCGGCGGTCAACTTCGCAAGGACTCACGAGCTGCTCGTCGCCGTGCGTGGAGGTGGGCACAGCTGGCCCGGGCACTCGGTCTGCGACGATGGCCTCATGATCGATCTGTCACGGATGCGGGGTGTGCGGGTCGACCTGCGCACGAAGACCGTCCACGCGCAGGGCGGTGCGCTGTGGGGGGATGTCGACCATGAGTCGCAGGCCTTCGGACTCGCGACGTCTGGCGGCGTGGTGTCGACGACCGGAATCGGAGGCCTCACGCTCGGTGGCGGGAGTCAGACTTGGCTCATCCGGAAATACGGGAGCTCGGCTGACAACCTCGTGTCAGCGGACGTGGTCACGGCCAACGGGGACTTCCTGGCGGCCAGCGAACGGGAACACGAGGACCTGTTCTGGGCTCTGCGCGGGGGTGGAGGTAACTTTGGTGTCGTGACGTCGTTCCAATTCCGACTGCATCCCGTCGGGCCCCTCGTGCTCGCGGGTCCTGCGTTCTTTCTGTGGGACAGAGTGAAAGAGGTCACGGACTTCTACCTCGACTATGTGAAGGACCTGCCCGATGAGCTGACGAGCGCGCTGTTCTACTGGAGCGCGCCACCTGCCCCGTTTCTCCCGGAGTCGATCCACGGACAGCGAATTGCGATCATCGCCGTCTGTTACGCGGGCGCCGCCGCGGCGGGCGAGGCCGTTGTCGCGCCGATACGGGCGCTGAAGCCGGCGGTCGACATGCTTGCGCCCCTGCCCTACGCGGGGTTGCAGTCGTTGTTCGACCCGCTGTTTCCCAAAGGCATCTACTCCTATTCGAAATCCGACTATTTCGACAAGATCCCACCCGCGATGGTCGACGACATGATCGCGTGGGCCGAGCCCAAGCCCGCGCCGTTGTCCTTGACGCACCTCAATCACTTCGGCGGCGCGATGGGTCGGGTACCCAACGACCGAACGCCGTTCGCGCATCGGGATGCGACCTTCGCGTTCTCCCAGGACGGGTTCTGGGACAAGCCGGAAAGCACAGAGGCGAACGTGCAGTGGGTGAAAGGCTGCTGGCAGGCGATGCGCTCGTATTCGCCGCGGGGCGCCTACGTCAACTTCATGGCGGACGAGGGTGAGGACCGTGTGCAGGAGAGCTACGGCGGCAACCACGAGCGGCTGGTGCAGATCAAGCGGAAGTACGACCCGGGTAACCTGTTTCGGCTGAACCAGAACATCAGGCCGTAGTCCGTGTCTGACACGGGATCGGTTCTCGATCCGCACGACCGCTATTAATGTATAAGGGGTCCATTCCGGATGCCCACGTGCGGATTCCGGATACATCGAGCAACAAGAACAGCAAGGGAGACAAGCTGATGCGTGAAGTGCTGAGTGGCTGTGCTGCATTCGTCTGGTTGATCCTGCTGCCCGCGCTCGCGTTCGCGCAGACAGAGATCAGGGTGTTCGTCGGCGGAGCGGTGACCGAGCCCGTCAAGGAGGCCGGCGCCGCCTTCACGCGCGCGTCGGGCAACACGTTCGTGTATGTCAGCGACACAACGGGCGCGCTGCAGAAGAGGCTGGCCGCTGGCGAGAAGGCCGACCTGGTGATTGTGGCCGGTCCTGGCATGGACGGGCTGCAGAAGGCGAATCTGGTGGTGGCGGGGAGCCGGGTCGATCTGGCGCGCGCCTTGATCGGTGTGGCGGTACGGGCCGGCGCGTCCTCCCCCGACCTGTCGACCCCGGACACCGTCAAGGCGGCGCTCCTCAAGGCGCGGTCGGTGTCCTACGTGAATCCGGCGTCAGGCGGGACGTCGGGGACCTATTTCGAGGGCCTGTTGCAGAAGATGGGCATCGCCGACGCGATGAAGTCGAAGATCGTGTACCGGACGCAGGGATCGGAAGTGGCGGACGCCGTCGCCAAAGGCGAGGCCGAGCTCGGCATCTCCTTCACCAGCGAACTGCAGCCGAACAAGGGTGTGAAAGTGGCCGGCACACTGCCTGCCGCGATCCAGTTGCCGACGATCTATATGGGGGCGATTCCCACGAGCGCCACCAACGCCGACGCGGCGCGTGCCTTCCTGCGCACGCTGACCGGCGCCGAGGGGCGGGCGGCGCTGACGAAAGCCGGGCTCGAACCGGTCGGCCCGGCGCGCTGAACGGAGAGGTTGCAGGGAGCGTGGATGAGTAACGCGACGCGACTCGCAGCCGTCGTTGTGATTGCTGGGTGCGCGGCCTGTTCACCTGCACCGCAGGCGGCGCCCGATGCCGGCAGACACCTCGTCCTGGCCGAACAGGGTTACTTCTTCGTCGGGGGCCGCTACACGGCGTCGAAGGACGGGCAGATCCGCGTCGGGCAGATGTACGTCCAATATCAGATTCCAGAAAACCGTACACAGTCGTATCCGGTGGTGATGTGGCACGGGGGCGGCCAGACCGGCACCAACTTCATGGGCACGCCCGATGGGCGCCACGGCTGGGGCGATTACTTTCTCCAGCGCGGCTACGCCGTCTACATCGTCGACCAGCCAGGACGTGCCCGCTCGGGTTATTTCACGGACGTGTACGGACCGACTCGGCGCCCGAGCACCGGAGCCGTGCAGAGTCGCTTCACCGCACCCGAGAAAGTGAACCAGTATCCTCAGGCGACGCTCCACACGCAGTGGCCTGGTGGCGGCATCGCGGGCGACGAGGCGTTCGACCAGTTCTTCGCGTCCCAGGTCGAGGACATGGTGGACCTCGCCGCCATGGAGCGGTTGAATCGCGATGCCGGAGTGGCGCTGCTCGAGAAAATCGGGCCGTCTATCCTGCTCACCCACTCGCAGTCAGGGCCCTTCGGCTGGGTGCTTGCCGATGCGCGGCCGGCGCTCGTCAAAGGAATCCTCGCGATTGAGCCCAACGGCCCGCCGTTCTACGAGAACACCGTCGTCGGTGCGCCCGACTGGTTCAAGGATGGCCCGATGGGTCGCACGTGGGGCATCACGCGGAACGCACTCACATTTTTCCCTGCCGTGAACGATCCGGACAACCTGCGGGCGACGCAGCAGGCCACCCCGATGGGTCCGGACCTTGTGCGCTGCTGGCTGCCCGCCAGTCCCGCGCCACAGCTGCCGAACTTGAAGAGCACGCGAATTCTGATCGTCGTCAGCGAGGCGTCGTATCACGCGCCGTACGATCACTGCACCTCGCAGTTCCTGAAGGAGGCGGGCGTCGCGAATGACTTCGTGCGCCTGGCGGACCTGAACATCCACGGCAACGGCCACATGATGATGCTCGAGAAGAACAATCTCGAGATCGCCGCGTTCCTCGACCGCTGGGCGGGCCAGCACATCAAGTAATCAGAGAGACAGCCGCTCCTATCGAGTGCCCGACACGGGCGGACGTAGCGCCGCGTTCGCCTGCATGATCACGTAGGCACGGATGGCGTCGGCCTCGCTCGCGTCGAGCACCGGCGCGAACGACGCCATGCCGTTTTGCGCCAGCGCCCCCTTGAGCACGACGGCCGCCCACGCCTCGCTCGACTGCAGCGTCGCGCTGTAGCGCAGGTCCGGCAGAATGCCGAAGTTCGCCGCGCCCGGGCCGTGACACCGTCCGCAGAACGTCGCGTACTCCATTTCTCCGCGGGCGACAACATCCGCAGCGGCGGTCGCGGGCGGCGGCGCGAGTGGCACCGTCGGTCGCGGCCGGGCCGGGGGAAGCTCCGCGGCGCCTCCGAGCGCGTAGACGAGGAGCCGGGAGAGATTGGGCAGGCTGTTCCCCTTGGCATTGAACTGCGAGCCTCCCTGCGCCCACGACCCGCCGGTGCCGGCCATGAGGGCGACATACTGCACGCCACCCACCATGTAGGAGATGGGCGCGGCGACGACGCCCGTGCGCGTATCGGTCGACCAGATTCGCGTCCCGCTCTGGGCGTTCAGCGCCACGAACTCGCCGGTGCCGGTCCCCTGGAACACGAGACCACCGGCCGTGGACAACACCCCGCCGTTGGCCGCCCCCTCACGCTC
>JBOGIR010000455.1:0-12764 GCA_050742335.1 Vicinamibacterales bacterium | reverse complement strand
TGCCAAAGTTCTTGGTCCTCAGCATCTCGGCCTCGGTCTTCTGCACCAGCTCGCGGATCGTGCGGATGTTCGCGTTCTTCAGGCAGTTGTACGACCGGACCGAGAGCTCGAGCTCCTCGACGCTCTTATCGAGGTTCTCGTTCGTCATGACGGTGCGCTGCTGCTCGGCCTGCGTCTCCTGCATCTCGTCGTCGGCATCCTCGAGATTGATGAAGATATTCAGGTGATCGCGGATGAGCTTCGCGGCCAGCGACACGGCGTCGCGGGCGCTCACCGAGCCGTTGGTCCAGACATCCACGGTGAGCTTGTCGTAGTCGGTGGTCTGGCCCAGACGCGCCGCCTCGACGAGGTAGTTCACCTTCTTGACCGGCGAGTGCACCGAGTCGATCGGGATCCAGCCAATGCCAAGGTCCTCGTCGAAGTTCTTGTCGGCCGCCACATAACCGCGCCCGCGCTTCATCCGCAGCTCCATGTGGAGCTTGCCGCCTTCCGCCACTGTGGCGATGTGAGCCTCGGGCTCGAGCACCTCGACGTCGCCGTCGGTGTCGATGTTCTTTGCGCGAACCACCCCCGGCTTGTCGACGCGCACGTAGAGCGTCTTGGTCGCATCGGTGTGGAGCTTCAGCGGAATCTGCTTCAGGTTGAGAATGATGTCCGTGGCATCCTCGACGACGCCCGGAATGGGCGAGAACTCATGGAGCACGCCGTCGATCTTCACCGCGGTAATCGCAGCGCCCTCGATCGAGGAGAGCAGCACGCGGCGCAGCGCGTTGCCGATGGTCGTGCCGAAGCCCCGTTCGAACGGCTGGGCATAGAACCGGCCGAACCGCTCGGTCAGAGTGTCGCGCTCGAATTCGAGCCGCTTGGGACGCTGAAAACCTTTCCAGAGCATGATGTGTCCTTTCGCCAACGGGCCGGCAGTTCCGATCTTCCACGCCACCGCGCACAAACCGCGCGGCGGGGACCCCGGCCTCCGGACCTGCAGTTCATGTCCGCCGGCCTCCCGCTGCAGGTCCGTAAAGCTGCGGGCCGGCGGATGCGACTTAGTTCACAGTAGGCAGTAGGCAGTTCACAGTGGATCCTGCCCACTGCCTACCAACGGTCTACTGCCTACTGCCTACTGCTTACTGCCTACTTCGAGTACAGCTCCACAATGAGCTGCTCCTGCACCGGCAGGTTGATCTGCTGACGGGTCGGCACCGAGCCGACAGTGGCCGCCATCGCCTCAGCGTCGATCGTCAGCCATTCCGGCACGCCGCGGCCCTTCACTTCCTCCCGCGCGTGGAGGATGTTCGCGTTCTTCCGGCTGCGCTGTCGCACGGCCACGACATCGCCCGGCTTGACGGAGAACGAGGGGATGTCCACCTTGCGGCCGTTCACGGTGAAGTGCCCATGCCGCACGAGCTGTCGCGCCTGCGGGCGCGAGGTGGCGAACCCCAGGCGGTAGGCCACGTTGTCGAGCCGGCGCTCGAGCAACTGCAGCAGCGTTTCACCCGTGATGCCGCGGGTGCGTTCCGCCTGTTCGAAGTAACGCCGGAACTGATCCTCGAGGACGCCGTAGATGCGCTTGACCTTCTGCTTCTCGCGCAGCTGCACGCCGTACCCGACGAGCTTCGACTTTCGGCTCTTGCCGTGCTGGCCGGGCACAAAGTTGCGCTTCTCGATGGCGCATTTCTCGGTATAGCAGCGCTCGCCCTTGAGAAACAGCTTCATGCCTTCGCGGCGGCACAGGCGGCAGACGGGGCCAATGTATCTAGCCATGGGTCAGACTCTTCTCCGTTTCGTGGGACGGCAGCCGTTGTGCGGGATGGGCGTGACGTCGCGGATCGACTTGACCTCGATGCCAATCGTCTGCAGCGCCCGGATCGCCGATTCGCGACCCGAGCCGGGCCCCTTGACGCGCACATCCGCCGACCGCAGACCGTAGTTCTTGGCCGCGTTGCCCGCGGCAATCGCGGCCTGGGTCGCGGCGAAGGGAGTTCCCTTGCGCGAGCCCTTGAAGCCGATGCCGCCCGCGCTCGACCACGCAATCACGTGCCCCTCGACATCGGTGATGGTGACGTGCGTGTTGTTGAACGACGCGTAGACGTGCACGTAGCCGTGATGCACCACGCGCTTCTCGCCGCGCTTCTTGAACGTCTTGCGCGGCTTCTTGGCCGCCTCGGCTTTCTTGTCGGCGCCGGCAGGCGCCGCTGCGTCAGTTTTCGCCATCGGTTACACCGTCTTCTTCTTCGCGATTGCGCCCTTGCGCGGCCCCTTGCGGGTGCGCGCGTTCGTCCGGGTGCGTTGCCCGTGCACCGGCAGGTTCCGGCGGTGTCGCAACCCGCGATAGCACCCGATTTCCATGAGCCGCTTGATGTTCATCGAGACCTCCTTGCGGAGGTCGCCCTCGACGCCACCCACTTCCTCGATCACGCGGCTGATCTTCCGCACGTCGTCCTCGGAGAGATCCTTGACGCGCACGTCCGGGCCGACTCCCGCCGCCGTGAGAATGTCGTTCGACCGCTTCCGGCCGATCCCGTAGATGTAGGTGAGCCCGATCTCGACCCGCTTCGTGCGCGGAAGATCGATGCCGGCAATTCGTGCCATCGCTTACCCCTGTCTCTGCTTGTGCTTGCTGTTCGTGCAGATCACCCGCACCACGCCGCGGCGACGGACAATCTTGCACTTGTCACAGATCCGCTTCACCGACGCTCGTACCTTCATAGCTTCCTCACAATCCTGCCACGCGTGAGATCCCGCGCCGCCAGCTCGACAACCACTCGATCTCCGACGAGCAGCCGCAGGAAGTTCCGCTCAGGACCGCCCCCCACGTGCGCCGTGATCTGCCGGCTGCCGTCGATGGCCACGCGATACAACCCGCTGGGCAGCTGCGCGTCGACAACGCCTTCAATCATCGGTGATTGATGATGAGTGATTGGCGATTGGACCGCTATACGGCCCCAAACGCGAATCTTGTACTCGTTGTGAATCCGTATAGCGGTCCCCGGCGCGCGCAGCGCGCCAAAAAGACGCTGCCAACCAGCCAAGGGTATCCCCAAGAGGGGATATCAAGGGCACGCCCTTGGCTGGTTCATGCGAACGCCCAAGCACCACACACTACCCACCAAGGGCCATCAATTCCCGCGCGCGCGCCGTATCGGCCTCGAGCAGCGTGAGGATCTCGCAGCCGTCGCGCGTCACCACCACGGTGTGCTCGAAATGCGCCGACAGGCTGCTGTCGCGCGTCACGGCCGTCCATCCGTCCGCCAGCACCTTCACGCCGGCGCCGCCGGCGTTGACCATCGGTTCTATCGCGAGCACCATCCCTTCCGACAGGCGCGGGCCGCGCCCGCTCGGCCCGTAATTGGCGATCTGCGGCTCCTCGTGCAGCGCCGTTCCGATGCCGTGCCCGACGAACTCCCGCACCACGGCGAACCCGTGTGCCTCGACGTGTCGCTGAACGGCGGTGCCGATGTCCGATACGCGTGCGCCCGGCCTCACCGCATCGATGCCGTGAAACAGCGCCTCCTCCGTCACCCGCAGCAGCGTCGCCGCCTCGGGCGAGACGCGCCCAACGGGACACGTCACCGCACAGTCGCCGAAGAACCCGTCCAGCTTCGCCCCCATGTCGAGCGACAGCAGATCGCCTTCGACGAGCCGGCGGGCCGACGGAATGCCGTGCACCACCTGCTCGTTGATCGAGGCGCACACCGTCGCCGGATACCCGTGGTACCCCTTGAACGCCGGCTCGGCGCCCGCCTGGCGCACGAGCGTTTCGGCACTGGCATCAACCTGCTTCGTCGTCATGCCAGGCACCACCATCTGCCGCAGTTCGGCCAGGATCCGCGCGACGAGCTGGTTGACCCGTCTGAGCCTGTCGATTTCGGCCTGCGATCGGCAGATGATCATCGAACTCGTTGTTCCTGCGCCTCGACGGAGGGGCGGGCACGCCCACGTGCGGCGTCGAGGATCGCCGCCTCGACCTCCTGCGCCACACGCTCCGGCGACTGCGCCCCGTTCACCGCGCGGAATGTCGGTCTTCCGCAGTAATAGTCCAGCAGCGGCTTCGACTGCTGCGCGTAGACCCTGAGGCGCTCCCTTACCACGCGCTCGTCGTCGTCGGTCCGGTAGACGAGCGTGGCGCCGCACCGGCGGCACACGGAATCACCGGCATCCGCGTTGGTCCCGCACTTCGAACAGATGCGGCGCGCCGCAAGACGCCTGACGAGCTCCTCCTCGGGCACGACGATGTCGACGATGGTGAGAGGACCGTCGTCTCGAGCTGCCACGATCCCGTCGAGCGCGCGTCCTTGAACGACCGTCCGCGGAAACCCGTCGAGCACGAAGCCCGCCCTCGTATCCGGCCGGGTCAACCGCTCGCGCACGATTTCGATCATCGTGTCATCGTCAACGAGCTCGCCGCGATCCATGACGGTCTTGGCCAGCATGGCCAGGGGCAACCGCTGCTTGACGGCGTCGCGCAGCATGTCGCCGGTCGAGATCTTCGGCAGTCCATGCTTCTGCGCGAACACGCCGGCCTGCGTTCCCTTGCCAGCACCGGGGGGCCCGAGCATGACGACATTGAGCGCCACGGTGATCGCCTACCCCCGTCGTCCACGGATGCGCGTCTTCTTCATGAACCCGTCGTAGTGCCGCATGATGAGCTGCGACTCCACCTGGTTGACAGTATCCATGGCGACACCCACGACGATCAACAGCGACGTGCCGCCAAAGTAGAAGGTGACGCCGGCACCCTGCGTGAACCACGTCGGCAGGATGGCATCGAGCTGCTCGCCGATGAACGGAATGGGCGCAACCCTGAACCCGGTCAGGAGGAACTCCGGCAGCAGCGCCACGCATGCAAGATACAACGCGCCGACCAGCGTAAGCCGCGCCAGAATCGTGTCGATGTACTCCGCCGTGCGCTTGCCCGGCCTGATGCCGGGCACGAATCCGCCGTACTTCCGCATGTTCTCGGCGACGTCATCCGGATTGAAGATGATTGCCGTATAGAAGTAGCAGAAGAAGATGATGCCAACGACGTAGAGCAGGTTGTAGAGCGGCATGCCATACGCGAGCTGGTCGGCAACCGCGCGGCCCAAGGTGCCGCTCTCGAACATCATCGCGACGGTGGCCGGGAACGCCAGAATCGACGACGCAAAGATCACGGGAATCACGCCGCCCGTATTCACCTTCAACGGGATGTGCGTACTCGTTCCGCCGTACTGACGGCGGCCGACCACCCGTTTGGCGTACTGCACCGTGATGCGACGGTGGCCGCGCTCCACGAAGATGATCGCCCCGACCACCACAACCATCATCACCAGCAGAAAGACGATCCGCAGCAGGCTGATCTGCCCCGTCCGCATCTGATCCATGGTGGTGAGCACCGCCGACGGCAGCCCGACCACGATGCCGGCGAAGATCAGCAGCGACATCCCGTTGCCGATGCCGCGTTCGGTGATCTGTTCGCCCAGCCACATCACGAACATCGTGCCGGTCGTCATGGTCAGCACACACAGGAAGCGGAAGCCCCAGCCGGGGTCGTAGACGAGCGGCAGCCCGCCTGCGATCTGTGTCTGACGCTCCAGGAAGAACGCAATGCCGAGCGACTGGACAATCGCCAGCGCCAGCGTCAGATACCGCGTGTACTGCGTGATCTTGCGGCGGCCCAGCTCGCCTTCCTTGGAAATCCGCTCGAGCGCCGGCCAGACGACGGTCAGCAGCTGCAGGATGATCGAGGCGCTGATGTAGGGCATCACGCCGAGCGCAAAGATCGTCATCTGCGCGAGATTGTTGCCGGAGAACATGTTGTACAGCCCGAACATCGTGTTCCGGGTCTGTTCGGCCAGAAGCGCCAGCGCTTCGGTATTCACGCCCGGCGTCGGGATGACCCCGCCGACGCGGTACACACCCAGCAACCCCAGCGTGAAGAGCACGCGATTGCGCAGGTCGGTGACCGCGAACAGGTTCTTGAGCGCGTTATCCATAAGGCATGTCCGGTCTAGTGACTGGTGAGCGCCTCCGCGGCGCCACCCGCCGCGACAATCTTTTCCGCCGCCTTGCTGCTGAACTTGTGAGCGCGCACGGTCAGCGTCTTGCCGATGTCGCCGCGTGCGAGCACCTTGATCTGGCGACCACCGCGGACGATACCGTGTTCCCGCAGAAGCTCGGGGGTAATCACCGTGCCGGCGTCGAAACGCTCGGCGAGCGTGTCGAGGTTGACGACGGCGTATTCGATGCGGAATGCGTTGTGGAATCCACGCTTCGGCACGCGGCGATGCAGCGGCATCTGGCCGCCTTCGAAGCCTCGCTTGAACTTGAAGCCCGAGCGCGACTTCGCACCCTTGTGACCGCGTCCGGCCTGCGTGCCCGTGCCCGATCCATGACCGCGGCCTACGCGTTTCTTCGAAAACTTCGACCGTTCGGCCGGTTTGAGATTGCTCAGATCCATCGTCAGCTCCGGTCAACCACGAAGTTCACGAAGGTCGCGACGATCGCAACCTGGAAGCGCTCGCGGTTCGTGAATTTCGTGTCCTTCGTGGTTCCTACTCCTGCACCGTCACCAGGTGACGGACCTTGTGAATCATGCCCCGAGTCGCCGGCGTGTCGGGCAGGTCCACGGTGTGGCGGATCCTCCGCAGGCCCATGCCCTCAACGGTTTTCGCCTGTGTTTCGTTGAAGCCGATGGTGCTCCTGACCAGCGTCACCTTCAGCGTCTTCCCCGACGGCTTGTGTGCGGTCTTCTTCGCCATGTTCCCAGTTCCAGGTTCTCCGGCGCTACGCGCCGACCAGCTCGCCCAATTCCTTGCCGCGGAACCGGGCCACCTGCGCCGGGTCCTTGAGACCCATCAATCCCGCAAACGTGGCGCGCACGACGTTGTGAGGATTCGCGGACCCGAGCGACTTCGTCAGCACGTTCTGGATGCCCGCCGATTCCACGACGGCGCGGACGGCGCCGCCCGCGATGAGGCCGGTGCCCTCGGGCGCGGGCTTGAGCAGCACGCTGCCCGAACCGAACTTGCCGACCACCTGATGCGGAATCGTCGTGCCATTGAGAGGCACGCGAATCAGGCCCTTCTTTGCCGCCTCGATACCCTTCTTGATCGCCGACGGCACCTCCTTCGCCTTGCCCACGCCGAAGCCCACCACGCCGTGGCCGTCGCCAACGACGACCAGCGCGCTGAAGCTCAGGTTCTTGCCGCCCTTGACGACCTTCGTCACGCGGTTGATGGACACCACGGTGTCCTTGATCTCGAGCTGCGCCGCGTCGATCTTCTCCCGCGTCCTGTTCATCATCGCCATGCGATCAAAACTCCAGACCGGCTTCGCGCGCGGCGTCGGCAACCGCCTTCACGCGCCCGTGATAGAGGAATCCGTTGCGATCGAACACCACCCGCTTGACGCCCTTCTCCAGGAGCCGCTGCGCGATCGTCTTGCCGACGGTCTGCGCGCCGGCGAGGTTGCCCCCCTTGGCCTCTTTCGCGAACGCGCCCCTGAGCGACGGCTCGACGCTCGACGCCGAGGCAATCGTGCGGCCGGCCATGTCGTCGACCACCTGCACGTAGATGTGCGCGAGGCTGCGGTACACCGTCAGACGCGGACGCGCGTCCGAGCCTCGCACGCGCTTGCGGAGCCGATACTTGATCCGTTCCCGACGATCCTCTTTCGTCTTGATCTTCATTCCCGATCCTTGTCGTCTTTTGGTCTGTGGTCTTTGGTCTTTGGTCTTTGGACCAAAGACTAGAGACTAAAGACTAAAGACTTCTCATGCGCCCGTCTTGCCGACCTTCTTCTTGAGCACCTCGCCCGTGTACCGCACGCCTTTCTGCTTGTACGGGTCGGGCTTCCGCAACTGGCGGATGTTCGCGGCGACCTGACCGACCAGCTGGCGATCGGCACCCGTGACCGTGATGTGGGTCTGTTTGTCGATCGCGATGTCGATCCCATTCGGAATGTCGAACACGATCGGGTGCGAGTATCCGAGCGCGAAGTGCACCTGTTTGCCCTTCAGTTCGGCGCGATAGCCGATCCCGACGATGTCGAGCTCCTTCTTGAAGCCGTCGGACACACCGGCGACGGCGTTGGCCACCAGACTCCGCGCGAGGCCGTGGAACTTGCCGAGCTCCGGATCCTCCCGCAGCAGCTTCGCCACGAGGCTGCCGTCCTCCTGCGCGAACACGACGCCCGGAGGCACCAGTTGCCGAAGCTTGCCTTTCGGCCCCTGGACTTCGACGGCATCGGGCGCCACCTTCACGGTGACGCCCTTCGGAATCACAATCGGTTTCTTCCCTATGCGTGACATCTCTTGAAACCTTGTCGGCTTTGGGCGTTGGGCTCTAGGCTCTAGGCGTTTCCAAAGCCTAAAGCCCAGAGTCTAAAGCCGAGAGCCTGAAGCCCTACCACACATTACAGAGTACTTCCCCGCCGACGCCGGCCTTTCGGGCGGCCCGCCCCGTCATGACACCCCGTGAGGTGGTCAGGATATTGGTGCCCAGGCCGCCAAGCACCACCGGCACGTCCTCGACGCCCAGATAGACGCGGCGCCCGGGCCGGCTGATGCGTTCGATCCCGCTGATCACCCGCTCGCCGCGCGGACCGTACTTGAGGAACAGCCGGATGACGTTCCGTGACTGACGTCCGGGCTTCTGCGACGGTTCCTCGGCCAGGCTGAATCCCTGGATGTAACCTTCGTCCTGAAGAATCCGCGCAATCTCGACCTTCAGCTTGCTCGCCGGCACATCCACTCGCGTGTGCTTGCCCGTCACGGCGTTGCGGATGCGCGTCAGCATGTCGGAAATCGGATCGGTCATGTTCGTCTAATCCCTATCAGTTCGCAGCAGGCAGTAGGCGGTAGGCAGTGATTGCTTCTGCCCACTGCCTACTGCCTACTGCCTACTACCAGGAGCTCTTCGTCACTCCGGTGACGTCGCCTTCGAGCGCCAGCCGCCGGAAGCAGAGCCGGCACAGGTTGAACTTGCGAATGAATCCGCGCGGCCGCCCGCACAGCTTGCACCGGTTGCGCAGCCGAATCTTGTACTTCGGCGATTTCAGTTCCTTGGCGATCTTTGCGGTCGTGGCCATTGGTTTGATCCTTGTCAGGAGACAGGAGACAGGAGTCAGGAGTCAGAATCTGTCGCTCTCCTGTCTCCGGTCTCCTGTCTCCTGTCTCCTAATTCGTCCCACTAATTCGTCCTAAACGGCATTCCCATGAACTGCAGAAGTTTCCGCGCTTCCTCATCCGTCTTCGCGGTGGTGACCACTGACACGTTCATGCCGCGCGCCTTGTCGACCTTCATGTAGTCGATCTCGGGGAACAGCAGCTGATCGCGCAGTCCCAGCGTGTAGTTCCCGCGGCCGTCGAATCCCTTCGCCGACACGCCGCGAAAGTCGCGCACGCGCGGAAGCGCGATGCTGATCAGCCGGTCGAAGAACTCGTACATCCGCTCGCCGCGCAGCGTCACCATCGCACCCACCGGCATCCCCTTCCGGAGCTTGAACTGCGCAATCGACTTGGTCGCGCGGCGAACCACCGCCTTCTGGCCGGTGATGCGTCCGAGCTCGTCGGCCCCCGTGTCGGCGAGCTTGGCGTTCTGCGTCGCCTCGCCGAGGCCCATATTGATGACGATCTTCTCGAGCTTCGGAATCGCCATCACGTTCTTGTAGCCGAACTCCTTCTCGAGCGCCGGCACGACTTCCTTGACGTAGCGTTCCTTGAGCCGGGTCATTTGTCGACGACTCCCTCGCACTTGCGGCAGATGCGCACCTTCCGGCCGTCATTGAGAAGCCGACGCCCCACGCGCGTCATCTTCCCGCACTCCGGGCACACGAGCTGGACGTTGCTGGCGTGCAGCGCCGCCTCACGCTCGACGATGCCGCCCTTGATGTTGCGCTGCGGATTCGGCCGCGTGTGCCGCTTGATGATGTTCACGCCCTCGACGAGCAGGCGATTGTTCGCCGGCAGCACCCGCAGGACGCGTCCGCGCTTCCCCCTGTCCCTGCCCGTCGTCACGATGACGGTGTCGTTGCGACGAATCGGCGTCTGAACACGAGACATCGGCTACAGCACCTCAGGCGCAAGCGAAATGATCTTCATGAATCGCCGCTCACGCAGTTCGCGGGCCACGGGTCCGAAGACGCGCGTCCCGATCGGTTCGTGCTCATCGTTGACGAGCACGGCCGCGTTTCGATCGAATCGGATATAGCTGCCGTCACGGCGCCGCTGCTCCTTGGCCGTCCGCACGATCACCGCTTTGACGACCTGGCCCTTCTTCACCGTGCCGTCCGGCGTCGCTTCCTTGACCGAGGCGGTCACGATGTCGCCGAGCCGCGCATAGCGCCCCGTCGATCCGCCAATCGGGTTGATGACGGCAATCTTCCGGGCTCCGGAGTTGTCGGCGACGTCCAATATCGAACGCATCTGGATCATGGTGCTATTCCCGTCGTTAGTCTCTAGTCTCTGGTCTCTAGTCTTTGGGCCCGGTCCGGCGAACACCAAAGACCAAAGACTAAAGACCAAAGACCACAGTCTTCCCCTAGACCTCCTGCGCCCTGGCGATCACGCGCGTCACGACCCAGCGCTTGCGGCGGCTGAGCGGGCGCGATTCGGCGATCGCGACGGTGTCGCCCGTCCTGGCCTCGTTCTTCTCGTTGTGCGCGACGAACTTCGAGGTCTTACGCTGGCTCTTGCCGTACAGGTGGTGGCGAACCTGACGCTCCACGGCGACGACCACCGTCTTCTCCATCTTGTCGCTGACGACCGTGCCGGTCAGCTGTGACTTGCTCATGACTGCCGTTCCTTCTCCCGCAGAATCGTCTTCATGCGTGCCAGGTCGCGGCGGACCTGACGCACCTTGGCCGGCGCCTCGAGCTGTCCCATCGACTTCTGGATCCGCAGCCGGAACAGCTGATCGTCGAGGTCGTGCACGCGCACGCGCAGTTCGTCGGTCGTCAGTTCACGAACTTCCATCGGCTTCATGACGCCGTCTCCTGCGCCTGCGCGAACCTGGTGGCGAACTTCGTCTTGATCGGCAGCTTCGCGGCGGCCAATTGCATCGCGCGACGCGCCTCGGTCTCGGTCACGCCCTCCATCTCGAACATGATCCGGCCCGGCCGGATCACGCACACCCACTGATCGGGTGCGCCCTTGCCCTTGCCCATGCGCGTTTCCTGCGGCTTCTTCGTGATCGGCTTGTCGGGAAAGACGCGTACCCAGATCTTCCCGCCGCGCTTGATG
The DNA here is from genome assembly GCA_050742335.1 of Vicinamibacterales bacterium. GTDB lineage: Bacteria > Acidobacteriota > Vicinamibacteria > Vicinamibacterales > UBA2999 > DATCJA01. Next base: position 1,546 of record JBOGIR010000455.1, on the reverse strand, counting down.
AAGCGGGTCATCGCGACGCGCGCCGCCTCAATCTGCCGATCGGTCAGCCAGCAGGGCTCCATCGCCTTCAGACCGTAGTCGCCGAACGAGACATCCGAGCCACGCCACGCCTTGCCGGCCATCCGCCCGCGCTGCTGCTTCCTGTACTTGACCTTCTTGGGCATTAACATCGTTGGCTACCCCAACAACCACGAAGCTCACGAAGGATGGACGACAAGACCTTGAGTGCTTCGTGACCTTCGCGATCGTCGTGACCTTCGTGGTTACGCTCTTGGCGCGGGTCTCCGCGGCGAACGGTCGCGGTATTCCTCGTCGCGACCCGTGCGCGGCACGAGCCGCTCACCCTTGTAGAGCCACACCTTGACACCGATCTGTCCGTACGTCGTATTGGCCTCGGCGAAGCCGTAATCGATGTCGGCGCGCAGCGTCTGCAGCGGGAGCTGCCCGTGCAGGTACCACTCGGAGCGCGCGATTTCCGCCCCGTTCAGCCGTCCCGACACGCGCACTTTGATGCCGCGTGCGCCGAACCGGAGCGCCGATTCAACGGCTTTCCGCATGGCGCGCCGGAACGCGACACGCTTTTCCAGTTGCACTGCCACCGACTCGGCAATCAGCTGCGCCTCGAGCTCCGGCTTCTGGATCTCCTGGATGTTGATGAAGATCTCGCGGCTGGTGCGCTTCTGGATCTCCTGCTTCAGCTTGTCGACTTCCGTCCCCTTGCGGCCGATGATGATCCCCGGCCGCGAGGTGTAGATGTCGATCTTGAGCTTGTTCGCCGCGCGCTCGGTTTCAATCCGCGATACACCAGCATGTGAGAATCGCTTCTTCAGATCCTCACGGAGAGCGAGATCTTCGTGAAGGAGCTTGGCATAGTCGCGATCCGAGTACCAGCGCGAGCGCCACGTCTTGTTGAAACCCAGCCGGAATCCGTAGGGGTGAACCTTCTGGCCCACAGTCGCCTCTCTGAATTGACGAATTTACGAATCTACGAATTTACGCATTGCCATTGCCGAATCGACCGACTGAAATTCGTCAATTCGTACATCCGTAAATTCGACACTACTCATTACGCCGTCGCCGCCGCCTTCCGGGCGGCCTTCTTCGCCCCTGACTCGCCGCCGGCCTTTCGTACACGCCCGGGCTTCGCCGTCGTGTCGGCTTCGTCGGCTACGCGGGCGATCTTCAGGGGCCGCTCGGCTACTCGCACCGTGAGATGGGCCGTGCGTTTGGTCACGCGGAACGCCCGGCCCATCGGCGCCGGACGCACGCGCTTCATCGACGTGCCCTGGTTTGCGTAGCACTCCGCCACGTAGAGCCGCTCGACGTCGCCGCTGAACCCGTCCTTCTGCTGCACGTTGGCCACGGCCGAGCGCAGCACCTTGGCCAACTCGCGCGCGATCGTCTTCCGCGTGAACTGCAGCATCGCCAAGGCCTGGTTGACCCCCTTGCCGCGGATGAGCGTGCACACCAGGCCCGCCTTCTGGGCGGAAGTCCGGATGCCGCGCGCGGTGGCCTGCGCCTCGATCACGGCTTCGCTCCTCCAGCG
>JBOGIR010000454.1:0-4675 GCA_050742335.1 Vicinamibacterales bacterium | reverse complement strand
GTGGATCAGATCCAAGGCCCCAAGGCGCGCTATAAGGGGACGCGCAAGAACACGCTCGACCTCCGACGCGTCGCCGTCGTCGCCAACCTCCAGCGCATCGCTCGGCTCCCGAAGGCTGCGTGACTTTGCGTGTTCAACTCTCTAGGCTGGTTAACAGTATCTTCTTGGCGCGCGCCGCGGACCGCTATACGGATCACAGCGGGTACACAATTCGCGTCTGAGGCCGTACAGCGGTCCAAAGGCACATGTCACAAGGGGGGTTGCCCTATTTGTGCCGTGCACTATGCGACCTTGTGCTTGTCGCTTGATCTCCACCAACACAATCCCTAGAATGGTCGCGTCGCTCCTCCACAACATATCCGCTCAACGACATGATCGTCGCCATCGCCAATCAAAAAGGTGGCGTGGGCAAGACCACGACAGCCGTCAATCTTGCCGCGGCGCTGGCGATGCGGGGCGCCAGGACGCTACTCATCGACCTCGACCCGCAGGCGAACAGCAGCCTCTCCTTTCTGGAGCATGGCGCGGTCGGGCGCAGCACCTACGACGCGATCGCTGAAGACGCCTGCCGGCTGGCGGACGTCGTCCAGCCGACGTCGCTCGCCAATCTGTTCATCGCGCCCGGGCGGATCAGCCTGGCCAAGCTCGAGGCGCGGCTGGTAGGGGAGATGGACGCGCATTTCAAGCTGAAGGACAAGATTGCCCAACTCAACGGCGAGTACGGGCACATCGTCATCGATTGCCCGCCGGCGCTCGGGCTGCTGACGGTCAACGCGCTCGTCGCGGCCACGCACCTCCTCATCCCGATCCAGTCGTCGTACTTCGCGCTCGAGGGGACCGACGATCTGCTCGAGACGATTGAGAAAGTCCGGCAGCGGCCGAATCCCGCGCTCCGCATCCTCGGCGTCGTGATCACGATGCACGACAAGCGGACGGCCCTGGCGCGCGACATCCGCGATCAGATCCAGAAGGTGTTCGGCGGCAAGGTGTTCAAGACCGTGATCTCGAAGAGCGTGCGGCTCGAAGAGAGCCCGGCCTACAAGGAATCGATCTTCACGTTCGCGCCGAACTCGGCGGGCGCGACCGATTACTACAGCCTGTGTGAGGAGGTCATCGAACGTGTTGAAGCGCGGACTGCCTAACACGCTGCGGATGCGGCACGACGAGCACTATGTGGAAGCACTGGCGGCCTCGGCGGGCGCCCCCGTCGGGCGCATGGTGCCGATCGACCTGCTCGATCCCAACCCGAGCCAGCCTCGCCAGGTGATGGGCGATTTGTCGGAGCTCATCGCCTCCATTGCCGAGAAGGGCATCATCGAGCCGCTGATCGTGCGGCCGCGCGGCACGCGGCTGCAGATCATTGCGGGCGAGCGGAGGTACCACGCGGCGGTGCAGGCAGGCCTTCGCGAGCTCCCGGTCATCGAGCGGCAGGCCAGCGACGCGGAGGTGCTGGAGCTGGCGTTGATCGAGAACCTGCAGCGGAAAGATCTGACGGCGTTCGAAGAGTCCGAAGCGTTGCAGCAGCTCGCGCAGCGATGTCACTACACGCACGAAGACATGGCGCGAAAGCTGGGCAGGTCGCGCACGTCGATTACCGAGTCGCTCTCGCTGAACAACATGCCGAAGGACGTGCGGAACCTATGTCGGCTGGCCGACATCACCTCGCGGTCGACGCTGCTGCAGGTCGTCCGGCAGGCCGCGCCCGAGAAGATGCTGGCGCTCGTCGAGAAGATGGCGGCTCAGGGAGCGGTGACGCGGCAGCACGTGAGGGCCGAGACCTCGAAGGGGGTGCAGGGTCGCCCGCGGCCGTTTGTGTTTGCGTTCCGGGCGCCGACCAAGGCGTTCCAGCTCCGCTTGCGCTTCAGCAAGAGCAAGGTGGAGAAGGCGGAGATCATCGAGGCGCTGGAGAACATCATCCGGGAACTGCGGGGGGCGAGATAGAACGAGCGACGACAGGAACCACGAAGGCACGAAGCCCACGACGTTCACGAAAGGGGTCACCTATAGGAAGCGAAGTTCCCGGGGTGAGGGTGCTCGCGTCTAACGTCGCATAATAGACGTTATGTTAACTAATGCGCCGACCACGCCCGCGTGGCCCCGCCTCATGCCGTCCAGCTCCGGGCCGGAAACGCCGCGTCGGGCACGTCGAATTCGATTGGACCGTGCCGCGGGTGATGCTCCACGTCCACGCCCCCCCGGGTGACGGCCACCAGAAACGCCACCCGCCCCCGCTGCGCGACCTGCAGACACCGAAACGGGATCTGGACCTCGAGAATCTCTCCGGCGGCCGCCTCGACCCCATCGCAGACCCTCGGTTGCCAGGCGACGCCGTCCGGCCGTCGGCCGTCGAGCCGAACGCGCACGCGTGACGACTGAGTCGCCCGGTCAGTACCCGCGACGGGCTCTGCCTGCACCACGACCTGGATGCCGGCCGGCTGCAGGAAGCGGATCCGGATGTCGACCCCGGGCTCGACGAGATCTCGCATGAGGCGTTCTCCTTCGATGCGAATGAACAGGTGCTCCAGGTTGAACCCGAACTCGATCACGCCGACCGTGCCCGGGCCGTCACCCAACTTGTGCATCGTGCCGCCGCCCGCCGCCGCGTCGACGTATCCCGCGCCCACCCATTCGAAATAGTGCGTCACCTCGCCATCGATCATCGGGTGAATGAAGCCGGTGGCGGGCTCGACGGCGACGCCAGGGGGTTCCGTGGTGATGTTGGTGACGAACAGTTCTTCCGGCACCGGCTGGTCGAGCGTCCGGTAGACGTTGCGTACGTGCCGCCGGAAGAGGTCGTCGAACTCGAGATCGTGCTCCGAGGAGTGGTCGTCGCCGTACCACCAGAACCAATCGCTCCCTTCGGCGATGAGCATTTCCTCGCGCGCGCGCGCCAGCGCCGGACGCGGAACGGATGCGGCCGCGGCGTCGAGCGCACGGCGCGCCTCGACGAGCTGACTCCAGGCCCGATGGTCGTCCGGGTGGCCGATCCAGATATAGAAATCGCCGTTGATCCACGATCCGGGAAAGACCGACGCCAGCGTCTGCCTCGGGGCCGCGCACGCCTCCGTCATCGTCACGGTCTCGATTTCCGGATGCGAGGCCAGCCGGCTGTACAGCGCCCGCAGGAAGGGCCGTCCCTGTTGCTCGTAGTGCTCCCACGCGTTTTCGCCGTCCAGGATGACGAACACGGTGGCGGCTTCCCCGCCGGCGCGAGCGCTGTAGCGGCGGCCGGCACTCACCAGCCGGTACACGAAATCGTCTGCCGCTCCCTCCGGCGACCACGACGCGTATGTGAAGCCAATCAGGTCGGACAAGGCGTGGTCGCGGAATGCGCAGGCGACCGGATGCCGGCCGCCGGTCACGGCGTACGCCTGATAGAGGCGCTCGGGCCGATCGATGTGCCCATCGCCGCTGCGGCCGAACGAGATGCCGAGGGTCCGCGCGAGGATTTCTTCGTCGGTCGCCATCCAGCGAAATCCCGCGTCTGCCACGAGCGGCACCATATCGTTCGAGACGGATCCCTCTGACGGCCACAGCCCCTGCGGCCGCTGACCGAACAGCCGCTCGTGGAGGACGACCGCTCGCGCGAGTTGCTCGGCGGCGTCCTCGGGGTGACGAAACCGTTCGCGCGGCATGCGCGAGGAAGGGTGTGTCCGCAGATACACATCGGTGTCGCACAGCAACGGCAGGATGGGATGGTAGAAGGGCGACGTCGACAGCTCGATCTGCCCGCGTGCCGCGGCCGCCGCATACTCGGGAATGATGCGTCGGAGCAGCTCCAGCTCCACCTGCCGGAGCGTCGCCTTGTCCTCCTCCGTGAACCCGCGCCCCCTGGCCAGCAGCGCGCGAATGCGTGGGTCGTGCTCGTGGTGCCACTGGTCGATCCACACGAGCTTGTGCCACACCTGCAGGTCGCGCAGGTCCCCCACGGCGAACCGCGACGCCTGCGAGCGTGCGCTGAGCCGGCCGCCGCCGCGCTGATTCAGCAGCTCTCGATAGCGCGGATACGGATCGATCATGCGCGCCTGCTGCGCATGGAAGAAGTGCTCGACACAAAACGCGCGCTCGTCGTCTCTGAGCTGGTCGGCCGGCTTCAATCCCAGATCGAGGTGCCGGTCGCGTGCCTCCTCGCGAGCGAATGCTTCGAGCTGCACGAGGAGCGACGGAACCAGATTGAAGGTCACCTTCGTCGTGGGAAACTCCCGCAGCAGCGCCACCATCCCCCAGTAGTCCTTCAGGGCGTGCAGCCGGACCCACGGCAGCACGTGCTCCCCAGTCAGGAGGTCCTGGTAGAACGGCTGATGCATGTGCCAGAGGAGCGCGACGCGGGTCATAATGGAACGGACGGTATGCGCATCGTCGATCGGTACGTGATTCGTGAAGTGCTGTGGCCTCTGGCCATCGGGCTGCTCGTCTTCACGTTCATGTTAATCATTCCGTTCCTCATCGAGTACGCCGAAAGCTTCATCTCCAAGGGCGTGGCGGTGCCGATTGTGCTGCGCGTCGTCGCAACCCTGCTGCCGTCGGCGCTGGCGCTGACCGTCCCGATGTCACTCCTGCTGGGGTTGCTGGTGGCGTTTGGCCGGCTGTCGGCGGATCGCGAATTCGTCGCGCTGCAGGCCTGCGGCGTCAGTCTGCTCCGCTTGATGCGCCCCGTGGCGCTGCTGTCGGTGGC
>JBOGIR010000453.1:0-8562 GCA_050742335.1 Vicinamibacterales bacterium | reverse complement strand
CCGAGCAGAAGTCCAATCCAGACAACAGTCACGAGAGCCGCTCACATGCGACGGTCCGGGCCGAGAGGTTCGGCGTCGCCGTCCGCCGCGCCACGTCCACGCATCGGAGTGCGGGGCGGTGCGCAAGACTGCGCCCGTCGCGGTCGATACCCATGTGCAACTTTAATCTAGCACTCGCGCACGCGCGCCCGCTGTTCCGAACTGCACAGCGGTATCGACCGGGCCACGTAGGCTGTGGGCCATGTGCTCCAGGAGCTGATAGGCTCATCGGGCACGACGTCGAGGTCGAACGCTCCGCGGGATCGGGGATTGGGATTCGGATCCCGGATCCCGGATCCCGGATCCCGGCCGGTATAATCCCACCATGAGCCACGTCGAGCACAAGGCGCAGGCACCAGCCTCGGTTGCCTGCTACGTGCTCTCCGTGAGCGATTCCCGCACGCTAGACACCGACACCGGTGGCCGGGTCATCCGCGAGCTGCTCGAGAGCGCCGGTCACCTCGTGACCGGTCACGCCATTGTCAAAGACGAGCCCGCACAGGTCATGGCAAAGGTTCGCGAGCAGCTTGGCGATTCCCGTACTCAGGTGATCATCACGACCGGGGGCACCGGCATCACGTCGCGCGATGGGACGTTCGAAGCGATCGACGGCCTTCTGGACAAACGGCTCGACGGGTTTGGTGAGCTGTTTCGGATGCTCAGCTTTCAGGAGATTGGCGCATCCGCGATGATGAGCCGCGCCACGGCGGGCACGGTGGCGCGCAAGGCGATCTTCGTGCTCCCCGGCTCCCCACATGCGGTACGGCTCGCCATGACGCGCCTCATCCTCCCAGAGCTCGGCCACGTCGTTCAACAACTGAGTCGATGAGCAAGGCGCTCCGCGTTCAACGTGCATGTGCAGCGTGCAAAGTGCGTGTGCAAGGTGCACTCTGCACCGCACATAGCACCTTGCACTCTGCACCTTGAACGAAACGACCATGCCCACCAAGATGCGGCCGTTCCGGAGCACGATTGCGCTGGACGAGGCGAAGGCGCTGATCGAGGCCGCCATCCGTCCGATCGATCGCACCGAGCGGGTGCCCGTTGGTCAGAGTCACGGCCGCGTGCTGGCCGAAGATATCGTCGCGACCGCCGATGTCCCTCCGTTCGCGCGCGCGGCCATGGACGGCTATGCGGTGCGCGCCGAAGACACGTCCGGCGCCACCAGAGCGCATCCGCGTGCCTTGAAGCACGTGGGTATTGTGTTCACGGGTCAGGTAGCGGAGCGTACCGTCGGTCCAGGCGAGTGCATCGAAATTGCGACCGGCGCCCCAATCCCCGGCGGCGCCGACGCCGTGGTCATGGTGGAGGAAACCGATGGCGGGGTCTCCGGGGACGTTCGCCTGTTTTCACCGGTGCATCCCGGTCAGAATATCGGCCCGCAGGGCGCCGACATCAGGCGGGGACAGCAAGTGCTCCAGGTCGGCACGCTCCTCACGCCCAGCCGCGTCGGCGCCATCGCCGCGCTGGGCCGGGCAGACGTGCAGGTGTACGCGCAGCCGCGCGTGGCGATCCTTTCCACCGGCAACGAACTGGTCGAGCCCGGCCAGAAGCTCGGCCCGGGACAGATCCATGAAATCAACCGGTTCACGGTGGGGGCGGTTGTCTCCGAGCACGGCGGCGTGCCGGTGTTGCACCGCACGGCCATCGACACCGTTGACGACCTCTCACGCGCCGTGGACGACTGTCTGCAGGACGACCTGCTGGTGTTCTCGGGCGGGAGCTCGGTTGGCGAGCGCGACCTGATCCTGGACGTGCTCACCGCCCGCGGTGAGCTCCTCTTTCATGGTGTGGCGCTGAAGCCCGGCAAGCCGACCGCATTCGGCCGAGTCGGCGGGAAGCTCTTTTTCGGGATGCCCGGCTACCCCACGTCGTGTCTGTCGAACGCCTACATCCTGCTCGTGCCGGCGCTGCGCCGCGTCGCCCGTCTGCCGCCGCATGCGAGTCGTTCGGTGACGCTGCCGCTCAGCCGTCGGATCGCGTCCGCTCCGGGACGACACCAGATATATACGGTGAAGATCGTCGATGGCACGGCCGTCCCGGCCTTCAAAGCGTCGGGCGATATCACGAGCATGTCGCAGGCGGACGGGTATATCGAGATTCCCGCCGCCACGGACGCGGTCGAGGCAGGCGAGATGGTGGACGTGAAGTTGTTCTGATGCGTACGGGCCACAGAGTCACAGAGACACAGAGAAGAATTGCTGTTGGGCGCGCGACGACGCATGACCGATTCGCAGAAGCAGGTGGCCGCAAGCATCGGCGTGCCCGTGGCGCGCCGGCACATCTTTCTGTGCTGCGACCAGACGACGCCGAAGTGCTGCGACAAAGAGCGTGGGCTCGCCGCGTGGGAGTTCCTCAAGCGGCGCCTCAAGGAGCTCGGCCTGTCCGAACAGGGCGGCATTCTCCGAACCAAAGCCAACTGCCTGCGCATCTGCGAGGGAGGTCCCATCGCGGTCGTCTATCCCGAAGGAACCTGGTACGCGCCGTGCGACCCGCCGGTGCTGGAGCGGATCATTCAGGAGCACCTGGTGAAGGGACGTGTGGTCGTCGAGCACCTGATTGAGGCCCATTCCCTTGTGGACTTCGACCGATAGTTGGATCGATGGACGCGCCAATCATTGAGCGGGGGCTGCGCGTCCTCCACGCCATCCACGATTCTTCCTCCTGAGCATGCCTCCGGGTCTTCGCATCACCGCCATCATCGCGGCCTACAACGAAGCGGACATCATCGGGCACACCGTCGGTGATCTGGTGCGCCAGGGAATCGCCGCGCACGTGCTCGACCAGCACTCGACCGACGGCACCCTCGCCGCGCTCGAACCCTTCGTCGAGAGCGGCCTGGTGCGCATCGAGTCCTTTCCTCCTGGTGTCCCGGCCGGCGCCGAGGGAGACCTGTTCTCCTTGACGCAGATCCTGGCCAGAAAAGAGCAGCTGGCGCGCGATCTCGACGCCGACTGGTTCATTAACCACGATGCAGACGAGTTTCGCGAGAGCCCCTGGCTGCACCTGAGCCTGCGGAAAGGCATCGAGCTGGTCGATCGACTCGGCTATAACGCCATCGATTTCGCCGTGCTGAACTTCTGGCCGACGCGAGACGGGTTCGAGGCCACCTCTGATATCCGCGAGGCCTTTCAGCACTACGAGTCAGGTGAGGCGTTCGATCGCGTGCAGATCAGGTGCTGGAAGAAGACCGAGCGTGTCGATCTGGCATCGAGCGGAGGCCACGACGCGCAGTTTTCCTTGCGCCGGGTGTTCCCTGTGCGGTTCATCCTGCGCCACTACCCGGTTCGAAGCCAGGCGCACGGCACGCGAAAGGTCTTCGAAGAGCGCAAACCGCGCTTTTCAGACGAGGAGCGCCGGCGAGGCTGGCACGTGCAGTACGACGCGATCGGCCCGGGGCACCAGTTCCTTCGCGACCCGACGACACTCCGTGTCTACGACCCCGAGGAGGTCCGCGTCCACCTGCAGATTCATCACCGTGAGGTCGAGCGACGCGAGGCCGAAATCGGTTCGCTCAGGCTGGAGGTCGACACAGCCGCGGCCGAAGCCAGGCGGCTCGGCGTCGAACTGACCGAGAACGTGCGGGCTCGCCAGGAGTTACTGCGCCGGATCGAGAACCTGGAACAGCAGATGGTCGATGTGAAGCAGTCGTGGAGCTGGACGCTCACCGCGCCACTGCGGGCACTATGGCGACTTCTGAGGTAGTCACTCGTCGCACGCACCGCCTGGATCTGCTGTGGACGTTCGTCCGCACCGATTTCAAGAGCCGCTATCACGGCACGATCGGCGGCTTCCTATGGGCGCTCCTGAAGCCCTTCGCGATGTTCGTGGTGTTGCTATCGGTGTTCTCGTTCGTCTTCAACTCCGACGGCCAGTACAACGTCAGGCTGATCATCGGACTCTTTCTGTTCGATTTCTTCGGCGAGTCGACCAAGGCGGGCATTACGTCCCTCCACGCCAAAGGGTACCTGCTGACCAAAGCCCGGTTTCCCTCCTGGATCGTCGTAGTGTCCTCGCTCGGCAACGCCCTCATCACCCTCTCGATCTTCGTTGTCGTCATCACGCTGTTCCGCACCATCATTGCGGGCCCTCCCTCGGCGGTGGCACTGGGTCTCTTCGTCTTCTACCTGCTGATGTTCCTGGTGATCGTCATCGGTTTCTCGCTGGCCGCCAGCGTTCTGTTTCTCGAGTACCGCGACTTGAATCAGGTGTGGGACGTCATCGTGCAAGCGGGATTCTTCCTGGCGCCAGTTGTGTATCCGTTGGCCATCATTCCAGAGCGTTACCACGTCTTCCTGTACGCGTGGCCGCCGACGCCGGTGATCGAATTCTCACGGTCTGTGCTGGTTGCGGGGGTCATCCCGAGCGGCCGCGCCCACCTGTGGCTGGCGGCCGAGGCTCTCTGTGTGCTGGTCGCGGGCATCGCCGTGTTCAGGCGCTACGCCCCACGGGCAGCGGAGAGTCTCTGAGTCATGGCCGTCATCGAAGCTCGTCACCTGGCCAAGCGCTTCAGGATTCCGAGCGTGCGTCGGGACACGGTGCGTGAGCACGCGCTCGACCTGTTCCGGCCCCGCGCCTACGACACGTTGACCGTGCTCGACGGGATCAGTTTCGACGTGCAGTGCGGCGAGACGATCGGGATCATGGGTCGCAACGGCTGCGGCAAGAGCACACTGCTCAAGATCATCTCCGGCATCTACCAGCCCGACGCGGGCCAGGTCACCGCACGCGCGCCGATTACCCCGATCCTCGAGCTGGGCGTCGGCTGGAACCCAGAGCTCGACGCCATCGACAACGTCTGCCTGCTGGGCGTGGTCATGGGCATGTCCCTGACGGAGGTTCGTGCCGCTACCGACGAAATCCTCGCCTTCGCCGAGCTCGAGCGCTTCGCCAACCTGAAACTGCAGCACTTCTCGAGCGGGATGGCAGCGCGGCTGGCCTACTCGGTGGCCTTCAAGGCCGTTCGCGACGTGCTGGTGTTGGACGAGATATTCTCGGTCGGTGACGCGGGTTTCAAGGCTCGATGCGAGGAGCGCTATCGTGCGCTGAGCGCGGCGGGACACACTGTCATCCTCGTCAGCCACGACCCGAGAATCATCAGCACCTACTGCCCTCGCGCGCTGCTCCTCGAGCGCGGCCGTCTGCTCGTCGATGGCACCGGCACCGAGGTCGTGGAGAGGTATCTACACCTGATAACCGGAGGTCAGCCGGTCAAGCCGTGAGGCGAACGTCGCCACACCCGATGGGCGGATCTCGAGCCGCGGCACCAGCAGGGGATCGACGCCGCTCGTCACGGCCCGTTCGTCGGTCGTGACCGCCACCTCGAACCCTGCTTCGCGAACGCACTGAACAGTGTCGGCATCCGTCTGTCCGTACGGATAGGAGAAGGCGGTCACACGCTGTCCGACCACCGCTTCCAGCCGAGACTTGCACGTCTCGACCTCCGCCTTCTTCCCAGCCCTCGACAGCAGCGGAAGTCGCAGATGGTGCTGAGAGTGGGCACCAATCGACATGCCCGGCACAGCCGCAAGACGGACCACCTCGTCGGCGGCCATCGCCTTCCGGCTCCCCGCGGGGGCCGGCCCAGAACCGCTCCACGCCTCGAGCGCGCGCAGCACGGTCTCGCGACCCTCGCGATCGAGCTGATAGAAGACGTCGACGATGCGATCGTGTGCGACGGCCTGCTGCTCCCGGCCAGCCGTGGACAACTCGAGCCCTCCGCCCGGCAGCTCGAGCGCGAGCCGCTCCGGCAGCGGGCGGTCCGAGAAGAACACGCGCTCGAGCGCGTCCCACCAGAACTCATGCGCCCGGTCGAGCGCTGCCCCGACGATGAAGAACGTTGCGGGGAAGCCGAGCTCCTGCAGGATGGGAGCCGCGTGCGTCAATGCATCCAGGTAGCCATCGTCGAACGTCAGACTGACCGAGCGTTCGTCCAGATCGCCTGCTGTGGCGGCTACGACGAGATCATGCAGGGGCATGACGCGGTGCCTGGCGTCCCGGAGGTGCTGCATGTGGCCCCGAAACTCGGCGACGGGGACGCACAACTGGTGCCGATCCTGCCCGTTGTCGGCGACGCGGTGATAGGCGAATACGGCAGCCCGGGTCGCCACCGTTGGCACGCGTGACGCGGAGGTCGGCCGGGGATTGGCGCGCGGCGACGTCTCCGAGGTCAGCGGCTTGACCGCCCGCACGGTGTAGACGAGGGGGAAGTACGGGTCAACCGTGTCGAGTTCGGCGGCGGTGAGTTCGTGCGGAGCGAGCCCGTACAGGAACGCCGTGCAGGCGAGAACGTTGCCATAGCCGGTCACTTCGAACGCGCGGGGCGGCAACGCTTCGGCAAAGAGACGGCGTACCGACGCTTCGGTGAACCGCCAGTAGTCCCCATCCAACCCCTCTTCGTAGGAGATCCGGCCGGCCGCGGGGAGCGTGCACAGCAGGACCCCACCTGGCTTCAGGATCCGGACGGCGTGGCGCAGGGATCCGGTGACGTCATAGATGACGCCGAGCGTCTGCGTCAGGATGAAGCAGTCGTAGGTGTCGTCGGCGATCGCGTCCGCGCGCGAGAGGTCGGCCACCACGGTCGCCCGCGCGTTGGCGGGGTCCACGTCGAGCACGTCGCAGGCGGTCACGCGATCGGCGCCGAAGGCCCGCGCATAGCCGGGATCCTTGACCTCGAGCACACGGCCGCGAATGTCGGATCTGTGCCGGTCGAGAAACCTGTGGATGTAGTACCGGTCAAGCGGAATGCCCCTGTCCAGACCCCAGACAGGGCTGAGGGGTGCGGTGCGTCGCAGGTCGCCGAACTCCACGCGTCCCCGACCCAGGGCGTGCAGCTGTGTGACCGTCTCGTCAATGGCGTCGTGCAGCGCGCGAAGCTCCGCTTCCAGCTCCAGCTTGCGCTGGCCGAGGCGCTCGTGCCGCTCCCTCTGCTCGAGGATGAGCCGCTCTTTGTCGACGAGCAGCGGCTCGATGTCGGGATCGTTCACGCGCCGCCTCCCTTCCTCGCAGCAAGGAACAGGTCGTACAGGGCCCTCAGCGGCGCCGTGACCCGCCAGCTCACCGAGGATCGCAACGCTGCGACCTCGGCCGCGGCCGATTGATGGGCGGCTTCGAGACGCTGCGCCTGCTTCGGGCTCCCGTGACGAGCCGGGTCGCGTCGGGCCTCCTCGAGACGCCGTTTCAGCATCGCCAGCTCTTCGCGCCGTCGCTCCACGGTTGACACGAGCGTTGACAGCTCCTTCTCGAGCGCGGCGTTCAGCGTTTCGAGCCCGCCCATCGCGCGATCCTTGAACCGGACGACCTCTTGCCAGTGCGTGCGGTAGCTTGCCTCGTGCTTGCGCACGAGGTACTTGATGCAGTCGATCTGGACCTCGCCTCTGGTGCACTCGTCGCACATCGAGCCCGGGCGCCGGCGATAGAAGAAGAGGATGTCGTCGAGGATGATGCCGGGATGTCCGGCCTCGACAAGGCTGATCCAGAAGTCCCAGTCCTCGTTTCCCTGGTGAGGCATCCGCTCGTCGTACCCGCCGACTGCCAGCGCCGCCGAGCGGCGGACGAGCGCGGCACAGTGCACCGGATCGTCGCAGAGGAGTGTCACGAGGTCGCAACGCGTATTGTCCGGCCACACGCGCGTTTCCGCGCCGAACGTTTGCAGGCGGGTTGACACGAAGCCGAGGGACGGGTGCCCTTCCAGCGCGGCTGCAGTTTTCTCGAGGTACTCGGGGTGGAGCTTGTCGTCCGCGTCGAGCGCACAGAGGTACTCGCCCCGCGCGCGTTCGATCAGGAAGTTGCGCGCGGCCGCCAGCTTGCGGTTGGGTGTGCGATAGACAGTGGTCTTGGGCTGCACGTAGCGGTCGAGCAAGCGAACGGTCTCCGGGTCGGTCGAGCCGTCGTCGACGATGAGGATTTCGAAGTCCTGGTAGGTTTGCGCAAGAACGCTCTCGACCGCGTCGTTCAGATACGCGCCCAGGTTGTAGCAGGGGATGAGGACCGTGACCCGCGGCTCCGTTCCCGGACGTGTGTCGACCTCAGGCATGCACCGTTCTCATGATAACCAGCCAAGGGCTCGCCCTGGATATCCCATTGTTCGCGGAACCGAGCCCTTGGCTGGTTGGCAGTATCTGCTTGGCGCGCTCCGCGCGCCTAGGCCTAGGACAGAGTGGTGCGCACGGCTCCCAGGGAAATGACCCGCAAGCCTCCGACCTCCGATGGTGGAAGATACAGAGGCGTGTTGCGTTCGATGTGGCTCTTCCCGATCGCCGTTCGCGGCGCGGTGTCGAAAGCCTGGACAGCGTTCCGGGAGAACCGGCTGCCGCTGTCACCCCGGTGGTGGCTGCAGGCCCTCTCGCTTCATTGGCAGGAGACACGGGCCAGCCTTGAGGCAGCCCTTCCGTCTCGAGGGCTGAACCGCGCGCGGCTCGATGCGTCGTACAGCCGGTGGCTGCTCGACACGGCGCAGCGTGAGACGGGCGAGGTGCGAGGCCCACACCTTTCAATCGCCGCACTGGTCGACGACCCGGCGCA
>JBOGIR010000452.1:0-5046 GCA_050742335.1 Vicinamibacterales bacterium | reverse complement strand
CGATTCGTGAGGTTGTACAGCTCCCAATACAAGCCGAGCCTGCGAGCCATAGCACCCAGCGGGAGCTCGTACTGCACCCGCAGATTCACCGCCAGGTAATCGGAATGTCCGGGCATCGTATTGTGGATGGCGTAGCCATTGGCGTCGACCTCTGACAGGATCGGGCGGGTCGCATCATTGCGGCCTTTCACCGGCCGGTCAAAGTTGTCCAGGTCGTTGTTCACGTCGTCCCCCACGAGCTCGTTCACCGGATTGCCGGTGTAGTACGCGAAGGTGGCCCCGAGGCCGAGTCCACGCCAGGCGTCCCAGTTGCCGCCGGCCGCGAATCCATGCCGGTTGTCCAGGTTCGCCAGGCCGTAGTCCGCCCGCGGGTTGCGCCCGCTCGTCACGCCGTAATCGTCGTTGACCCGCCGGCCCCAGATGGCAAAGGCGTTCCCAGTGTTGACATTGACATCGCGCGAGCGGGCCAGCGTGTAGCTGGCGCGCCCGGACCAACGGTTGGACAGCCGCTTCGCCACACCCAGCTCCAGCGCATGGTAGTCGCTGTCGAAGGCGTCCAGCGTCTGAAACTGCAGCACGCGCCGGAAATTCACGCCGCGCGCCGCCGCCGGAATCAGTGTGCCCGTCGGATCGAACACGTTGACGCCCAGCCTGGTCACACTCCCGCTGGCATTCAGCGGCCCTTCATTGATGTCGATCAGGCCCGTCTGATCGCGCCCGACGTTGCCGACGTAATCGACCGTGAGGGCCAGGTTCGGCACGAGCTGGCGCTCCATGCCGCCACTCCACGACCACAGGTAGCCCAGCCGCGGGTTCCCGCGGAGGTAGGGGATGTCGCTGAACAGCTGACCGGCCGCGTTCCGGTTGCGCAGGTCCACCAGCATGGCCTTACAGGCGGGGCTGACCAGCGCGCGTCCCTGGCCATCGCCAACGGGATTCAAGCAGGCATGCGCCGGCCGCTCGCCGCGCTGCGACGCCCGGTCGTTGCCCGTGTCGAACGAATAGGCGGTCGAGATCACCGAGTTCCCCAACACTTCGTACATGAACTGGTTCCGTGACGGCTCGTAGAACTTGCCGATGCCGCCGCGGAAGACCATCCGGTCGCTCACGGCATACGCCACGCCAATCCGCGGCGCGACGGCGTCCTTCGTGTCCGGCACGATGGTCGAGTAGTCGTACCGCACGCCGAGGTTCAGGGTCAGCTTGTCCGTCGCCCGCCACTTGTCCGAGACGTAGAGGTTGGCGCGCCGATCCTTGACGTCGAAGAACGCATCTCCCAGGCGAATCCGAAAGCGACTCGGATAGGTAGAGGGGTTCGCCGGGTCGAACGGCCGGTCCGTCAGGAAGTTGTACTGGCCAAACGGACCGCCCACGCCGGCGGGCGCCGTCAAGCTCGTCCCCCCGTAGCTGCCGGTGCCGAAGCCGAACCTCCACGTGTGATTGCCGGGCGTGAAGGTGAACTGCTCGGTCAGCGAGTAGGTGGTCCAGTAATGCGCCGCCGTGCCCGCGCGCGGGCCGCCCCGCCAGCTGGGATGCTGCTGCTGCGCCCCGAAGTCTATCGGATCTCTGCCGTTCAGGCCGGGCATCCCGTGAGTCTTCGGGTCGAACGGGTCGACGCCGAAGCCTTCACTGAAAACATCGCGCGCAGCCTGCCTCAGGTGCTCAGTGGTGGTGCTCACCTTGAACTCGTTGAGCATCCGGTTACTGAGTACGGCGGTCCAGTGGCCGCTGTTGATCGTCTCCCTCGCCGTTTCGTAGCGGAAGTTCTCTCTGAGGCTCAGGTCTGCTTCGGCAACCTCGCCGATACCATCATTCGGGTTCCATATCGTCGAGAAACGGAGGTTATTCCCCGGTGTCAACTGGTAATCCACCCGCGCGAAGTACTTGGTGAGGTTGACGTCGTAGGCGTCCGAGAACGACGTCGCCAGCGGCGCCGCCTCGGCGGGAAACTTCAGGTCGAGCGCATCCTGGAGCCACTGTCGCTCGGTGTTGAAAAAGAAGAACGCCTTGTTCCGGACGATCGGCCCGCCGATGCTCACCCCGATGATGTCGTTGCCGCTCTCCGGTTTGCTCCTGCCTTCGAGCTTCGTGAAGTAGTTGGTGGAGTTGAAGCGGTCGTCCTGACCGTAGTAATACCCGCTCCCACGAAACTCATTCGTCCCGCTCTTGGTGACCGCGTTGACGATGACGCCGGAGGCCCCGCCGTATTCCGCCCCGTAATCGTGCGTCATCACGTTGTACTCGGAGAAGGCGTCGATGGTCATCGTGACCTGCGTAAACGCCCCCCCGCGATCGTCCTTGTTGTGGACGCCGTCCACCAGGAACAGATTGCTCTGGCTCTCGCGGCCGTTGGCGCTGTACGTGGTTCCCTCGAAATTTCCGGAGTCCAGTTGCGGCGTCAACCCGGGAATCATCTGCATCAGCGACAGCATCTCGCGCCCCTGTGTGGGCAGGTTCTCGATGTCCTCGGTCGTCAGGCTGCTGCCGAGGGCCGTCTGGGTGACCTCGATCAGCGGCGCCTCGCCGGTCACGGTGATGACATCGGTCAGCGTCCCGATGGGCATCGTCAACGTGAGCGTGACGGCCTGCCCGACCAGGATCCTGATTCCGGTGCGTGCCTGCGGCTGAAAGCCGGCCAGCTCGGCCCGCACGGTGTAGACACCCGGCTGTACGGCCGGGAGCACGAAGCGGCCTGTGTCGTTCGAGACGGCCTCCCGCACGAGACCGGTCGATTCGTCGGTCAGTGTGATGGCTGCGCCAGGAAGAACAGCCCCGGACTGGTCCACCACGTTGCCGTTGAATTCGGATGTGGCAGACTGTCCGAACACGGGGACTACGGAGAGGGACAACACCACGGCGACGTACAGCGTGCGACGAAGCATGAGCGGCCTCCTCGGTATGTGGTTACGGGCTGGGAATGGACCGACACCGACGACGACCGACGCGTGGGGTTCGAAGAATGGGTTTACATATGCGCCAATCCTAGGAGCGGCCCACCTGCGAGTCAAGCTGAAACGGTAGAGGGGGGGAGGGGTGACGCGGCGGCTGCAGGGGCACGCGGGCCAACGTGGCGTTGGCCGGCGTGTTGTTCCGCCCGGCATCCCGGGCGGCCGCGCTCGCGCCGGGCCGTGTGTAGCGCGCAGGCTTCTATGTGCTTTTATGTGCGCGACCCGTGCTGAAAAGAAAAAGCGCGGGCGGTGATGCCACCGCCCGCGCCCTTGTTGCGCCGACGCGCACGCTGAAGCGTGCGCGCTACACAGCTGCGGCGTTAGAACGTGTACCGCAATCCGAGCTGCATCGTGCGTGGCGCCCCGACACTGGTCAACTCATTGAACAAGGTGCTCGTGCGCTCGTTGAAGGGGTTGCCGAAATTGTTGCGATTCGTGAGGTTGTACAGCTCCAAGTACAAGCCGAGCCTGCGAGCCATGGCACCCAGCGGGAGCTCGTACTGGACCCGCAGATTCACCGCCAGGTAATCGGAATGCCCGGGCATCGTATTGTGGATGGCGTAGCCATTGGCGTCGACCTCTGACAGAATCGGGCGGGTCGCATCATTGCGGCCTTTCACCGGCCGGTCGGTGTTGTCCAGGTCGTTGTTCACGTCGTCACCGACGAGCTCATTCACCGGATTGCCGGTGTAGTACACGAACGTCGCCCCGAGGCCCAGCCCGCGCCAGGCGTCCCAGTTGCCGCCGGCCGTGAACCCGTGCCGGTTGTCCAGGTTCATCAGGCCGTAGTCCGCCCGCGGGTTGAGCCCGCTCGTCACGCCGTAGTCGTCGTTGACCCGCCGGCCCCAGATGGTAAACGCATTTCCCGTCTGGACGTTGACATCGCGCGCGCGGGACAGCGTGTAACTGACGCGCCCGGACCAGCGGTTGGACAGCCGCTTCACCACACCCAGCTCCAGCGCGTGGTAGTCGCTGTCGAAGGCGTCCAGCGTCTGGTACTGCAACACGCGCCTGTAGTTCACGCCGCGCGCGGCCGCCGGGGTCAGCGTGCCCGCCGGATCGAACACGTTGACGCCCAGCCGGGTCACACTCCCGCTGGCATTCAGCGGCCCTTCGTTGATGTCGATTTTGCCCGTCTGATCGCGCCCGACGTTGCCGACGTAATCGACCGTGAGGGCCAGGTTCGGCACGACCTGGCGCTCCATGCCGCCGCTCCACGACCACAGGTAGCCCAGCCTCGGGTTCCCGCGGAGGGTGGGGATGTCGGAGAACAGCTGACCGGCCGCATTCCGGTTGCGCAGGTCCACCAGGAAGGCTCGACAGGCGGCGCTGATCTGCGCGCGTCCCTGGCCATCACCAACGGGATTCAAGCAGACGTGCGCCGGCCGTTCGCCACGCTGCGACGCCCGATCGTTTCCGGTGTCGAACGAATAGGCGGTTCCGATCACGGCATTTCCGAGGACGTCGTACATGAACTCGTTCCGCGCCGGCTCGTAGAACTTGCCGATGCCGCCGCGGAAGACCATCCGGTCGCTCGGAGCATACGCCACGCCAATCCGCGGCGCGACGGCGTCCTTCGTATCCGGCACGATGTCCGAGTATTCGTACCGCACGCCGAGATTCAGCGTCAACTTGTCCGTTGCCCGCCACTTGTCCGAGACATAGGCGTTGGTGCGCCAGTCTTCAATGTCGAAGAACGCATCTCCCAAGCGAATCCGAAAACGACTCGGATAGGTGGAGGGGTTCGCCGGGTCGAACGGCCGGTCCGTCAGAAAGTTGAACTGGCCAAAGGGGCCTCCGACTCCGACTGGCGAAATGAAGGTTGTCCCACCGTTGCTGCTTGCACCGAAGCCGAACCTCCACGTGTGATTGCCGGGCGTGAACGTGAACTGCTCGGTCAGCGAATAGGTGGTCCAGTAATGGGCGGCCGTGCCTGCCCGCGGGCCCCCCCGCCAGCTGGGATGCTGCTGCTGCGCCCCGAAGTCGATCGGATCGCGACCCCCCAGACCGAGAATCTCGTGGGTCTTCGGGTCGAATGGATCGTTGTTGAAGTCTGCATTGTAAAGATCGCGGGCAGCCTGCTTCAGCGCCTCGGTGG
>JBOGIR010000451.1:0-6033 GCA_050742335.1 Vicinamibacterales bacterium | reverse complement strand
CAAGATTCATGCTCCGACGGCAGTACTGACCAGCCCAGGCCACAACGCGCCGTAGTCGCTCTCCTAATCTAAGCAGCGGAAAGGCGTTGCTGGCTTCGTCGCCACAACCATCGACCGACGCTCACGGCGGCCAATCCGAAAGCTCCCTTCTTGAGCAGGTCCCATGCCTTGGGCCGCAGCGCATTCGCGGTGAGCAAGCGCCGATACGCCACCACGTCCGCAGAGCTGACGGTCGCAACCCTAGGCAGACGGGGTCGTTCAGGCGCGGGGACCCAGCGCGTCATGAAGGCGAACGCTTCCGATGCGCACACGGGACACTGCTGCGTCTCGTGAACATTGTCGCAGTCGAGACACAGACGAGCGGTCCTGAGTTGCATGCGTTCAACCTCCGTCGATCGTCTGCGGAACCCGCCATCGGGCACTGTCTTCTATTGCACACGCGGCCGCGCCTGGGGCCGCGCATCCGCGTGCAATAATTCGACCGATCCACGATGTCAAAAGCGAAGGCACGGCCCGTCAAAGCAAGCCTTCTCCGCGCCGACTCGGGTCGTCGGCACGCGGCCGCGCGCGATCGGATCTACGTGGGACGCTGGGGCGGAGCGAGCAGAAAAGCCTGGTCGCGCAAGATGCGGCTGAGCCTCGCCTGGCGCTGGCGCCAGGCCTCGAAGTGCCTTGCGATCGCGTCCAGCAGTTGGGCCTTGTGCCGAGAAGCGTCCCGCGTGGCCGCCTGGCTGAAAAAACCGGCGCCGAGTTCGGCATACCAGCGGATGTTGTGCCGCCGGCGCATCTGATCCTCGAAGAATCCCGCCAGTACCAGACACTGGGCGCCGGCGGTTTCCATCATCAGGCTGTCGGCCAGCAGCGTCGAATCCGCCACGAAGTGATCGAAAATCGCGCTGAGGCTTGCCGGGGTCGAGAGATCGACCGTGGCCTGCGTTGATACCTGGGCCCAGTGAGCCAGCACGCTGGCGTTGTAGAGGAGTTCCTGGTGATCGACGCCGCGTCCGGAGACATCCTGCAGGCGCTGGAAGAAGAATTCCAGCGCCTGCCGATGATCGGTCGCGAGAAGCTCTCGCAGTGGACGACCCATTCCGCTAGGACATCCCTCCGCCCATGCCGCCGCGCTGCGCCGCGGCCGTCTTGTCGTCGTCCGGCGCCTGCGAGATGACCGCCTCGGTCGTCAGCAGGAGCGACGCGATCGACGCGGCGTTCTGCAGTGCCGAGCGGACCACCTTGGCCGGATCGATGACGCCGGCCTTCACGAGGTTCTCGTACTGTTCTGTCTGCGCGTTGAAACCCTCGTCACCTTCCATGTCCTTCACGCGCTGCACGACGACGGCCCCCTCGTGGCCCGCGTTGGTCGCGATCCAGCGCAGCGGCTCCTCGATGGCCCGAATGATGATGTTGACGCCAAGTTGCTCGTCGCCCTCGAGCGTGAGCGACTGGAGCCCTTTCGCGGCCCTCAGCAGCGCCACGCCGCCCCCGGCCACGATGCCTTCCTCGACTGCGGCCTTGGTGGCGTGCATCGCGTCCTCGACGCGGGCCTTCTTCTCTTTCATCTCGGTTTCGGTGGCCGCCCCGACTTTGATGATGGCCACGCCGCCCACGAGCTTGGCGAGTCGCTCCTGCAGCTTCTCGCGGTCGTAGTCAGACGTCGTGTCCTCGACCTGCGCGCGCAGTTGTTTCACGCGTCCTTCGATGGCCTGCTTGGTGCCCGCGCCTTCGATGATCGTCGTGGTGTCCTTGTCGATGGTGACCTTCTTCGCCTGTCCCAGGTCCTGGAGCTTCACCGACTCGAGTTTGATCCCCAGGTCTTCAGTGACGGCCTTGCCGTTGGTCAGGATGGCGATGTCTTCGAGCATCGCCTTGCGGCGATCGCCGTAGCCCGGCGCCTTGACGGCCGCGACCTTGAGCGTGCCCCGGAGCTTGTTGACGACGAGCGTCGCCAGTGCCTCGCTTTCGAGGTCGTCCGCGAGGATGAGCAGCGGACGGCCCGCCTGCGCCACTTGTTCGAGCAGGGGCAGCAGGTCTTTCATCGCGCTGATCTTCTTCTCGTGGACCAGGATGACCGGGTTCTCGAGCACCACTTCCATGCGCTCGGGGTCGGTCACGAAATACGGCGAGAGGTAACCGCGGTCGAACTGCATCCCTTCGACCACCTCGAACGAGGTCTCGAGCGTCTTGGCCTCCTCGACGGTGATCACGCCGTCTTTGCCCACTTTGTCCATCGCTTCCGCGATGATCCGGCCGATGGTCTCGTCGAGGTTCGCCGAGATCGTACCCACCTGCGCAATCATGGGACCACTCACCGGCTTGGACTGCTGCTTGAGCGACGCGACGACCGCCTCGACCGCTGCGAAGATCCCGCGTTTGATGGCCATCGGGTTGGCCCCGGCCGTGACGTTCTTCGCGCCTTCGCGATAGATGGCTTGCGCCAGCACCGTGGCTGTCGTCGTGCCGTCTCCGGCGACGTCGGAGGTCTTGCTCGCGACTTCACGCACCATCTGGGCGCCCATGTTCTCGAGCGGATCCGGCAGGTCGATTTCCTTGGCCACGGTGACGCCGTCCTTGGTGATCGTGGGCGATCCAAAGGACTTGCTCAGGATGACGTTGCGTCCCTTCGGTCCGAGGGTCACCTTGACCGCATTGGCCAGCCCGTTCACCCCGCGGAGAATGGCCTGGCGTGACGCGTCGCCGTATGTAATCAGTCTTGCCATGTCAGCGTCCCTTCCTGGTGGCGACTTTTGCCGTCGCCGGCTTGGCAGTGACGGCCTTGGCCGTGCCGGTGCCCTCGACTGCGGCAAGCACGTCGTCTTCCTTCATGATCAAGTACTCCACGCCGTCCAGTTTGATCTCCTGTCCGGAGTACTTGCCGAAGAGGATGGTGTCGCCCGCTTTCACGTCGAGCTTCACCCGTTCGCCGTCGTCGTTCACTCTGCCGTTGCCCGCGGCGATCACCGTGCCTCGCTGCGGTTTTTCCTTGGCGGAATCTGGGACGATGATGCCGCCGATTTGCTGTTCGCCTTCGTCGAGGCGTTGAACCAGAATCCGGTCGTGTAGTGGCGTGACATGCATGAAGTGACTCCCAACGGGCGAGGACGGGTGGACGAATCTCTCGTCAGCGGAAGCGACAGAAGCCGTCGCTCCGTCTAACCGAGCGAAGAATCAACGACGCGCGCTTGATGAGGGCTGTGGCTCGGGGCCGGATCACGTCCGGCGATGGGCAGCAGTACTCAGGAAGGTGTTACAGCCGTGAGTATAGGCGAGAACAGCCGCGCTGGCAAGTCGCGCCGGTGTCCTCCAGGCGGCGCTCGTGCACTGAGTTCGCCAGGGTCGGCTCGGTCCGCCGAGATACGCGAGCATCCGGTTGCTGGGACCACGTGCCAAGTCGTCATTGGAGCCGCCGTCGTAGACGAGCGTGAAATCAGGACCGCGGACGAGGATGCCAAGGCCGGTGCCGACGTCGACCACGTCCATCGTGAAGGTCGGGCCGCCCGCCGCGGGGCCATACCGTCACACGGATTCCCTCGGCTGCGGAGCCGACGTGATGCACTCGGGCGGGGGTCCGTGCCGCCCGCAACCGCGCCGCGAAGGTTAGCGGAGGCGTGAACACTTCGATCGCAACCGGCGACCGCGCGATCACTGATGATCTGGAGTAGCCGAAGCCAGGGGGCCTTGACGGCCGCCGCCTGCAATGGCGGTGTCTTCGAGCACGGGGTGTGCGCAAGTGAACAGACACCGCTGATGAAAGTCCGTAATTATGGGCGATTATGCAGCGAAATCACCCCCGAACGAGCCCTGTGACGGTGCACCGTGGTGTGGCAGCAAGACCGGTGAACCGACCAACCACGTTTGCGGCGGCAGGGCGGGCCAATCGCAGGACGGTGCCTCGGGAGCGCATCCTCCACGATCAAGTCCGAAGCCTCCGCATGGCGATTTCGGATCTAAAGATCCAAGTCAGCGACCTCGCCGCCGCGTCCGGGCGCGACTGACGACCGAGCTCGCATCCGCGATCGGAGCTGCGAACACAGCACTGTTGCTTCTCAATTCCCTCGCTTGTGCCTCGGAAAGGGCGTATACTCCGCACGTATCGCTTTCCTGAGCACTGCCGCACCTCGCCGGGGCATCCCCGACCCTGAGCAACAGCCCTCACCAAAGCTTTCCCGTCGTGGCACTCTCGGCCGGCGTGTCTTCATCCCGGGTCCGCGAGATCGACGGAGGAGTGTCGCCGCGACATCACATTGTCAGGAGAGGAGAATCATCATGGCTATCGTTCATTGGGATTCGTCTCGTGATGTGGCCGCGCTCCAGGAGGGGCTGAGCCGGATGCTCGAAGGCTTCTACGTCCGTCCTCAGGAAGACCTCACCCGAGGCGCGTGGGTGCCGGCGGTCGACGTTTACAGCAACGACCAGCAGGAGCTCGTGCTCAAGGCTGAGCTACCCGACATGAAGGAAGAGGAGTTCGAGGTGACGGTCGAAGGCAGCACGCTTACGCTGCGTGGCGAGAAGAAGCTCGACACAGAAGTCACGGAGGAGCAGTTCCATCGCATCGAGCGCAGTTATGGCCCGTTTGCGCGGTCGTTCGCGCTGCCGCCGACGGTCGACGCTGGCAAGGTCCGCGCCGAGTACAAGGCCGGCGTGCTGACGGTCCGGCTGCCGCTACGCGAGGAAGCCAGGCCCAAACAGATCAAGGTCGCAGTCGCGGTAGCCGCGTAAGTTCGTGCTTCGCGATCCATTGCCGGCGGTCACGAGTCATTCAGGAGGACAGGGAAGCGTTGACGAATGGCAGCACAGCATGAGCCGCTCGAGGACGTCCTTCGGCGTGTTCAGGGTGAGTACCTTGAAATGCCCGGACTTCGCCTGACGCCGGCGCAAGCGCAGCGACTGTGGGGCCTGGATCGTGCCGCGTGCGATGCGGTGCTGGATGCGCTCGTCAACGCCAAATTCCTGTTTCGCAACAGTGACGGAGCCTTTGTGCGGCCCTAGTACGCTCGCGCCGCCAAGAGCTAGCAGTCCGTGGCACAAGTCCCAACCGGGCCACAGAGGCACAGAGGGCACAGAGAAGATCTCTGGAAAGACTCTGTGTCTCTGTGGCGCCTTGGTCACGTTCACCACGGCTTGCTGGAGACGCGCTGACAAGCGACCTTTCAGCCGTAAGAAGCGCGTGTGCCACGCGCAACCACGGCGACCATACGTTCCGACGACAGGAGATGACACATGAGTGAGGCGAGACGATTGCGCTATGTGAGCCACTATGCCGCGCCGGTGGTGGAACCCCTTCCATTCGACCAGCGGTGGGCACGGTGGCAGGAGAAGGGCGTCCGCCATGACGCGCGAGTCGGACGCAACATCCGGCTGGTTGCCGCGATCGCGCTGGCGCTCGGCCTCATCTGGTTGTTGGCGTAATCGCGTCTGAGAGGTCTGACGAGGTCGGGGAGGCGCACGCGGGAGCGGGAGCCCAGTCGTGAAAGGATACCCTGTGGTCACTGCCAACCGTCGGATACGTCAAGGTCGGTGCTGTGTGGTCTCTGGATCGCCGCAACCTTCGCCCACGTTGCCGATAACCTCGGGAACGCGGAGCACGCGGCGATGAGGCGCGTGGCGTGGCGACAGCCTTGGTCCTCCGGCGCGGCCGTCAAAGGCCAGACCAAAGAGAAGACGAAGAAGACGACGGCGAAGTCGAAGAAGTAACGGCGTCGGCCGCTGGGCAGTACAGGACGCGAACGTCATGGCAAAATAGATTGTGTATAGCGACCAGGCGCGCCAGGCTGTCGTGCGCGGCATCAATCAGTTGGCCGACGCGGTCAAGCCATGACGCGCCCTTCGACCTCGACCTCCGCGCACGCACTCGCCCCGTCTTGGGCACGGGCGATGGTCAGGGGCGGCATTTCCTCTATGTCCCGTCCGAAGCGGGTGGCGTTCGCCTGCCAATATCATCCGCAGGGTACGCGTGCCAGGAACCGTGAACGCCCGACAGCTCGGGTGGATGAGCGAGCAATGGCTCGCCGAGCACCGGGCATCGCACCTGAAGTA
>JBOGIR010000450.1:0-8308 GCA_050742335.1 Vicinamibacterales bacterium | reverse complement strand
GACGGCCAGATGTCGCGCAGATAGACGTCCCGTCCGTCGATGCTCGCCAGCGGCTCGCGCGTGAGGTCGATGTCGATTCGGCCGGCAATGGCGAACGCCACGACCAGCGGCGGACTCATGAGGAAGTTCGCCTTGACGCTCTGGTGAATGCGCGCCTCGAAGTTGCGGTTTCCCGACAGCACGCTTGCGGCAATGAGGTCGTTCGCCGTGATCGTGTCTTCGAGCTCGCGATCGAGCGGGCCGGAATTGCCGATGCACGTCGTGCAGCCGAATCCGACGACGTTGAAGCCCAATCGGTCGAGGAACGGTTGCAGGCCGGTTTTCGTGAGGTATTCGCTCACCACGCGCGAGCCGGGCGCGAGCGATGTCTTCACCCATGGCTGGACGCTGAGTCCCCGCTCGACCGCATTCCTTGCCAACAGGCCTGCGGCCAGCATCACTGACGGATTCGAGGTGTTCGTGCATGAGGTGATAGCCGCGATCACCACGTCGCCGTGTGTCAGCTCGACGGTCGACGGCCGCGGCAGCGTGCTCGGCTGGTCAGGCCGGTTCGGCGTCGGCCGGTTGTTCATCATCTCGGCTTCGGTGAGCGTGCTGGTGTTGTGTGCGCGCCCGTCGGGAAGCGTGTCTCCCGATTGCTCGCCGCCACCGGGTCGCGGCGCCTTCCCGTCGGCAAGCCGCACAGTTGCGCGCCGAGCCGCATCGGACTTTCCGTAGCCGTCGGCGCTGGTCAGCAGCGCGAGGAACTGGTCCTTGAGCTGGCCGAGCGCGATCCGGTCCTGCGGGCGCTTGGGCCCGGCGACCGATGGCTCGATAGCAGCGAGATCCACATCGAGCACGGTGGTGTAGTCGCACGCACCGCGCGCGGGTATGCCGAACAGCCCCTGAGCCTGGAAATAGCGGCGCACCGTCTCGACGTGTTCGACATGACGCCCCGTGGCCTGGAGGTAGCGACAGGTCTGTTCGTCGACAGGGAAGAAGCCGATCGTCGCACCATATTCGGGCGCCATGTTCCCGAGTGTGGCGCGGTCCGGTACCGACAGGTTCGCGGCCCCCTCGCCGTGATACTCGACGAACTTCCCGACCACACGCGCTTGCCGCAGCAACTCGGTAATGCGCATGACGAGGTCGGTCGCCGTCACGCCCTCGCGCAATGAGCCGTGGAGGTGCACGCCGACGACGTCGGGAAGGAGGAGATACACCGGCTGGCCGAGCATCGCTGCTTCAGCCTCGATCCCGCCGACACCCCACCCAACCACGCCGAGTCCGTTGATCATCGGCGTGTGCGAGTCGGTGCCGACTAGCGTGTCGGGATATAGCACGCCGTTCTTCTCCAGGATGCCGCGCGCCAGGAACTCGAGGTTCACCTGGTGGCAGATGCCAAACCCGGGCGGGACGATCCGCAGTCCGTCAAAGGCCTGTGTTCCCCACTTGAGGAAGCGGTACCGCTCGCTGTTGCGGCGGAACTCCATCTCCGCGTTGAGGCGCAGCGCGTCGTCCCGGCCGAAGTAGTCGACCTGCACGGAGTGATCGATCACCAGATCGACCGGAACCAACGGCTGCACCCGTTCCACGTCAAGGCCCCGGCGCGCCACCACCGAGCGCATCGCCGCGAGATCGACGAGCAGCGGGACTCCGGTGAAATCCTGCAGCAGCACGCGACCGACGACGAAAGGGACCTCCGCCGTGCGCGCGGCGCCGGGCTGCCATCGGACGAGCGCTTCGACGTCCTCGTCGCGAATGCGCCGGCCGTCGAGATGGCGCAGCACCGATTCGAGGAGGATGCGGAGGCTCACGGGCAACCGCGAGATGCTCGCGAGCCCCCTCTTCTCGAGCTCGGGAAGCGAGTAGTACGTGCCGGGCGCTCCGGACGGGAGCTGCAAGCGCTGGCGCACGTCGATCATGGCGCCCTCATGATTCTTTCCGATCCACCTCTCTCGCGATCCGCAGCCAACTCAGGAACGTCGGCGCTCTAGCCGGAGGGCCCTCGAAGATACGCACCGCTCGTCGTTCGTGCGCGCTCGAGCCTTTGACGGAAGCCGAGTCCTTGACCATCAGAGCGACTTCAGATACTCGACGAGCTCTCGCTGCTGCTCCGCCGTAAGACCGAGATTACGGACGCGATTGTAGTGCGCGACGACGTCGGCGAGCGTGGCTGCGCTGCCGTCGTGGAAATACGGCGGGTGCTGCCACAGCGCACGCAGCGGGGTCGTGCGATATGCCTTGGTTGCCGTGCGCGCCGCGTACGCTCCGTCGACGCCAGTTTCCGCAGGCGCATGTAGTATCCCGCTGTTGTTGTCGGTGCCGGATCCGCCAACGTGGCAGCTGGCGCACGTCCGGTCGAACACAGCGCGTCCACGCTCTGCGACCGCCGCATCGAAGCTTCCGGCCGGAGGCGGAGGCGCCGGCAGGCTGTGCTGGTACGCGCGCAGCGCCGGGAGCTTGGGACTGACGATGTCCGGCGAGTGCTTGACGTCGATCCCGAGCCGCGGGTCCGAGAAGTTGCCTTGCCCGCCCATCTGCGTCACGGCGACATACGCATTCCAATAGGAGATCGGCCCCTCAGCCGTGTACGTTTCGTTCTTCACTTGCGCCAGTCCATACGCCGGCGGGAGGACGAGCGGCGTGTTCTTGCCGTCCTGGTTGTACCGCGGGTCGTACTTGCCTGGGCCCCACGACGCGTATACCGCTTTCTTGTCCGCAGATAGCACTGGCGACAGCGCGATGATGGCGCCGACGTTCAGATCTCGGTTCGGCCACCCGTCTTTCCTGCGCCCGATGCCGGGCATCACCGAATTGTCCACGGTGGAGTGACAGAGCGCGCACGTGACACCAAGCCGCGTGATGTGATTGTTCGCGTCCACGGTGGCCTGGATGCCCACGACGGCATTCATCTTGAGCAGCGCGACCGTCGTCGCCGGGCTCTTCAGATCGACCTTCTCGAGGATTCCTGGGGGCAGCACGTCGGCGTCCACTTTGAGCCCGACCTTGAGTGCCGTCGTCGGGTCCACGTTCTTCTCGACGACCTCGTGCAGGCGGAGCGTGTCGGTCCAGACTTGCTCGTCACCGAAGGTATCGAAGCGGAAGATCTGCTGGCCCTCGGCGACGAGGGCGGGTGATGTGTGCTCCGTCGCTGGCTCAGCCGCCGTTGCTGGCGGTGTACCCGCAGGGGCGTTGCTCGTCGATCCGCATCCGCTCACCACTGCTCCCGCCGTCAATGCGATGAAGGCCAGCGTTGCCACACCAGGACTCGACGGACGATGTGTGCGAGACAGGCTGTTGTTTCTTAGGATCACGATGTCTCCCTCCTCTTACAGTCGGCGCTGCCTTGCAACCGTCGCGCCACTTCGACGAGTAAATTGGGGGAGGGAGCACTTCCGGCAGAACAGGCGGACGCGGAATGGCTGCGCGTCAGTCCCAGGAACGCACCCTCCCCTGGCGACAAGCCGTACACCTCAGGCACAGGAGGATAGCGGTCGACGAAACGACGGGCTTCGACATCGACCCATCACGGGCCACCAATGCCGCCGTCTGACAATCCCCGATGAGCGCGGAATCCTCGATGTGGGACGGCATCTGCGGCCTCGCCGGATCGCTGTTGTAGCAAGCCCGCGAAGCGAGGCATTTCGACGTCGGCGCGGCAATACCTGACACCGAGCTGCTCGCGATCACGCTCGCATTTCATAGTGAAACAGACGATTGCCTTGTGCAACCCAATGTGCCATCCGGCCATGGCGTGCGGGCGTGGTGCGTCGTGAAGGCTGATAGCTCGAAGGCGCGTCTCACCGTCGCCACGCGGTCTTCACCAGGTTGTAAAACCCGATGCTGACACCGACGAGCAGGCCGGCAATGAGGAACCAAGGAGCTGTATCGGCGAACCTGTCGAGTATGTACCCCAGGCCCCCGAACGTGATCACGGCTCCGACCAGCGCATAGCTGGCGAGGATCTCTGGTTCTCCACGACTGAGATTTGCTTGCAGAAATCTGATCGAGCGCGCGGGCACCAGGAACTTGATCGAACGCCCGACGAGAGGTTGACGATTGTCAGCCATGACCTCACCTCCGCGACAGGTTCTGGGATCAGGACCTGCTCGTGTAGGAGTGCACGAAACGTGCTCGGTCTCTCAACGCAAGGAGACTCACGTCGCACGACCCCCTGCCTGACGGACGAGTTGATGAGCGTCAAATCCTCTGTGATGGAGCCGTCGATCTCGTCCTGGATATCGACCTCAGAGCTCTCGCCCTCGTCGAACACGTCACGCTCGTGGTTGCCGTCGGTCCGTGCGTCGCGAATTCTGTCATGCACTTCGTGTACGAGTTCACGGCGACGGTCTTCGAGCATCGTCTTCAGCTCCCTGGAGCGGCGTCTCGTCGCCACTGCCTTGGTCTTCGTCATCGTTGGCATGATGCGTTGCCGCTTATGACGGGTGGTGCGCTCGGGCTCACGATTTCTGCCACGATTAAGCGACCCGTGTCATTCCGTCAAGCAGTGACGATGCCAACGCAAGAACGTACGCGCTATCGTGCATCGTCGTTTCAAAGTGAAATCGATCGACTCAGTCTGAAACGTTACGAACTCAGAGCCTGCCGCGCGCGCCTCCGCTCCAACGCTCCTCCTCTAGAGAACCGCTTGTCCGCTCTCCAGTTATGCAATTGCGAGTCGTTGTCCAATGTCGTGGGACGTATCGATCGGGACGGAACTCCCAGGCAGGATGTGGATTAAGGTGGTCACAACGCTCGCCGTGGCGTGCATCTTGCTCTATGGCCGGCATGAACCCTCGAAACAGCTCGTACAAGAAGCTCGAAAACGAGAAGGTACTTGTTCCTCGTGCGTGCACACTCGACGGCTTTACTGCAGAGGTATCCTCCTGTGAGGGGCTGTATTTGAGGGATCTCGAGCCGATCGCTACGCTGGCCGTTCGAACCATGAACTCTCTCTACCGGCTCGTCGTCCTGCAACCACCCACAAGGGTGCTGGTGCAGGGTGGCGCGTTTTTCCCCGATCCTACTGAGGTGACCCTGTGCGGCTCCAGTCTGGGGGGAAGCTGTCTGAAGATGGAGTGGATTGGACCCGGCTTTCGCATGGAGATCTACGGGCCGACAGGACGCATTGTTACTTCGCCGGTCCGCTCGATTAGCATTCCTCTGGCGGGCGGAGGAGCCTCCGCGGGCGCGCTTAATTGACTTGAATGGCGCGGGCTGTGCCCGGCGTCCGCGATGAGTTCCAGGTCTGGAAACTGACCGTACGCCCGGACCGGACCGCAACGCTGCTCTGCGAGAACGGCAACGATAACGTCGTCTTCTCGAAGGAGATTGCCTACACTGACTTCCCGCTCGACGCGATCACGCTCTGGTAGATACAGCGGATTCGCCTTCAGCCGTCGTGCCCTGATTCCAAGGCCTTCGGCGAACTCAGCACGTCCCGGACTGAGATGTTGGTCGCATGAAACGCGTGACTGTCCCTCGGCACCTCGGCCCGCTCGAACATGCCGTAGTCTCGCATGATGTCTGCGACGCGCAGCCGGTAGTCCTGGAATACTTCGGCGCGCCCTCGCGTCTGTGCCGCCCGGTGCTCGTTGACTCGGCGCCACTGCTCGACCGATTGCTTGTCACGCCAGAACGAGAGCGAAAGGATCTTGCCCGGCTCCGAGAGACTCTCGAAGCGTTCGATCGAGACGAAACCGTCGCTCTTGTCGAGCATGGGCCGTAGCGCCGCCGCGAGGTCGAGGTACTCTTGCTTGCGCTCGGGCTTCGGCCACACCTCAAAGATCACTGCAATCATGGCCTGACTCCTTGGTGCCGCCAGCACGGCCTCTGCGACGTGGATTCAGCGGATCGAACTCGCCTTCCAGCCATCGTCTTTCAACGCCGAGGTCACGGAACTCAACCAGAGGTCGCAGAGGTCACGCTCAATATGGTCTACGTCCTTCACCTCACGATTGCGAAGCCGACGTCTCTCAAGCCGAACGGCGCCGCGGGACACTACTGCAGACCAAGGGCATGTAATAACACATTCGCGTTTTGGCTGACTCTTCGTCTCGGGGAAATGGGCTTCAAGGTGTGGTGCGACCTCACGAAGTTGATCGGAGGTGTCAGAAGGCCACCAAGTAGGTCATCTTAGCGATCAGCGCGCGATCGAGCAGGCCGCCGGTGGAGGAATCCCGACGCTCGTTGAACACTAGATAGATGTCGCTCAGGGGCCGATGAATGATATTGAAGCGGACGTTGGAACTCCATTCGCGCGCGTCGGTGTTGTACTGGACGAGCGCGTTGACGAACGCCGTCGTGGAAAAGCCGTACTCGACGCGCGCCGTGATGAGGTCCGTCGTGTACGCGCCGGCCGCGAGGCGGATCTGGTTGCGCGACTCGCTGATCGATGCGTTGAGCCGTCCCGCCAGACGGATCGCCGTTCCGAACAGGTAGCTCTGCTTGTAGCCGTCGTAGAAGTCTCCGACGCCTGCGCGGCTGTTGAACGAGATCGGCGCCGAGGCGTTCGTGCGCCACGTGACGAACCAGTCGCGGAACTCGTAGCGGCCAGCCGGGATGGCGATGCCGCGGCGGCGGTTGATCACGAACGGTTCTATGAGGTTCTCTGTCGCCGGGTCGACGCCGAGCTCACCGCCGCTCCCATCCTGGAAGTTGAGGCTCAGGTGCGCCTGCACGAGGCGCGACTGCAGATCGCCATTCAGCCGGTTGATGTTCATGTAGCCGACGTGGGGAAACGCCTCGCGGAACCAGCGCGAGATGCGCCGCGGCCGGAACCGCATGCCGTACTGGCTCTCGAACTTCGCGATGCCAAGGCGAGGCACAAAGCCCATCTCGTCGTTGAAGCGCTCGCCGATGCGCAGGTAGAACGCCGTCAGGTCCCAGCGGTTGTCGCGGTAGCTGGCGCCCGCACGCGCCAACGATTCGCTGCCCGCGGCCGGCACGGCCGCCGCCGCTGAGAACGTCCGGGCCGCCGCCGCGTTGAGATTGAGGTTCTCGAAGAATCGGAAGTTCGCGTCAGCGCCCGCCACGCGGTTATTGCGCGGGCCGTCCGTATCCTTGTTCAGGACGAGCACGCCGATATCCGAGTTGGCGAGCACGTTGCGGCGCAGCCGGAACGCCGAATAGTTGGCCGCGGGCGAGCTCCTCGTGCTGCGCTGCTGGAGCGTGAGCACGCCGACGCTGTAGTCGCCGACGCGTCCGGTCAGCCGCGTGCCGCCCAGAATCGGAATCGACTCGCCGGTATCCGACAGGCCGATCCGCCGGCTGAAAAACAGGATCGCGTCCTGTCCGCGCGGCGGGAAGAATCCGCCGCCCGTTCCGCCGCCGGTGAAGAGGAGCCCGGCGCCCTGGCCGAACTGGAACACGCCGGAGTTCTCGAGGAAGAAGTCGCGCTTCTCCGGAAAGAACAGGCTGAAGCGCGTCAGGTTGACCTGCTGCTCGTCGGCCTCGACCTGGGAGAAGTCGGTGTTGACCGTGAAATCCCACGTGAGGCCGCTCGTCACGCCGAACTTCACGTCGACGCCCGCGTCGGCGTCGGTGCCAATCGCCGCCACGCGCGAGGTGCCGGAGCTGCCGAGCACATACGGCTTCACGCGGATGTCGTAGCCCGGCCGCACGCCTTCGAGCCCCTCGAGCGTGCCGGCGAGCGACACCCGCGTCAGATCGTAGATGCGCGGCAGCGGCGCCCAGAAGCTGTCCTCGTTGCGCCGCCGCACGCGCCGCTGAAAGTTGACGCCCCACGTCTGAGCCGACGCGCCGCTGAACCGGAGCGTCCGGAACGGAAGGGCGATCTCCGCGTACCAGCCCTCTTCCGTGATCCGGGTTCGCACCTGCCACAGCGCGTCCCAGTTCTCGTTGATCTCGCGCCCTTCGTTGATCATCTGCGCGTCCCACTTGGCGCCGCGCGCGTTGGTCGCGAACATGTAGCCGTTGCGGCCGTCGTGGAAGGTGTCGAGGATAATCTCGAAGTCGTCGCCTGACGTCCGATTGAAGTCCTTGGCCAGCTCGCTCGTCAGGATGGCGTCGGGGTCGCGGTCGCGTGCCAGCACGCCGATATAGAGGCTGCTCGCGTCGTAGAGGATCCGCACCTCGGTCTCTTCAGACGCCGGCTCCCCTTCGCGCGGATCGTTCTGGAGGAAGCCGGTCGCGACCGGCGCCCGCCTCCAGTCGGGCTCGTCGAGCATGCGGTCGACCGTGATGGCGCTGGCAGCGCGCACGGCCGGCAGCCGTCGATCGAGGCGCGCCGTGTCATAGTCAACCTGCTGGCCGACCTCGCCGCTCGCCGTAGACCCCAGACAGACCGCGAAGACCAGTGCAGCAG
>JBOGIR010000449.1:0-1998 GCA_050742335.1 Vicinamibacterales bacterium | reverse complement strand
TCGATCCCTCCATTCACGCCTGGGTCCAGGTGCAGCCACAGACTCCCACCGGTGACGGTCCGCTGACCGGCATCCCGTTTGGCGCCAAGGACATTATCGAGACGCGCGGACTCGCCACCGAGTACGGCTCGTCGATCTACAAGGGTCGAATCGGCACCGAGGACGCGGCCATCGTTCGCGATTTGCGGCAGCGCGGCGCCATCCTGATGGGCAAGACGCAGACGACGGCGTTCGCGTACCGCACACCGGCGCCGACGCGCAACCCGCACAACCTGCAACACACCCCGGGCGGCAGCTCGAGCGGGTCGGCGGCCGCTGTTGCCGCCGGCATGGTGCCGCTCGCGCTTGGCACCCAGACGCTGGGATCGGTGCTGCGCCCGGCGTCGTTCTGCGGCGTGGCGGGCTTCAAGCCGACCTACGGACTGATTCCGATGGACGGAGTGCTGCCGTGTGCGAAGAGCCTCGACACGCTTGGCTTCTTCACCGCGACCGCCGCCGACATGCTCGCGCTCTGGGACGCGCTGGGCCGCGACACACGCGACACTGTAGGGCGGGTTCCGGCGCCCGTGGATGACCCCAGAGCGCCGGACCCGCCGATCCCAGCAGATGTGCTGGACGTCGCGCTCGGCATGCCCGAGCCGGTGACGGAGGTCGAGGCGCCGATGGCGTCCGCGTTTCTCGATACGGTGGCGCGCCTGCGTGCTGCGGGCGTGTCCGTGCAGCCGGTCGACCTTGGCGACACGCTCACGAGCCTGAATCAGGCGTCGAGAGTCGTGATGGCGTACGAGGCTGCCCGGTTTCACGGGCAGCGCTACGCGGAGCACGGCTCGAAGCTCGCCGACTTGGCGGATCTGATTCGAGAGGGTCTCGAGATCGATGAGAACCGCTACGACGGAGCGAGACAGCACATTGAGACATGTCGCACGCGCGTGAGCGAATTGTTCAAGGCTACACCTGTCATCCTGGTACCTGCGGCAACGGGGCCCGCGCCGTTGAGCCTAGCGTCTACCGGCGATCCGCGCATGAACGCCCCGTGGACCGCGCTTGGGACGCCGGCCATCTCGATTCCGATGGCGGCATTCAACGGTCTGCCGCTGGGGCTGCAGCTCACCGCGGACCGCGGCGAGGATGCGCGCCTGCTCCGCACCGCCGTAC
The DNA here is from genome assembly GCA_050742335.1 of Vicinamibacterales bacterium. Lineage (GTDB taxonomy): Bacteria > Acidobacteriota > Vicinamibacteria > Vicinamibacterales > UBA2999 > DATCJA01. The sequence goes on along the minus strand of JBOGIR010000449.1, from coordinate 843 downwards.
GGGTGGCCGCCGTGCTCAAGGTATAGTGGACGATCTGTGAGCAGTCCGCTGCCCCTTGCTGCCGAGGACGATCGTACCGAAGTCGGCAGCTACTTCGTGGCCACCTATCCGCCGTTCTCGGTGTGGACCGCCGCGGCGGTGGAGCGCGACGCCTGGCTGGCGCTGCACGCGCCGCCGGCGCCCGGCGTGCCCCTCGGGATGTACCTGCACATCCCGTTCTGCCGGAAGCGATGCCATTTCTGCTATTTCCGCGTCTACACCGACAAGAACGCCCAGGAAGTGGCCGCGTATCTCGACGTGCTCGCGCGCGAGTGGGAGCGCTGGGCGACGATGCCGGCCGTCGCCGGCCGGCCACTCAGCTTCGTGTACTTCGGCGGCGGTACGCCGTCGTTTCTCTCGACGCAGCAGCTCGAAGGACTCGTCGCGCGGCTGACCGCCGTCGCGCCGTGGCGTGACGCCGAGGAGGTCACCTTCGAGTGCGAGCCGGGCACGCTCACCCGGGCCAAGCTGGAGGCGATCCGGCGGATGGGCGTCACCCGGTTGAGCCTCGGCATCGAGAACTTCGACGACCACGTCCTGGAGCTCAACGGCCGGGCACACCGCTCGCGCGAGGTGTTTCGCTCGTACGCGCAGGCGCGCGCCCTCCACTTTCCCCAGATCAACATCGACTTGATTGCCGGCATGCTGGGCGAGACCGAGGAGAACTGGCAGGCGTCGGTCCGGCAGGCCGTGGCGCTCGACGCCGACAGCGTGACCATCTACCAGATGGAGCTGCCGTTCAACACGGCGATCAGCGGCGACCTGCTGAAGGGCACAGGCCGGTTCGGCGAGCCGGTTGCAGGC
>JBOGIR010000448.1:0-1604 GCA_050742335.1 Vicinamibacterales bacterium | reverse complement strand
TGTCCGGCTTCCGTCTTCGCGTAAAGCTTCGGCGGATCGCCGTCAGCCTTGGCGGAGACGTTAGCCGGACTGGCGGTCGCTCATCTGACAATCAGGGATGGCCGGCCGATTCGGTGCGTCGAGTTGGTGGGGTTGCATCGCCTTGCTGCCCGCTACGACGCCGATGCGCTTGTTGACGAACAGGACCTCATACACATCGGCCGGAAACGGTTCGACGCCGGGCCGGCAGCGGTTGTTGTTGAAGTGGACGTGCGCGACATGGAAGTGCTGGCGCAATCGTTCGACGACCGGAAGGATGCGAGGGTCGGCGACACCGTGAAACTCCACCACTAACTGATCGATCCGCTGAAGCGTTTCATCGGGCGTTGCGGGGAAGGACTCCCACTCCGCGCCCTCCACGTCGATCTTGAGGACGACGCCCTTACCGGCATCGCCGTTCTTGCTGATCTGGTTCGCGATCGTATCGAACGGCCGTCCGTCGATGACGCTCGAGGACGCGCCGACGCACTCGGCATGGAAGACGAGGTCGCCGTGATTGCAGGACGTCGGGCGCGTGTCGAAGCAGTCGTATTGATGGACGCGAACGCTCAGTTTCCGCGAGACGTCGCAACCCCACTGGTCGTACCCCGAGATGCCGTAGGAGTAGCCCACCTGGACGGTGTCGAGCAGATTCGCGCACACCAGATAGCCGCCGTCGTTCGGCTCTCCGAAGCGTTCCAACGTGCAGTTCGCCAGCGTGACGGGTTGCAGAAGTGCGAACAGGGTCTCCCGGCCTGAGCTGGCCTGCGCCTCCAGCCACCAGATCAGTCCCGCCAGGACGACTGCTGACGGCGCGACCAAACACCCTCTCGCTAACCAGCGCCTCTTCGCGCTCTGCATGCCGGGCCCCTTCGACTGAGGTCCGGCTGCCCGCCTTCGCGCACCGCGCTACGGCGCGGTCGCGCCGAAGCCGGAGGCGTAGGCGTAGGCGGAAAGCCGGACACTACGTACGTGGGCCGGGTTCCGCGAGCGCGACGCATGGGACGCGAGCGGACCCGGCGGGTTCTCTGGTCTCAGAACCTGTACCCGATTCCCGCGACGAGCTGGGAGAAGTTGAGCGTCTGGCCCACGCCCATCGCGCGCTTGTAGCGATACCCCACGTCCACGTACGTGGGTCCGTCGAAGATCCCGATGCCGGCCGCGGCCTCGACCAGCGGCCCGGTGTCGCTTCTCGTGGTGAGCGCGAGCGCACCCACGCCGAAGTCATTGAGGACGGCCACGGTGACGTCGCCCACGCGCGGATCCACGATCCTGCGCTTCAGATTGATGACGCCGGCGCCGGCTCCCAGATACGGCCGCACGCGCGCCTGCGGACGCAGCAGGTATCTGCCCCCGGCAATGAACGTCACGGCGCGATCGCGCCCGCGCAGCTCCCAGGGCGTTCCAGTGATGGTGGTCAGCGTCGCGCTCAGTTGCGACAGGCCGTCGCGCAGGTCCTGCTGCATCAGGTTGTCGAAGTACGAGATCGTGGCATAGGCCTGCACGCGCGGGTGCAGGTCCTCGCCGTACTCGCCGCCAAGTGCCGCGGCGCCCAGATTCTCAGTGCCGAAGGAGGCTCCTGCGAT
>JBOGIR010000447.1:0-2749 GCA_050742335.1 Vicinamibacterales bacterium | reverse complement strand
CAACAGCATCTTGAGCGGGTTCATCTTGCCTCCAGAGAGCCAGTGCGCTGCGCGTTGCCCTCGATCAGATGCGGTCAAGTTATCTGCGCCCCATTACACAGGTTTGCTGGCGCAGCAGCCGGACATGCCCCGATGGAACTATCGGCCCCCGAAAGCGCGAGCCTGTAGTTGCGCAACTACGGCAGATAGTTTCTCCGCCACAAAAAAATCGCTCGTCCGCGATAGAGAACCGGAGTGCGACCGCCTATCATTTGATGCGTAGATGTCTTCCTCACCCTCCCCTGTGACATCTACATGGCCCGGTGATCCTTTCACCGGGCTTTTTTTTTGCCCCTGCTAGATCCCGATGCGGACGGTGACGTTCGCGATATTGTCTTCGTAGTCAGCGAGCGGGAACGTCGACGAGCGCGTCTGGCGGCCTAGCAGCATCTCCAGCATGACCGAGCGCAGCGGCCGGTAGGACAATTTCAGCGCCGCCGTGCGCACCCAGTCGGTGCGCGACTGCACCAGCAAGAGCGTTGGATCGGCGAGATAGTCGCGCGAGCTGTACTCGAGGTTCAATGCCGCGGTGATTTTTTCGGTCATCCGCAGCGTCGGGTTCAGCGCGAACCCCGTGAGCAGCACGAAGCTGGAATAGGTTTCGTCCAGCGGGCTCACTTCCCGCCGCGCGACGGCGTTGACCGCGAGCTTTCCGGTGGCCTGCCAGTCGTAATCGACGTTGTACGTCCCTTCGTCGAAGTCGCGCTGCGTCAGTTGCTCGTAGCTGCGGCTCACCCAGCCCGCCCGGGCGCGCACGCGCGAGAGGCCGGTGAGGGTGTAGTCGGCGATGACGTCCACGTTGTGCTGCCGGTAGGCATCGACGGCCGGGTTTGCCGCCAGGTCCGGCCGGTTCGGATAGCGCCCTTCCTCCACCCGCGCGCCGACGCCCACCTTGTTCCTGGCCGGCGTGACGTAGCTCACCGCGAGGCCCGCGCCTTCGATGATGATGTCGTTCACCGCGCGCGTGGCAAGGCCGTTGTCCTGGTCGAGCCTGCTCGCTTCGCCCCGCAACAGCCAGCGCGGCGTCAACTGCCAGTTTGCGTCGAAGTAGGCGCGTTGCGTTTCGAGGGAGTTGGGCGTGCCGGTCAGTATCCCGGCCCGGGAATTCGCGAGGGACTCCAATGCCAGCGTTTCCGTATAGCCGAGCTGACCGGAAAGATCGTTGCCGAGCTGCCACTGCCACGCCGCCCGTCCTTCGTGGCCGTCGAAATCGAGCACCTTGAAACGGTTGTATCGGGTGTAGTTCCACTTCACGCCGCCGACGAAGCGCTGCCGGCCGTACGGGATGCCGAGATTGAAGCCGGGAGACGTGGTGGTGTAGGTGTCGCCGCGCGAGGGCGAGCCCACGATCGCGACCGGGTCGGCCCGGCTGGAGATGCGGAACACGTTGTCGTCGTAGGTGACTGATTCCGCGATGAACAGCTCGAGCTTGTCGTCCCACAGGGCGGCGGCGTCCGGCGTCGGCACGAGGACGGCGGCGGATACGAGCACGGCCCTCAGCCAGCGCACAGCCGGATTCGCGACGCATGGCGGAAGATCGCACTCTGAGTATTGATGGGTCACAGCGCCCCGGCAGCCTCCGCCGGCGGTCAATTCCACCGGCAGGCGCTGCCGAGCATAAGGAGCTGGCATAGCAACGGACCCGGCTCCCGGGTCGGCGGAAATGGTCTGTTGGAACTACTACGGGAGCGCCGCGGCCGCGGGCGTCAGGTATTCAGGATGCGGAGCGCCAGTGCTTTGCCGACGGCCTGCGTGCGGTTCAACACGTCGAGCTTGCGCAGGATCTTCTGCACGTGATTCTTCACGGTGAGCGGACTGATGCCGAGGATCATCCCGATCTCGATGTTGCTCTTGCCGCGATACATCCACTCGAGGACCTCGCGCTCCCGCGAGGTGACCAGCCCCGGCTCTGCCTGCTTCGCCGCGCCGGGGTTCTTCGACTGCCAGTTGACCTGGGTGCGCATCCAGGCCGTGTGCAGGAAGGGCACGACCACCTCGGCGAGGTAGAGCTGCCGCGGGCCGACCGCTCCGGGCCGGGAGGCGAAGATAAACAGGCTCGATACCTGGCCGGCGATATCGTGGGTCCCATGCGCCACGATGCTGCTGGCGCCCAGCCGTACCAGTTCCCGCGCGAGAGCGCCGCCGGAGTGGTGATCGCCGTTGCCGACGTCGAGAACCACCGGCTGGCAGTGGTTCTCCTCCCACGCCTTGAACAGCGCCGGCACCAGGGACGCGTCTTGCCGGAACAATTCGTTGAAATGCGCGGGCTCGACGGGAGCCGTCGAGAAGCTGTCGACCTGCTGCAATACGGTGCGGTCCTGGCGCAGGGCGCAGACCAGCAGGTCATGCGCGATCAGGTTCTGGAGCGCGCCCTGCGTCCAGTTGAAGAGCTGATGGCGCACCCGAACCCGCAGCGCGCCATCCAGGTTGAGCAGGAGCGATTCCAGCTCGAGCGAAGCCAGGCGGTCGGCGTTGCCGGCCGTGACGCCTTCCGCGGCCGGGGAATTCTGGATCTCGTTCAGCCAGGGCGGACGCGACGCCAGCGTCTGCGATCCGTCTTCTACACGCATAGGGAACGCCGCAGCGAATCGCCAACGCTACACCGCCAGGCCCTATCCCCGGCCCGACGGGAAACAACATTCGTATGACAGCGCAACTCCACGCGCACGCTCCTCACACTCCGGATGCATGGTCCGGTCCGATCATAGGA
>JBOGIR010000446.1:0-11401 GCA_050742335.1 Vicinamibacterales bacterium | reverse complement strand
CCAGGCCTTCCTGCACCAGACGGTACATGTCCTCCGAGACCTTGTCGTCCATCCGATCGGCCGCCGCATCGACAGTGGGCAGTACTTTCAGGCTCCACTGCTGCTCGATGCGCCGGCCCAGCTCCTGCAACCGCTCGCGCAGGCTGGGGCGCGGCACCGTGGCGGCCCCTCGCCGCTGCGGTCGAAGGCCGCGAATGAATGCCCGCATCTCCAGCTCGCCATGCTCGAGCTGGTGCTGCACCTGCTCCAGTCGTTGTTTGGCGGCGGCCGGCTCCCGGTCCAGCACGCGTCGCGCGGCCAGCAACTGCAGGGCGGCGCCGGCCTGCGATTGCAGAAGGCTGTCGTGCAGATCGCGCGCCACGCGGATGCGCTCTTCGAGCGCTCTGGCGTCCTGGAGGCGCGTCAGCAGGTACAGGCCGTCGAGGCGCGAGGTGGCCAGATGGGCGACGAACTCGCCGATCGGGAGATCGTCTAGTGACAACGTCGACTTGCCGAAGCAGAACATGCGGCCGCGTACGAGCTCGCCGTCGAGCGGCCAGGACTGCACGGCCCGCATCTCGAAACGCGCCCGCAGGCGTTCGTCCAAAGGGCGGCAGTGGCGGCGCAGAAAACGGCCGCGCGACAGCACCACCACCCGGCTTCGCTCGCGGGCGGCGTTGGCCGTCTGGAACGTGCGGCCGACGAGCGTGGACGAGACGAGTGGCCCGTACGCATCGGGCGGCTCCTGTTTCCAGATCACCTGGCCGTCCTCCATCCAGGCCAGATTGAGGGTGGCTTCCTCCGTGTCGTGCCAGACGAGTAGGACGCGCGGGGCGTTCAGCAGATCGCCGGCGCGCGAGATGATCTCCGACACCACCGCATAGGGATGACGCGACATCGTCCGCGGCCATGCGGCGAGCCGGCCGATCTCGTCGTGGTACTTGCGGTGGTGGGCGCCCAGATGGGCGAGCAGCGCCGCCGCCACGATCAGGTAGACCACGCGAATGATGAACGTATCCACGTCCACCACTACCGGACCTTCACCAAACCTCCAGGAATAGAGACTGGCCACGGCAAAGGCCGCCGTTGTGCCGGCGGCCGTCCAGAGTGTTCCTCGTACCTGCCACCGGATGGTGGCGCAGACGAGCAGGAAGATGAGCGAGACGAAGAAGGGGCTGGTGGCGCCGTTGGTCACCACCATGAGCGACGAGAAGGCGGCGAGGTCGAAGACATGGAGTCCCACATCCCATCCGCGCCCAAAGCTGACTGGCGCCCAGACGAGCGCGAGGATTCCGAAGCTGTAGATCAGGTACCAGAAGAGGAGGTTCTGGACCGCCCACGCGGGGGTGTCGAGGGAGGCGGCCATCAGGGCGCCGGCGGCGACACCGACGCGAGCGGCCGCCAGGAACCACTCGACACGGACCCGAGGCGGATATTCGAAGGCGATCACGGTCCGAAACTGGAACGGACCCTACTTCATGGAAGCGAGACGGGGACTTGTCAAGGCCCGGCGAATCGCCACGGCTCGCATGTCGATGGGATCGGTCGCCCGGTCGATGTCGTCGGCTCGACGGCCGCCGCGCCGGGTCCTGCGACGATCGGCTACCTGGCGCCTGTCTCCCTGAGCGATCAGGGACGCCACGCTGGTCGGCTGGGAGCAGAGATCGGATAAGGAAGTCATGTGGCTCCTGCCTCGCTGAATGGGTCTCGCCGAAGCTGCAGAGTACCCACTGAGATATAAACCGAGGCGGGTATACGTTTGCACAGGCCGTACCGGATCGCAGCCGTCAGAGCTGGATGAAAAACGGGTCATCCGAGCCGCCAGCGGTCTCCGAGTCTGGCATTCCTCAGACACAAGTCGCCGGGCGGGATGTCTTCTTTGGGTTGGAGCCGGCGACGCCATCGGCAGGAATCGACGGGCGCGGCCCGCTACGGACCGGCCGGCCCCGTTCTGATGAATACCGAGCGCGCGACGTCCGAATAGGTCAGCTTCATCGAAGAATCCTCCGTGAGCCGCTCGAAGAGCGGGGACGCGGCGCCAACGATGGCGCAATTGATGCCGTACTGCCGGAAGACCGTCTCATATTCACCGTGCAGGTCGGCCTCGCGACTGGCGCGAAGTACAGGGAGGGGATAGGCCTCCATCCGGCTGTCCACGAACACGCGGCGGCCCGGCAGGGCCCACATCAGAAAGCCGCCGTCCACCATCTGGTTGAAGATGGGGTCGGGGCAGCGGCGGACGGCGCCGACGGCCGCCGGCGACATCGGTTGCCAGCCAACGCGCACGCCGCCGTCTCGCCACCGGGTGAAGACGACGACCGCGCCAACGACAGCCGCCGTCAGACACATGCCACGAGCGACGGCGCCAAGAGGGCGAAAGCGGCGACGGGCCGCGGTTGCATGAGGCGGCCACGCCCTGGACAGGGCAGGGCCTGCAATGACGGCGAAGAACGCGACGTTGCGAGCGGCGGTTGCAGCCGCTCCCGCCAGGACGAGCGCGCCGAGCAGCAGAATGCGGTCCGCGCGTTCGAGCGCCGCGAGCCGATGCCGTTGCACGATGGCGACGACGATCAAGGTGCCGAGCGCAGCCCAGAACGGGAGGTCGCTCGGGCGCAGGGGCATCTGGTACTCCTGGATCTGTAATTCTTGCGACACGGACACCGTCGTCAGCACCTGGGACCAGTAGCTCCAGCCGAGTGGCGACAGCATCGGGGCAAGCGCGCACGCGGCCGCAATCGTGGCGGCGCGCCTCACCTCGGCTCGAGACCAGACGAGCGCCTCGAGCAGCACTGCGGCGCCCATCACGACACCGAAAATGACGAGGGCGTGCGCGTTGGCCCAGACGACGCATACGAGCGGCACCCAGACGAGCCGCCCGCGCGCAATCAGATGCGCCACCAGCACGAGCAGCGCAAGGCTGATCACCTGCGGCCGAACGGCCCATTCCGGCGCGGTGGCGACGAGCAGCCACGCCAGCAGCGCCACTCGAAGCTCCCATGAACCGCGGATCAGGCGCCATGAGCCGGCAATCGCCGCGACGGCACACGCTCCTGCGACGAGCGTGAGCAGAAAGGGGCCGCCGAGCGAGTGCACCGCATAGAACGCCAGCTGACTGAGCCACCAGTGGTTGTGAAGTTCCGCCCCGTATGCGGTGTATGAGAACGGTTCTGTCAGCAGCAGCGACCCGGTCTGCCACATCTGCTGTCCCGACCGCAGATGCCAGAACGTGTCGTTCTGCGCGGGTGTCATACAGGCCAGCGCAGCCAGCACGATGAATATCAGGCCCGGTACGAGATCGTCTTCGCTGAACTGCGCCCGAGTCGTCGCGAGTGATGTCACGCGGTGCTCTCGAGGGCGAACACATGGCTACGCTGGTGAATGCGCGGCATTCGTGGTGCCGATAATATAGGGCGCCAGACCACAATGCTGCTAATCCGGCTTGGGATGCTCACGGGTGCCATGACCCTCCTGGCCTGGACGACCGCCGATCCGGATCTGTGGGGACACGTTCGATTCGGCCTGGACGCGCTTCGTGATCACGCGCTGACCACGCAGGACCCGTACTCCTTTACGAGCGACCGCCCCTGGGTGAATCACGAGTGGCTCGCTGAGGTCATCATGGGTGCGGCCTACAGCGCCGACGGAGCTCGCGGCCTCGTCGTCCTGAAGCTTCTGGTCATCGCCCTCACTGTGAGCCTGGTCCTTGCGGCGCTCAGCCACCGCGTGTGGGATCCTATCAGTCACGACCTTCTCGTCGGCGCAGCCATGTTCGGCATCCTCGGCCGGGTCCATCCGGTCAGGCCGCAGGTCTTTTCCGTGCTCGTCTGCGCAGCGCTCCTGCTGGTGCTCTCGCTCGTGGATCGCGGCCGGCGACGCCTGCTGGCACTGGTGCCCATTCTCATGGCGCTCTGGGCGAATCTCCACGGCGGGTACCTGGTTGGACTCGGGATTGTCGGTGTCTGGATTAGTGCCCGCCTGTATCGGCCCCATCCTCAGGGGCCACCCCCAAGACAGCTGGCAGTCCTCGGCCTCTCAGCCCTGGCAGGCACACTGGCGACTCCCTATGGCATGGGACTCTGGCTGTTTCTGGCCGAAACGGTCGGGGTCACGCGCACGGGGATCTCCGACTGGCAGCCGCTGTGGCAGGCCGGTCCAATCGTGATTGCCCAATGGGTCGTGATCAGCGCGACTGCGGCCCTCGCCTTCAAGCGGGGGCAGATTGATCCTGCCTATATGCTGATCGCGGGATGTCTTTGCCTTGCCACGCTGACGATCAGCCGCTTCGACGCGTTCTACGCCCTGGCGGTCACGATGCTGCTGGGACCGTATTTCGGCGGGAGGCCCGTGCCAGCGCCGGCCCCGATCGCCCGCCGCGCCGCTACGGCACTGGCGACGATGGGTGTTCTCGCCGTTGGCGTGGTCGTGCTGGCGAACCGGTCGTCCTGCATTCAGATTCGAACGGGCCCCGAACCGGAGGCCACACGGTTCGCCTCAGGGCTGCGGGGTCGAATGCTGACGTTCTTCGACTGGGGAGAGTATGGCATCTGGCACCTGGCTCCGGCGATTCAGGTCTCAATGGACGGCCGCCGGGAAACGGTGTATTCCGACAGCGTCATCGCCTCCCACATGCGTATTTACACGAACTCCCCGGACGCCGTCGGTCTCGTGGAGGGCATGCACCCTGACTGGATCTGGTTCCCACGGCAGTGGGCGGTGATCGCTCGATTGCAAACCGCCGGCTGGCAGGTCGCATTTCGAGGGCCAGTCTCGGTCATTCTGAGCCGGCAGCCCGGCGCCACCACCGAACTCCAGGGAACCGACGACACGCCCCGCTGCTTTCCGCACTATTGAACCGAATCCTTGCCCCGGCCAGACTGATCTCTGCGATGGGCGGTTCCACCGAGAGGGAAAGACGCCGCACGTTCAGGCGTTGAGGGGGCTCACAAGCCCATAAGTGATTTAGATTCTGCTAGATCCTGGCAATCTATCGAAGGGGATATAGAAATGGCAATCGCGTTGCTCAACTCCCACGTGTTCGCGGTTCGCGCTGGGATGCAGCGTGCCTGTCAACGCTCAATAGAGGAGTTTGAATATGTTCTCTCGTTTCATTCGTGACGATCAGGGCCAGGACCTGATCGAGTACCTGCTGCTTGGATCGTTCATCGCGATCGTTGCGCTGGTTGGTGCGACCAACCTCGGGACCGAGCTCAACGAGTGGTATCAGAAGATGGCTTCGTGGGTCAACTCCGCCGAAGCGAAGATCACGTAAAAGAGGGTCCGCGCCGCGGGATCGGGACGCACCAGGTCGGTCGCGCCCCGACCCGCGCTCGTTCCTGGTGCGGCCGCGCCCGGATGAGTTGCCTTCATGTTCGTGAAGAGCGCCGCAATCAGTGCGGGTGTCGACAGCAGCCTCTCCGCAGTTCGACCTGCCCGCCGGTACGTTCGCAGCGCTCATTTCGATTCGACGCTGGTCACGGCTCCTGCGTTGGCGGGTCTGACGGCCGGTGTCGCCGCGACCGTGTTCCCGCTTGTCTTTCCAGTACTGCTCGTGGCCGATATCTGGCTGCTCGGCTATCACCACGTCTTGGCTATGTACACGCGCCTGGCCTTCAGCCGCGACAGTCTCCGACAACATCGGTTCCTGGCGATCGACCTGCTGCTGATGGTGCTTGTTGCCAGCGTCGCGACGGCGCTGTGGTACGGCACGTGGCTCATCGTCAGCGCGTTCCTGTATCTGCAGTGGTTCCACTATATGCGGCAGGGCTACGGGATCGCCCGGATGTACTACCGCGCGACGCCGGAAGGGCGGTCTACCGGGCGCGACTGGGTGGCGGATCTCGTCCTCTACCTGGTGCCCGTGTACGGCATTGCCCACCGGTCCGCTACGATGGGGGACCAGTTCCTCTGGCTGCCTGTGAAGACGATAGTACTGCCGGACGTCCTGGTCGGCACGCTGGGTGTGGCTGCGGCTGCGGCCGTGGCGGTGTGGTGGGTGCGCACCGGACGAGCGATTGTGCGCGGCGATGTGAACACACACTACGCCGCCTTCGTGCTGTCGCACGTGGTCATCTTCCTAACGGCATACGTCGCGATCGACGACGTGAACGTCGGCTGGCTCGCGATCAACATCTGGCACAACCTGCAGTACGTGCTCGTCGTCTGGATGGTGAACGCCAAACGGTACGCCGGTGGCATCGATCCCAAAGCGCGATTCATTTCCGCGATCAGCCAGCCGAACCGCATCGTCGCCTACTTCGCGAGCTGCGTCGGCATTGCGACGATCGTCTATTTCAATCTGAACCTGGTCACCTCGGCGCTGTTCGGCTCGGGACTGGCGGCGACGTTCGGCATCTACATGGGGATCAACTTCCATCACTACGCGGTTGATGCCGTCATCTGGAAACGGCGCCGGATGTCTGCAACGGCGCCGGTTTGAAACGACCGCGCCTTCTGGAATGGTGCTCACCAACGCTCGACTGCTGCTGCCGGCCGCAATGCTCGTCAATGCGTTGCTGCTGTGGAACTTCCACGATCAGCACTGGTATGCGATTGACGAAGGCAGCTACGCCCACATCGCCGAGCGAGTGCTCGCCGGCGAAGTGCTTTACCGGGACATCCAGGACATTCACCCTGGATACGTCCACTTCCTGAACGCGGCCGCGTTCGCCGCGTTCGGCGTCGATCTCGTGAGCCTTCGCTATCCGCTGGCCGTCGCCGCTTTCGCCCAGGCCCTTCTCGTCTGGTTTCTGCTCGCCCGGCGAGACGTCCTCCTCGCGACGGTGGCCAGTGTCGCCGCAATTGCCCTCGGCCTCATTCAGTTTCTCGATCCCAGTGCGAACTGGTACTGCCTCTTTCTGGCCGTCTGCCTCGTCTGCTGGCTCACCTGGGTTCCGAGTGACAGTCGGTGGCGAGCGATCGGTGCCGGGTTCCTGGTCGGGTTGATCGCGCTGTTCAAGCAGCTCACGGGCGTCTGGGTCGCCATGGCCGTGCTCGTCATCCTGCTCCGCGAGCAGTCGACAGGTGCGCGCGGACGTGAGGTGCGGCTGGCTCGAGGGCTCGTGCTGCTCATGCTCGTTGCGCTGCTCGGCTATCTGTCGTTCGGCGGAGGACCTGAGGCAAGCGGCAACCTCCTGATCGGTTCGTGGCCGGTGGTGATTCTCTGTCTCGTGCTGCGCGACGCCGGCGCGACCAATCGCGCATGTCTGCGCGTGTTGTCGCAACTAGCGGTGGGTTGTGCGGTCGCCGCGCTCCCGATGGTCGTCTACCACCTCGCACACGGCTCGTTCGCCGCCTGGATCGACGACACGGTCTTCGCGGCGCTGGAGCACGTGTCCCGCCCGTTCTTCGAGAGCGTCTCGTTCGCGGTGCTGCCAGCAGCCGGCCTGGTGCACGTTCTCCAGCCAGGCGGCGCTGCGGCGTTTGCGAACGGTCTCTACTGGCTGATCCTGCCGCTCTTGCCGGCGGTCAATGGCATCCTCATCGTGGTCTGGATGCGCCGGCGGCGGGTCGACGGGCTGATTCTTCCCGTCATGGCCGCGTTCTACTCGCTCGTCACGCTGTACCTCCCTGGCGTCATCTACTTCTACTACACGGTCGGGCTCACCGTCGCCGCGGTGCTGTGGTTCGTCAGCTCGGGGGCGGGCCGCCGGCACATCCCGTACGTGGCAGCCGCCGCGGTGGCGCTCATCGTGATTGCCGTTTGGTTTCACGCCGCGCAGTCGCCGTATCGGAGGCCAAGCGACGTCGGTCGGGGTTACCGTACGCTCACGGCCGACACACCGAGGTGTGCCCCGTTTGCGCGTTCGAGCCTCCGGATCGAGTGGAACGACTGCGCCTCCTATCACCTGCTGTCCCAGGCGATCGAGGCGGAAACACCCCCAGGCAGCTACATCTTTGCGGTTCCCGACGACGCAGAGCTGTACTTCCTCACGGCGCGCTCCAACCCGTTCCGGTTCTTCAACACGGCCAACGGGGTCCGTACATCGAAGGATCTTGCGCCCGTGCTGGAGGTGCTGGCCAACCGTCCGCCGCGCCTCGTGACCTATCGGCTGGATGACAAGTACAACACCGAGGCCTCACGCAAGATCATGGAGTACGTCCGTTCTACATACGAACGGTTCGACACGATCGCCGGCGTAGAGTTGTACCGTCCCAGAAATATCCAGAGGCAGGGGGACGAATGACGACAGTTCCGGTTGTGTCGGTGATCATGGCGGCCCATGACGAACGCGGCGCCATTCGGCGAGTCGTCACCGAAGTGGTCACTGCGCTGGCAGGTTGGCGCCACCGAAGTGGTCGTCGTCGACGACGGCAGCACCGATGACACGTGGGCGGTGATCGCCGCGCTGCAGGCTAAGATACCTGGCATCCTCATGTGGCTTTTACTCGAACCGCGTCGTCACCGGCGGGGCATCGACCGCGGGCGTGGTGGCGTTCGTAGGTGGCATACAACTGTTCACTATCGGAGTGCTCGGCGAGTACATCGGTCGCGTCTTTCTTCGATCCATGGATCGCCCGCAGTTCGTGGTCGCCGAGACGACGGAGGATCGTGAAGTTCGCGCAGCCTCCAAACGGCGGCGTGGGCTGCAGGTCGTACCGCCAGGCGCGTAGCACGAGTACTTCAGGGCTCCGGGTTGCGGGGCCGGCGGACGACGTAGACCGGCCTGGCCTTCAGCTCGTCGTACATCTGCGCCAGATAAACGGCAATCACGCCAAGCGACAGCAGGATGAGCCCGCCGAGGCCGACGACCGTGAGGATCACGGTCGTGAAACCTGTCACCGCGTTCCCTCGCCACCAGTTCCAGAAGGTCTGGGCGCCCAGCACCGCATCGAGTAACAACGTGACGAGACCGAGCCATCCCACGAGACGCAGAGGCATCGAGGTGAAGGACACCAAGTTACGAACGGCGTATCGAAGAAGCGCCGCCGGTCCCCACTTGGACGCCCCGGCCGCCCGCGGACGAACCTGCAACGGCACGCGGGTGACGCGGAAACCGACCCACGCCACGATTCCCCGGAAGAACCTATGGCGTTCCGGCAGCTGACGCAGCGTGTCGACAACCTGTCGGTCCAGCAGCTTGTAATCGCTCGACCCGCGCAGCCGTTCTCCCGCGTTGCCCTCCAAGAGCTTGTAAAAGAGAGTCGCGGCGGCGCGATACGACATGGGCTCGCGCCCCCGGTCGGCCGATGTCGCCTTGAACGCGTCGACCACGTCGAACCCTTCGTCCCACTTCGCGACCATGGCCGGTATGAGATCCGTCGGATGCTGCAGGTCGGCGTCCAGGAACACGACCGCCCGCCCGCGCGCTGTGTCGAGGCCAGCCGCCAAGGCCGCTTCCTTGCCGAAGTTCCGAGAAAGCCGAACGAGCACCAGGCGTTTGTCCTGCTGCGCGAAGCGCTCTACCAAGGCGGCCGTGTCATCGCTCGAGCCGTCGTCTACGCAGATGATCTCCGCGGGGCGTCCAAGCGCATCGAGCTCCATCGCGACGCTCGACACGATCTGCGTGACATTTGAGGCTTCGTCATGCATGGGAAGCACGATACTGATCTCGGGGACGGGACGCTTTTCTGGTTGGGATTCGCTCGATCGCGGCGGTGATCCGGACAGGTCAGTCATACCGCCCCATTCGGATGGAGACCGGGCGGTTGCATCGCTTGACGGGCGGCGAGCACGAGCCACACAGCCGCCACAGGACCGACGACGGAGACCGGCGGAAGCCATTCCAGCCCTGCGGTCGCGGCGAGCACGCCCCAGGAATACAGCGCCTGTTCGATGCACCAGGCCAGGGCAAGGAGCGTCCCGACGACGAGCCACGGCCCTCGCGTCCAGCGGTCGCGCTCGGCCCACCAGACCGTTGCCGGAACGGCCAGCACGAGCGCGTCGTAAAAGGACGCGTAGGGATTGGCGGCGACTGCTAGTAGCAGACCGATACCCAGATGCCGAAGGGGAGGGCCCGGCGCTCGCCAGGCCAGGGCCGCCGTCACGACCAATCCGGCCGCCGCAAACGCCCACAGGGTCAGCGTCAGACTACCTTTGCCCAGCATCCACTCCAGGAAGCCCCTGAGGGTAATCAACTTTTGCGGCGCGTAGTTCGCGAGGATGTCGGTGTTGGCCATCGAGGTGCTCACGAAGTCCGCCCAGACCTGGAATCCCAGCGGGAGTGTCAGCACACACAGCAGCACAACGACGCCGGCCATCGTCGCCGCTCCTTTCCATTCGCCGCGCACGATGGCCAACAGTCCGAACACGATACCCCAGTTCGGTTTGATCGCAAGCAGCCCGAGCAGGGCGCACGCGTGAATCACCTGGCCCCGCGTCCAAAGTGTCGCGGCGGCGACGACGCAAAGCAGCATCAGCGCACTGCTCTGGCCCGTGACGATCGTGGCCAGCGCCGACGCCGACAACGCTATGGCGAGGAGCCATTCGCGGCGCCTGTGCCGAAACGGCTCGAGGCGTCGCAGGAGCCACAGCGAGGCGGCCAGCGCCGCCACTTCGACACCCGCCAGCAGCGCGTAGGCCCACGCTTCCGGCAGCCATGCGAGGGGGGCCACGACGTAGAGCGCGAACGGCGGATAGCGCCAGAAATAGCCGGGATTGAGCGCCTGGTCTCCGATGGCGTACAGACGCGTCCAGTCTCCTGCCATGAAGTGGTCGGCCACGACCTTCAGGTGGAGCCAGTCGTTGGGAGCGGGCCCATTGCGCGCGACCGCGATGAGCCACATCGCCGGAAAGATGGCATGCACCGCGAGGAACGGATGCAGCATGGCGCACAGGGATCGAGACAAGCGGCCGGGCATCCAGGAGATGATACGGATTTCTAATCAACAGGTGTCCGCTCCAGGAGCACAGACACATCATCCTCGTACACAGTGCGCCACCGCGAAGATTCGCGGGCTGCTCGGGCCATCTTGACGTTGTCCGGTTGCCCCGAGCTCTTGCTGAGGAGCAAGTATCGTACGTTCCAATCCTTGAAGCGTTCCTCCCAGCGTGAATCGCGATACATCGAGAGGTACGTATTGACGAAATCCAAGCCGAACAAATGGACGCGGCCGTCGATGAATGACTTCTGTTCGGGCCACAGACGCCAGATCAGGTAATCCCCGAACATCTGCGGATGAAAGATGTTCCCGGTGAGATGGTGTTGCGCGATGAAATCCATGGCGCCCACCGGCGTTCCCGGCTGCAGCAGCGATGTCTTGTACACAGCCGGCCTGATCCACGGAGTCTGCAGCACCAGGACGAAGACGGCCGAAGAGGCCAGTAGCAGGTTCATGCCGGGACGGGTCGTTCTGCGACCGGACCGTTGCGCTCGCCAGGACAACGCCCGATCGACGAAACTGAGCCGGCGAACGGACGCCAGTCCCGAGAAATCCACATCCGACACGTAGCGGGCGAACAAGGGGTAGGCCACGATGCTGAACC
>JBOGIR010000445.1:0-17896 GCA_050742335.1 Vicinamibacterales bacterium | reverse complement strand
CGTGCGCGACCACGACCGCCACGGTGCAGTTCAATTCCCCGTTGGCACCAGCCGCCTGAGCTCCTCGAGCCAGTTCACGACGACGTTGAATTGCGCCGCTGATGCTGACTGCGCGTCCTTGATCATCAGGAACCGCTGGCCGTCGCGCGTGACATCGTAGGTGACGCCCGTGGCCGGAAACGGGCTGGCCAGATACTCACCCTCGAACAGCACCGTCGGCCGGCCGGCCGAAAACGTCGGCTGGGTGGCGACCGGAACGGCCATCATCCTGTTGCCGCTCCGGTAGAACAGCTCGCGGCCGTTCGGGTTCCAGACCGGTTCGATGCCGCTGTCGGTCGAGATCTGCCACTTGCCGCCTGGTCCTGGATAGGGCTGCACGTAAATCTCCGGGCGCCCCGACTCGTCCGACACGTAGGCGAGCCATCGTCCGTCCGGCGAGAAGCGCGGCGCCCCTTCTGTGGCCGGCGTGCCAAGGAACAGGGACCGCTTGTGGTCTTTCACCGACACCACCCAGATGTCCCGCTGCGTCTTGGGATCTGTACGGAAGAATGCGATGAGCTGTCCGTCCGGGGAAAACGACTGCGGCGTATCGGCAACCTGCGTCGCCGTGCTCAACCGCTCCTGGCCTCCACTGCCGTCGGCCATCTGCCAGAAGATGCTCCCGGGTGCGCCTTCCCGATTGGAGCGCACGGCCACTCGCGTTCCGTCGGGGCTCCATGTCGGCGAATCATTCTGGGTGCCGTCAAAGGTGAGGCGCGTCAGCGTATCCCGCGCCGTGTCGTAGGTCCACGTCTGGCCGCCCACCTCGACGGCAATCCGGCGGCCGTCGGGCGAGAGCCGCGGCCAGTCGTATTCGCGCGCCGCTGCCGGCAGGGCCTGCTCCTTCCCATCACGTGCCACCCACGTAAGCGTGCGGGGCGCTCCCGCGGTTCCCGAGACGTACACGAGCGTGCCGGTCGTGGAGAAGTCGTAGTAGGGGAAGCCCGTGTTGGTGTGCAGCACGCCCTGCAGCACCGGTACGGCATCGCCGGTCACGCTGAGCGTGTTCACATCGAACGGCACGGCGAAGAGTGTTCCGGCCTGCGCGTACACCAGATGGCCGGTCGGCGAATAGCGAGGCGCGGTTCCAGACGGAATGAGGTCCCGGTATTCGCCGCCACGGGTCGCGTAGAGCCTGATGCGGCTCTGATTCGGCCCGATACCCGCAGCAAACAGCACTCCGCGTCCGCCCGGCAGAACATCCGGGAAATTCTGGTTCGCTTCCCCGGTTTGCAGCTGTGTGAGGGACCGTGGCGTACCTCCGCCATCCGACACCTGCTGGAGACCGGAGTTGGTTCCGAACGTCATCAGACCGTCGGCTCCCCAATGGGCACCGACACGTCCGGGAAACGGGAGCCCAAGATTCAGCACGGCCCCGCCGCTCAGGGCAGCCTTGGAATAGCCCGCCGCGGAGGCGAACCCGAGCCATTGGCCGTCAGGTGAAAGCGACGGAGAGACGGCTCCCTCGGTGCCGGGAACGGGCCTCGCCTCGGCACTGTCGATTGCGCGCACGTAGATCTGTTGAACGCCACCGCGGCTGGCCACGTACGCGATATACCTGCCGTCGGTCGAAATGACGACGGCCGATGTGCTGGCCACCTGATTCAGCACGACAAGTCGCTCGTCGGGGTCGAGCGCGATCGTGAAGCGCATGACCTGCTGCTGCCCAGCCGCAGGGGCCGGTTTCAACGTCCACGCGCCCGTGCCCGCGAGCGCCGCGCCGGCAATCAACGCGGCCGCCGACGACACCCACTGAGCGCGCCACCAACCCGCACCGGTGTTCATGCCGGGCACAACCACAGAGGCAGAGACAGCACGTCCGGATTCCGTGTCGCGCTTCAACCGCGCAAGATCAGCGCGCAGCTCCGCGGCGCTCTGATAGCGCAGCTTCCGGTCCTTTTCGAGCAGCTTCGTGATGATCCGCTCAAGCTCCAGCGGGAGATCCGGGTTGACGCGGCCGGGGGCGACAACCGGCCGGCTGATGATGGCGTTGAAGATCGCCGCCGAGGTGTTGCCCTGAAATGGCAGCCGCCCGGTGGCCATCTCGTACAGCACCACGCCCAGCGAGAACAAGTCGGTGCGCGTGTCAACCTCGTCTTGTCCGAGCGCCTGCTCCGGCGACATGTAGGCGACCGTGCCGATCGCTGTGCCGGGGCTGGTCAGTTGCTCCTCGTTCACGGTGGCCGCTTGGGTCACCAGTTGTGACGCACCGACGGCCGCGCCGGGGCGCTCCACCTTGGCCAGGCCAAAGTCGAGAATCTTGGCGTGCCCGCGAGCGGTCACGAAGATGTTGGCCGGCTTGATGTCGCGATGGATGATCCCCTTGGCGTGTGCCGCGTCCAGGGCATCCGCGATCTGCGCCCCGGCCTCGAGCACCAGGTCGAGTGACAGCGATTTCCCCTGGAGTCGGGCCTTCAGCGTGCTGCCTTCCAGGAATTCCATCGCGAGGAAGGGATGGCCGTCCGCTTCGTCGATCTCGTGAATGGTGCAGATGTTCGGATGGTTGAGCGCGGAGGCGGCGCGCGCTTCGCGTTTGAAGCGCTCGAGCGCTTGACGGTCCTCGGCCAGCGCGTCGGGCAGGAATTTCAGGGCGACGAATCGGCCGAGGCGCGTGTCTTCGGCCTTGTACACCACACCCATGCCGCCGCCACCGATCTGTTCGATGACACGGTAATGGGAGACCGTTTCGCCGCCTTGCATGCCGTCGCTCCTTCGTGCTGGGACCGGGTTGTCAGAAGGTGTCCGCGGGAATACTACCCCAACACCTGTAGAGCGCGGACCGCCGGCAGTGTGCGCGGACTGCCGGCGGCGTGCGCGCCCCGGTTCTTGCCACCCCTCCGGCATGGGTCATCACGGCGCGCCGCGGCTGCCGGCGTTCACATACCGCGGAGTTGCCGCGTATTCCGTGACTTCTTGCACATTCGACCGACGTCTGCTGGTCACCGATCAACGGTGTGTTGAGGACGTGAGTGGGCAATTATTGCAGTAGGCCGCGGGTCACCGATTTGACGTTTGTGCGTACTGTGTGATGCCCGACCACGTTCATGTGCTGCTAGACGCCGCTGCGACGGACAGCGATCTCCGTCGGCTGATGAGTGCCTGGAAACAGAGAACGGGGTACCCATACAAGCGCGCGACCGGATCGCGGCTGTGGCAGAGCGGGTACTACGATCACGTCCTCCGGGAGGACGAAGATCGGATCCGGGTGATGGCGTACCTTCTGGCGAACCCGTTGCGGGCGGGTCTGGTAGAGGATATCCGCCACTACCCATTCTGGGGTTCTGGTGTGTGGGATCGCGATCAGTTGCTCGACGCCGTGCAAGGGATGATGACACGCAGCCGTGGCGCAGGCTGGGGTCGCGCCGGCTGAAGCCTGCGCGCTACGCGGGGCGGCATACGGCGACCCGCCGGTGCCTGCGCGCTACACACGGCCGACGACACACGGTTGACGACACACGGTTGACGACCGTCGGTGTACCTCTGTGCCGGTGTACCTCTGTACCTGTAGAGCG
Organism: Vicinamibacterales bacterium; assembly: GCA_050742335.1. Taxonomy (GTDB): domain Bacteria; phylum Acidobacteriota; class Vicinamibacteria; order Vicinamibacterales; family UBA2999; genus DATCJA01. The sequence goes on along the minus strand of JBOGIR010000445.1, from coordinate 14,345 downwards.
CACGCTTTAGCGTGCGCGTGCGTGCGCGGCCCAGGAACGCTCAGCGTAGGCGTCGGTGACCTATTCGTACCTCAGTGCCTCGATCGGATCGAGCCGCGCGGCGCGGATGGCCGGTACCATGCCAAAGGCGATCCCGACCGTCGCGGAAAAACCGAGCCCGAGCGCAAACGACCACCACGGGAGTGACACCGGAAAGCCTGTCAGGAGGTTGACCCCCACTCCAATCGCGCTGCCGAGGGCGATCCCCAGGACTCCGCCGACCGTCGTCAGCACCACGGCTTCGGCGAGGAACTGGAGCAGGATCTCCCGTCGCTGGGCGCCCACCGCTTTCCGAAGGCCAATCTCGCGCGTGCGCTCGGTCACCGAGATGGTCATGATCGCCATGACGCCGATGCCGCCCACCATCAGGGCAATCGACGAGATGACGACCAGGGCGAGGAAAATGGCCTGGCTGACCTGTTGCCACACGTCCAGCGCGGCGTCCTGGCTGATCACATCGAAATCGCTCGGCTCGTCCACGCGCAGGCCGTGCCGGATGCGCATGATTTCTTCGACTTCGGCGATGAGCGCCTCGCGAGTCGCCCCCGCGCGTGGCGCCGTGGCAATGAGCACGCTCTGGTGCGTCTGGCCGCCCGTCCTGAAGACCTGGATGCCGAACTGCCGGCGGTACGTCGTCTCTGGAATGACGACGAAATCGTCTTGCCCGAGGTCGAACCCTCCGGCGGCGGGCCGTTTGCCAAGGACGCCGGTGACGGTGTACTCCACCGGTCCTACTCGTACTCGCTTGCCGATCGGATCGATACCCACCCTTCCGAAGAGCGCTTCGTACGGCGTCTGGCCCAGCACCACGAGGTTGCGCCGGCGGTTCACCTCGGTCTCGGTGAAAAAGCGGCCCGCCTGCAGCTCGAGGAAATTGATGTCGGCAAACCTCTCCGTCGCGCCGAGCACGGCCAGCATCTTCGTACTCTCGCCGCCATACGCCACCCGCGTCTGGGTAGGTGGTCCGCCCGCGCCAAGCCAGATGTCCACGAGGCCCGCCGATGGCGCGAGTTTTTCAATCGCCTTCGCATCGTCCACCGTCAGGTTGGGACGTCGCAGCAGCTCGGCGAAGTCACGTCCGGCCGCCAGGCTCACGCCGCTGAACTTCCCTACGAAGATCGTGTTCGGCCCCAGCTCGCTGATGCTGTCGCGCAGCGAATTGTCGAACCCGCGAATCAGCGACGTCATGCTCACAATCGCCGTGATGCCGATGACGATGCCGAGCACCGTCAGGCCGGAGCGCAGCTTGTTGGTGCGCAACGTGTCGAGCGCCAGGGCGAGCATTTCCCGAAGGAGCCCTGGAATCATTCGCGCCTCAATGCCTCGATCGGATCCAGCCGGGCCGCGCGTGCGGCAGGAAAGGCTCCGAAGAACAGGCCCACCGCGGCCGTGATGCCGATCCCGAGCGCAACCGACCACGGCTCCAGCCGCGCGGGGAGCGGGGTGACCATCGAGATGCCCTGGGCGACCAGAAAGCCGAGGAGGATACCCGCCAGCCCGCCACACAGCGACAGCGTGATCGACTCGGTGAGCACCTGGGAGAGGATGTCCTTCCGGCGGGCGCCGAGGGCCTTTCGAAGACCGATTTCGCGCGTGCGCTCGCTGACGACCATCAACATGATGTTCATGATGACGATGCCGCCGACGACGAGCGACAACGCGACGATGCCAACCAGGACGGCGAAGATACCGGTGGTCGCCTGCTCGTAGAGGCCGAGCAGCGTGTCGGACGTGTAGATGCCGAAATTGTCCGGATCTCTCGGTTTCAGCCGGCGCGAGACGCGCAGCGCGACCGTGGCGTCGTCCATCGCAGACTGCAGAAGGCCGGGCGACTTCGGCTTCACCATCAACGACAGACTCTGGCGGGCGCCGAACAGCTTCACGTGCGCGCCAAGCGGAATGACGGCGAACCCGTCCATCGACGCGCCAAAGACCCCGCCCTTTCTCGCGCTGACGCCAACGACCCGGAAGTGCACCCCTTGGACCTTGACGACCTTGTCGATCGGGCTGACGTCGGCGAAGAGTTGGTCGGCGACATCCCAGCCGAGCAGTACGACCGGACGATTGCGATCGACCTCGGTTGGCGTCATCATGCGGCCGCGTTCTGCGTCGAAGGTCGCGAAGTCGATGTACTCGCTGGTGACGCCCTGGATCTGGATGTTCTCGAGAACCTGGTCGCGGTAGGTCACGGTGCCGCGCCGCTGCGCCTGCGCCACCACCGAATCGACCGCTGGACTGAACGCACGCACCGCATCGGCTTCTGTCAGGGTGATGAGCGGGTTGTTCCGGGCGCGCTCCTCCTCGTCCTCCGTGAGCGTCGCGCGCGGTGCGACGCGCTGAATCGTGAACGCGTCGGCGCCGACGTCGGTCAGAATGGCGCTCGAGACCATCGCGTTGATGCCCTGAATCAGCGACACCACCGTGACGATCGACGTCACAGCGACGATGTTGCCGAGGAGCGTCATGAACGACCGCAGCTTGTTGGCCCAGATGGACCTGAGCGCAATCGCGACCGATTCGAGGATCTGGTGCATTTACGAGCGTCCGGGCGACTCCTGGAGCCTCACCTCGGATCCATCCGCGAGCTCGCGGACCGACGTGAAGGGACCCATGATGACCTGGTCGTTCTCCTCGAGGCCGGACACCACCTCGAAATACCGCTCCCCCGCGATGCCAACCTTGATCGGCACGAACACCGCCCGGCCGGCGCGGAACACGAACACGCCCTCGGTCTCGCGACGGGTGTGACCGGGCGGCTCGGGCAACGGCGCCGCCGGTTGCGGCTCGGTGCGCCGAAAGATGCGAAAGCGGCCTGGCCTCGGGGGCGGCGGATCGCGGACCAGGTTGTCCTTGGCGTCGTACAACAACTCACGCACGGTCAATGCCTGGATCGGAACAGACAGCACGTTCTTCCGCGTTGCGGTCGTGATTTCCGCCGTACACGTGAAGCCAGGCCTGATATCCGGAATTTCTTCCTCCAACGTCACCGCAACCTTGAAGTTGGTCGCCTGCGCCGTGGTGGTGGCCAGGGGGCCGCTCGCGGCATTCTGAATCGGGCTGTTGCCGATCTCCGTCACGCGGCCTCGGAACGTTCGATCGGGGATCGCGTCGATGGTGACGCGAGTGTCCTGACCCAGAGTCACTTCGGGAATATCGGTCTCGTCTACTTCGATTTCGGCTTCGATGATCGACATGTCGGCAATCGTGAGCAGCACCGTACCGGCGTTGTTCATCGTGCCGACCACCACGTTCTCGCCCTGCTCGATGTTGCGTCGCGTGACGATGCCGTCCATCGGCGACGAGATGATCACCTGGCTGAGGTTGTAGCGCGTGGTGGCGAGCCCGGCCTGTTCCTGTTTGATCTGTTCTTCGCGGGTGCGCACCTCCTGCTCGCGCACCTCGAGATCGGCCTCGCGGATCTCCACCTCCTTCTGCGCACGCTCGAACGCCTCGCGGGTGGTGAGACCGCCGCGCCACAGCTCGTCCTGCCGCTTCAGGGTCTGGCGGGCGAGCTCGAGCGTGACGCGGGCCTGCTCGACCGCCGTCCGTGTCTGCTGCAGCGCCGACTCCGCCGCGGCCACGCTGGCTTCACCGCGCTGCAGCAGCCCCTCGAATGACTTCGGGTCGATTTCGAGCAGAAACTGGCCGGCGCGCACGCGCTGGCCCTCCTCCACGGCAAGTCGCGTCACCCGTCCCATGGTGTTGGCGGACATATTGACCTGGCGTTTTGGCTGAATCTTGCACGACGCCGACACAATCGCTTCGAGATCGCGTGGGCGTACCGCCTCAACGACAACAGTGGGAACGTCCGAAGGCCGCAGCCACCAGGCTGTGCCGGCGCCCGCAATCGCGATGACGACCGCGGTGACGATCAGCAGCCACTTCCTCGTCACACGGTCCCCCCGGTCAAGGCCATCGCGATCGTCAGCCCCCCGGCGAGCGCTACGTACATTCCCATGAACGCCAGCGCCAGGCGATGAGCCGGCTTCCGGTAGAGCACCGACATTCCGACGGCCAGCACGACGAGCCACCAGATGACGAACAGGTCGACGATGCCGAACACACGCGCGAGCGGGGACGTCTCATCCACCGTTGTGATGAACAAGCTGAGTGTCGTCGGGCTCGCAAGCGTCTCGCGCGCGTAGACGACCGGCGCAGCAACGAACTGCCGGAGCATCAGGATGACGCCGGCGTGCGCGACCACCGCGAGCACCTGCCGAAAGTGTGTGCCGGCGCCACTGAGGCGGCGAAACACCCCAAAGAAAACGGCCGATAACACGACGGCGAGCAGCGGCCCGCCGGCAAGGGCGCTGGCCACCGCATACACGGCGCCATTGTTGCTGGCCTGTCTCAGCACAGCGTACCGCCCATCGTCGACCGGTTGCCCGAAGGCAAGCGCGGTGTGCTCCCACTGATCGAGCAGCGCCAGACGCCCGGTTTCGGTTTCCAGGAGGAGGGCCGACGAGAGGGCGGTCACGAGAAACGTCGCCGTGAGCACGCCGGCCCAATACGGGTCGGCGGCGAGCCGCTCGAAGGTGTCGCGCGGGGCGCGCACGACCCCCAGCATCCGAACCACCAGAGGATTGACCGTCGCCAACTCGAGCTCCTGTTAGGATTAGACTTCTCCGAGATTTTGACTAATCAAAAATCATCAAAATTATAGCCTGCCTATGCATCTCGCTCGGCTGACACGTGTCGCGATTCTGTGCGTCCTGATGGGCGCGATGTGGGGATCGGCATCCGCCCAGACAGCCGAATCGGTAGGGAGTCGTGCCCTTGGCATGGGCGGGGCGTTCGTGGCGGTCGCCTCCGACAGCAGCGCGACCTGGTGGAATCCGGCGGGCCTCGCCGCCGGGCCGTTTCTCGACCTGGCGCTGGCGCGAAGCACGATCGAAGTCAACGAGGGACTTCCGGCGTGGCGGCAGACCGTCTCCTGGTTCGCCTTGGCCACGCCACCCGTCGGAATCAGCTATTACCGCTTTCGTATCACGGACATACAGCCATTCGACCCTACAGCGCAGGTCGGTCCCGACCGAGAAGATAGACGAGCGGGGGTGCCAGTTAACTCTCTGTCAGGGAGCCACTTGGGCATCACGCTCGTCCAGACGTTGATCCCCGGAGTACACGCTGGCGCGACGTTGAAATACGTCCGTGGGACGTTCCACGCCGGGCGCGACGACGGTGTCGCAGCCCCGGCCGACCTCCTGGACCGTGGCGACGCGCTGGACGAAGGGGATACGGAGAACCGGTTTGACCTTGATGTCGGTTTGCTTGCGGTGGCAGGACCACTGAGATTCGGCGCGCAGGTGCGGAACGTGCGGGAGCCCGAGTTCGGGAGACGGCGTCTTCCGCGCCAGGCGCGCCTCGGCGTCGCGTTCGATCCCGAACCGGTCACGGGGTTACCGCTGACGATTGCACTCGACTGGGACATGAACACGTACTTTGCAGCATCGGGGCCGCGGCGCGTCGTGGCACTTGGTGCAGAGCAGTGGTTCCGGAACAGACGGCTCGGGATACGAGCCGGCGGGCGCGTGAACACCGTGGGCGCCGAAGAGCGCGCCATGACGGCTGGCGCGAGCATCGCGATTCGTCCCGCTCTTTACATCGAAGGACACGTTGTACGCGGCGGCGCCGCAGGCGAGCGTGGGTGGAGCCTCGGGGCACGTACCTCTTACTGAACGTTAGGAATCCTTTATCGAATGGCCGCCCGCATCGGTGAACTCCTCCTCAAGGAAAAGCGCATCACTGTTGATCAACTCCAGGAGGCGCTGAACCATCAGCGCCAGCACGGGGGGAAGCTCGGGCTGAACCTGATCAAGCTGGGGTTCGTCAAGGACTCGGACATCACAGCGCTTCTCAGCAAGCAGTACGGCGTTCCGTCCATTTCGCTCGCGGATTTCGAGGTCGATCCGGCGGTCATCAAACTCGTGTCGCCGGAGACCGCCCAGAAGTACCAGATCGTGCCGCTGGCGCGCGCGGGCGCGACGCTGACGATCGCGATGATCGACCCCACCAACGTGTTCGCCATGGACGACATCCGGTTCATGACGGGCTACAACGTGGAACCAGTCGTCGCGTCGGAGGGCGCTATCCTCGACGCCATTCAGCGGTACTACGACAAGACAGGCGGCAACGGGGCAAGCGGAGGGGCCGGGGCGGCTGTCGGTGGGGCCAGGCCGGCGGCCAGTGGGGCCAGCGCGCTCGAGTTCGCGAGCAAGGCGCTCGAGCAGATGCCCATCGAGGCGGACGCCGCCAACGTCGAGGTGCTCGAGGAGCTCGAGGAAATCAGCGCCGAGACGCTCGCCAAGCAGGGCGAAGAGGCGCCGATCATCAAGCTGGTGAACGTGCTGCTGATGTCGGCCATTCAGAAAGGCGCCAGCGACATTCACATCGAGCCGTACGAGAAGGAACTGCGCGTGCGGTACCGCATGGACGGCCTCCTGTACAACATCATGTCGCCGCCGTTGAAGTTCCGGGATGCGATGACGTCGCGCATCAAGATCATGGCGAAGCTCGACATCTCGGAGAAGCGCCTACCCCAGGACGGCCGCATCAAGATCCGGTTTCAGGAAAACGGTCAACCGAAAGATATCGACTTCCGCGTGTCCAGCCTGCCGACGCTCTTCGGCGAAAAAATCGTCATGCGCCTGCTCGACAAGGACAAGTTGATGCTCGACATGACGAAGCTGGGGTTCGAGGGCGAATCGCTGACCAAGTTCGAGGCGGCGATCCTGAAGCCGTGGGGCATGGTGCTCGTGACGGGCCCGACTGGGTCCGGCAAGACGAATACCCTGTATTCGTCGATCTCACGGATCAATACGGCCGATACGAACATCATGACGGCCGAGGACCCGGTCGAGTTCAACCTCGTCGGCATCAACCAGGTGCAGGTCCGCGAGAACATCGGTCTGACCTTCGCCGCGGCGCTTCGCAGTTTCCTTCGGCAAGACCCCAACATCATCCTCGTCGGCGAGATCCGCGACTTCGAGACGGCGGAGATCGCCGTGAAAGCGGCGCTCACGGGTCATCTCGTGCTGTCGACGCTGCACACCAACGACGCGCCGAGCACCGTGAACCGCCTGATGAACATGGGCATCGAGCCGTTCCTCGTGGCCAGCTCGCTCAATCTCGTGTGCGCCCAGCGTCTGGTCCGGCGCGTGTGTAAGCACTGCGTCGAGCCGAATCCAACGCCGCCACAGGCGCTCGTGAACGCCGGCTTCACTCCCGACGACGCCAAGTCCGTGGTTCCGCAGCGAGGCAAGGGCTGTGAGAAGTGCAACAAGACCGGCTTCAAGGGCCGCGTCGGCTTGTACGAGGTGATGGAAGTGACCGACGAGCTGCGAGAGCTGGTGCTCGTGGGCGCATCGGCGCTCGAGCTGCGCCGCAAGGCCACGGAAGATGGGATGCTCACGCTCCGCCAGAGCGGCCTCCGCAAGGTGAAAGAAGGGGTCACGACGATCGACGAGGTCGTCAGAGAGACGATGAAGTGATGATGACGCTACCGGACTTGCTTCAGAAGGTCGTCGAGCTGGACGGCTCGGATCTGCACCTGACCACCAAGACCCCGCCGCAGATACGCGTGCATGGTCATCTGGAGCGTCTGGAGGGACCGGATCTGGCGCCCGCCGACACCAAGCAACTCGCCTACAGTGTGCTCACCGACTCGCAGAAGAAGCGGTTCGAAGAGACGCTCGAGCTCGACTTCTCGTTCGGCATTCAAGGCGTGGGGCGCTATCGATGCAACATGTTTCATCAGCGCGGCGCCGTGGGGGCGGTGTATCGGTTGATCCCGGAAAAGATTCGGGCCTTTCAGGAGCTGGGCCTGCCGCCGGTTCTGGGAACCCTGGCCGAGAAGCCTCGGGGCCTGATCCTGGTCACCGGCCCTACCGGCAGCGGCAAGTCGACGACGCTGGCGGCGATGCTCGACAAGATCAACAAGGAGCGGCGCGACCACATCCTGACGATCGAGGATCCGATCGAGTTCGTGCATCAGCATCAGGGCTGTCTGGTCAACCAGCGTGAGGTGCACCAGGACACGCAGAGCTTCTCGAGCGCGTTGCGCGCGGCGCTTCGTGAAGATCCGGATATCGTCCTGATTGGCGAGATGCGCGACCTCGAAACGGTTGAATCGGCGCTGCGCATCGCCGAAACCGGCCATCTCACGCTCGGGACGCTGCACACCAACTCCGCGGCGCAGACGATCAACCGCATCATCGACATCTTTCCTGCGCACCAGCAGAGTCAGATTCGCACGCAGCTGTCGCTCGTGCTCGAGGGGATCGTCTGTCAGGCGCTGCTGCCGAAGATTGGCGGCGGACGTGTGGTGTCGCTCGAAATCCTGATCCCGACACCGGCCATTCGAAACCTGATCCGCGAGGACAAGATCCATCAGATCTACTCCGCGATGCAGACCGGCCAGGAGAAGCTCGGGATGCAGACAACGAACCAGTCGCTCGCCACGCTCTACCAGAAGAAGCTGGTGACGCTCGAGTCGGCCATGTCGGCCTCGTCGCATCGTGAGGAGCTGCAGGACATGATCAATCGCGGCGTCGGCGTGGTGGCCGGCGCCGGTCTCGGCCGGCCGGGGATGCCGCCGCGTCCCGGGTTGGTCGGTAGCCGGTAGTCGGTAGCCGGTAGGAGTGAATAGCAATGGCGACGTTTGCATACACCGGACGGTCGCGCGCGGGTCAGACGATCACGGGCGAATTCATGGCTGACTCGATGGACGCCGCAGTGTCGGCGCTTCGACGCGATCAGATCCTCGTGACGCAGATCAACCCGGTCAAAGAAGCGACAGCCGCGACACCGCGCGCCAGGAAGAGGCGCAGCAGGGGGGTCAAGGCGAAGGACCTCGCAGTCTTCACCCGGCAGTTCTCGGTGATGATCGGCGCGGGTCTGCCGCTCGTGCAGTGTCTCGACATTCTCGGCAATCAGGCCGAAGACAAGAACTTCGGCGAGGTCATCCTGGCGACGCGCGCCGATGTCGAGGCGGGAGCGTCGCTCGCCGACGCGATGGCGAAGCACCCCAAGGCGTTCGATTCGCTGTTCACGAACATGATTGCGGCCGGCGAAGCGGGCGGCATCCTCGACGCGATCCTCAAGCGGCTGGCCACCTACATCGAGAAGGCCGTCAAACTGAAGGGCCAGGTGAAGTCCGCGATGGTCTATCCCATCGCGGTCGTCGTGATTGCGACGGTCGTTGTCGGCGCCATCCTCTGGAAGGTCATCCCGACGTTCGCGCAACTGTTCGCCGGCCTCGGCGCGGATCTGCCGATGCCGACCCGCATCGTGATCGCCATGAGCAACGGGCTCGTGCGGTACATGCCGTTCATCATCGGCAGCATGGTCGTGTTCGCGTTCGCCTTCCGTGCGTATTACCGGACGGCGGGCGGGCGCATGCTCGTCGACCGTGTCGTCCTCAGGATGCCGGTACTCGGCATTCTGATGCGCAAGATTGCCGTCGCCCGTTTTTGCCGGACGCTCTCGACGCTCCTCACGTCGGGCGTTTCTATTCTCGAGGCGCTGGACATCACCGCCAAGACGGCCGGCAATGCCGTGGTCGAGGCCGCGATCTACACGACGCGGAAGAGCATCGAGCGCGGCGAGACGATCGCCGGACCCTTGAAACAGACGGCAGTGTTCCCTCCAATGGTCGTTCAGATGATCGGCGTTGGCGAGGCGACCGGCGCACTCGACACGATGCTCAGCAAGATTGCCGACTTCTACGAAGAGGAAGTCGACGTGGCCGTGGCCGGCCTGCTCACGCTCCTCGAGCCGTTGATGATCGCGCTGCTCGGCGGCATTGTCGGCGGCATCGTCATCGCGATGTACCTGCCGATCTTCGAGCTGATCAACCAGCTCACGGGCGGAGGAGGTTAGACCCTGGATCTTCGCTCCCGCCTGGCCAGGCTCATCGCCATCCGCGTCGTCGTCAGCACGCTGCTGCTGGGGTGGGCGACGCTCATCCAGCTGAACCGGCCGGGTGCATTTCCGATCGATCCGTTCTTCTTTCTGATCGGCGTCACCTACGCGCTGAGCATCGCGTATCTGGCGACGCTGAAGTGGATCGGGCGGTTTTCCTGGCTGGTCGACTTGCAGCTTGGCGCCGACGCGATTCTGGTGTCCGGCTTCATCGGCCTGACGGGCGGCATCGTCAGCTACTTCTCGTCCCTGTACCTGCTGCCGATCATCGCGGCGAGCATCATCAGCTTTCGACGCGGGGCGTTCCAGGTCGCGGTCCTCAACGGCGTCCTCTATCTCGGGCTGGTCACAGGCCAGTACCTGGCGCTGTTTCCAGATTGGCTCGGCGGCGGCGTGGTGGAACTGCCTCCCCGTCAGTTCGCCCAGTACACGATTGCCATCAACCTGTCAGGGTTCGCCGCCGTGGCACTGCTCTCGGGTTCGCTTGCCGAGCGCCTGCGTTCCGCACAGTCGCGCCTGCAGGACGCGTCGCACGAAATCCAGGATCTCCGCGCCTTCAACGAGTATGTGATCGACGGCCTGCTGAGCGGTCTGGTCACCTCAGACGGTGAGGGGCGCGTACTGACGTTCAATCGTGCGGCATCCGCGATTACGGGTATTCCCAGGGAACAAGCACTCGGTCACGACGCTGGCGAAGTGCTGCAGTTGCCGAGCGACGCACGTGGAAGGCTTAGCACGCTGCTCCACGCACGCAGCCTTCGTGAGGAATACAAGTACCGTACGGGCGAAGGCCGCCAGCTCGACGTCGGATTGGTGGTGGCGATGATTGCGTTGCCCGACGGGGCGAGCGGGTATCTGTTCACGTTCCAGGACGTCACCGAGCTGCGGCGCCTGGAGCGCACGGCTCGCGTGCAGCAGCGGCTCGCCGCCGTGGGTGAAATGGCTGCCGGGATCGCGCACGAAATCCGCAACCCGCTCGCCGCGATGTCCGGTTCGATTCAGGTCCTCCGGCAGGAGTTGCTCCTCAGCGACGACCAGGCGCAGCTGATGGATATCGTCTTGCGCGAGTCGGAGCGCTTGAACGACACCATCCGATCCTTCCTCGCGTACGCGCGTCCACAGAAATGTGCAATCGCCAGTCTCGACCTTGGCAAGGTCGTGCGGGACGCGGCGCTGCTGCTCGGCAACAGCTCGGAGGCCCACGATGACCATGTGGTCGATGTGAAGGCACCGGCGCAGCCGGTATGGTTCGAAGCCGACGAGAATCAGGTGCGGCAGATTATCTGGAACATCGCGTCGAACGGGTTGCGCGCCATGCCTGCCGGAGGCCGGCTCCTGCTGTCGGTCGACATGGAGTCCACGAATGGCCGTGACGAGGCGATCCTCAGCGTCAAGGACGAGGGGCACGGCATCCCGGCCGACGAGCTGGACGACATCTTCCAGCCGTTTCGAAGCTCGTTCGAGAAGGGGACCGGACTCGGGCTTGCGATCGTCCACCGCATCGTGAGCGACTACGGAGGTGTGATCCAGGTCTCGTCGGCCGAAGGCGCGGGCACGACCGTACTCGTCCGCCTGCCCGCCGGGCCGGCGCCCGAGCTCGCGTCCGCGGACACGGGATCGGCGCAGCAGAGGCCGGTGCTGTGAGGACGCAGCCGATGCACGCGAACCTCGACGCCTCCGACCGGCCGGGTCAGGCAACCGCCGCCCGCAAACCACGGATCCTCGTCGTAGACGACGAACTGTCGATGCGCGAGATGTTGCGCATCGTGCTGCGCCGCGACGGCTACGACGTCGTGCTCGCGGAGAGCGGGAAGGACGCGATCACGCAGCTCCAGGCGGAGCCGTTCGACCTGCTCCTCTCGGACATCAGGATGCCCGATCTCAGCGGCGTCGACGTGTTGCGCGCCGCGAAGGACATCAATCAGGATCTCGTCGCCTTCATGATGACCGCCTTCGCCTCGACCGACACCGCGGTCGAGGCGATGCGGCTCGGGGCCATCGACTACTTCGTCAAGCCCTTCAGCATGGACGAGCTGCGCCTGAAGGTGCGGCAGCACGTCGAGACTCGCCGTCTGAAACAGGAAAATCTCCTGCTGAAGCGTGCGCTCAACACCCGGTACGAATTCTCGAACATCCTGGGCCGCAGCGAGGCGATGCAACAGGTGTTTGCGACCATCGAGCGGGTGGCCGTGACCAACAGCACGGTGCTGATCGGGGGCGAGTCGGGCACCGGCAAGGAGCTCGTCGCGCGGGCGATTCACTTCAACTCGCTGCGGCGCGACCGTCCGTTCGTGGCGCTCAACTGCGGCGCGGTGCCCGAAGCGCTGCTCGAGTCGGAGCTGTTTGGACACGTCCGCGGCGCATTCACCGGTGCGCACGTCAACAAGAAGGGGCTGGTGGAGGCTGCCGAAGGCGGGACGATCTTCCTGGATGAGATCGGCGAGATGGCGCCCTCGATGCAGGTGAAGCTGCTGCGCGTGCTGCAGGATCGCCGCTTCCGGCGGCTGGGTGGCACCGAGGAAGTGCAGGCCGACGTGCGTGTGATCGCCGCGACGAACCAGGACCTGCCGAAGATGGTGACCGGCGGGCGGTTTCGTGAGGACCTGTTCTATCGGCTCAATGTCCTCTCCATCACGGTGCCGCCGCTTCGTGAGCGTGTCGAGGACATTCCGCTGCTGGCCGACCACTTTCTCGAGCAGTTCGCGTCACAGATGGGCAAGCGCGTGCGGACGATCTCCGCCGAGGTGCTTGCCCTCCTGGCGCAGCATCCCTGGCGCGGCAACGTGCGGGAGTTGCAGAACGCCATCGAGCGCGCCGTCGCGCTCGAGCAGACGGAGACCATCCTGCCGGAGAGCCTTCCGGAGGACGTCCGGCTGGGTCGAGCGACGATCGAAGGGCCGAGGGACACGACCCTGCCTGACCTGGGGGAGGGGTTCGATCTGGAAGCGCGCGGAGAGGCGTTCTATCGTCACTACATTGCCCTGGCGCTCGAACGTGCCGGCGGCGTCCAGGTCAAGGCGGCGGAGCTGCTCGGTATGAGCTTCAGGTCGTTTCGGTACTACGTGAAAAAGTACAACCTGAAGTAGTCACGTGTAGAGCGCAGGCTTCAGTCTGCGCGCCACGACAGAGACCACCCACCAACCACAAGCGAGAGTGACACTAAATGCCAGTCTGACTGACAAGTATTGTCAGGTCCTCTCGACTGGTCGCTGTGGCGACCGCATCTCCTTCACGCGACGACACACACTTGATCACCCGTGCGCGGCCGGCAAATCGGACAGACGCGGCATACGAGTTGCCTTACTGAGCGGCAGCGTTTGCTGCCGGCACCACAGAGCACCCCCGGCGGCCCGTTTCAACCGACGAACCACGGCGCTGCCGTGCCGTACAGATGAGGAGAACTGGATGAAGATGCAGGACAACAAGGGTTTCACGCTGATCGAACTGCTGATCGTCGTTGCGATCATCGGTATCATCGCGGCCATCGCGGTACCGGGCCTGCTCCGCGCCCGCATGTCCGGCAACGAGGCGTCGGCGATCGGGTCGATGCGGACAATGAGCAGCGCCGAGGCAACGTACGCATCGAGCTGCGGCGGCGGCGGGTACGCGACGGACCTTGCGGATCTGGCGCTTCCGCCGACCGGATCAACAACGACGTTCATTCCGGCCGATCTCGCAGCGGCCGACACCACGCCGAAGAGCGGGTACCTGTTTACGCTCTCTGATCATCCTGACGGTGACGCAGAGGACGTCACGCTTGCGGCCGATACGTGCAATGCGTCCGGTGCCGCCACCAGAACACGGTACTTCTCAAACGGTGATCCGTTGACGTTTGGAACGACGGGCACCCGGCACTTCGGTTCGGACGAATCCGGGCAGATCCGGCAGTCGATCGACGACACAGCTATCGCGGATATGGCGGCCGGCGTTCCACTTCAGTAAACGAGTTCGGGGATGACGCGTCTGCTCGGGTTACTCCTCGGGGGCGCGTTGTGCCTGGCGGGCTGCGGCGGCGGTACTCTGGCTGAGGAGATGCCGTCGCCCGCAGCTGGTTCTCTGGCGATTCACTTCGACACCCCCCTCACGCTGGGCACAAGCACGTCGGCGCGGGCGCTCGTCGTGACCCGCACGGCGGATGGGAAGCGCGTCGCGACATTCGCGCCGATCGAAGCCTCGCGTCCTGACGACAAAGGCATGCTCGTCGCCGGGTCGTCGGACCGTGGCGATATCTATATGCGCATCACCGAGCATGAGATCGTGGTGACGTGGTCGATGTTCCCCGACGACGACTAAGAAAGAATCCCGGCACTTGCCGCCCTCCGCCACCCGACTAGCCTACAGCCTAGTATCTGGGACCCTTCACTAATTACTGCCCCACTGCCTAC
>JBOGIR010000444.1:0-6403 GCA_050742335.1 Vicinamibacterales bacterium | reverse complement strand
TTCCCGATATCGACCGCGGGCGGTGGCAGGTGTCGACGACGGGCGGCTTCCATCCAGCCTGGGCGCCCAACGGCCGCGAGCTCTTTTACGTCGCCGCTGACGGCACATTGACGGCGGTCGAGGTGCGAACGCAAGATGGGTTTACCGCCGGTGTCCCTCGGATGGCGATCGATGGCAGGTTTTATGTGATTCTGGACGGCGCGCGCTCGTACGACATCTCGCCGGACGGGAAGCGCTTTCTGTTGATCGAAGCACCCAATACGGGCACTCAGGCCGCCGCGCTCACGGTCGTACTCAACTGGACGGAGGAGCTGAAGCGCCTCGCGCCAAACCCGCGGTAATCGCCCTCCAACCCCGGACTATCCGAACGATCCGAACGACTCGACCGGTCCGAAGGTTTGACCCGCTTTTCACTTCGACGGGCCACGGAGTCACAGAGACACGGAGTCAAACGAAGGGAATTTCCTCTGTGTCTCCGTGTCTCCGTGGCACGTGGATGTGAAGAACACGCTAATCCGTTACACATCCTTCCGACGCTGACCGCACCAGCCTGACGTACTTGCCGAGGACGCCGCTCGTTGCTCGTGGCGGCGGGGGGTTCCAGGCCGCGCGTCGCGTAGCCAGCTCCTGGTCGCTCACGTCCACGCGCAGCTCGCACGCGGTAGCGTCGATCGTGACCGGATCGCCGTCACGCAGGAGCGCGATCGGTCCGCCGTCCTGCGCTTCCGGCGTGATGTGTCCGATGATGAACCCGTGCGACCCGCCTGAGAAGCGGCCGTCGGTAATCATCGCCACGTCCTTGCCGAGTCCGGCCCCCATGATCGCCGAGGTGGGCGTCAGCATCTCGGGCATGCCCGGCCCGCCTTTGGGCCCCTCGAAGCGAATAACGACCACCGTCCCCTTGGCGATTTCGCCCCTCTCCAACCCGGCCAGCATCGCCTCCTCGGAGTCGTACACCTTGGCGGGACCGGCAAACCGCTCCCCTTCCTTCCCGGTGATCTTGGCGACGGCGCCTTCGGGCGCGAGATTGCCGCGAAGAATGCGCAGGTGGCCGCGCGGAAGTATGGGCTCTTCAATTGAATGAATCACCTGCTGACCGCGTGCAAGTGGCCGCACATCGGCGACGTTCTCAGCGATGGTCTTTCCCGTCACCGTCAGGCAGTCGCCATGCAGGAAGCCGTGCTCGAGCAGGTACTTCATGACGGCTGGCGTGCCGCCCGCGTTGTGAAGATCTTCCTGGACGAACCGGCCGCTCGGTTTCAAGTCGGCCAGCAGCGGCACCCGATCGCTGATGCGCTGAAAGTCGTCCAATGAGAGCCGCACACCTGCGGTTCTGGCGATGGCGATGAGGTGCAGCACCGCATTGGTGGATCCGCCGAGCGCCATCACCATGGTCAGCGCGTTCTCGAGTGAATCGCGGCTGACGATGTCGCGCGGCTTGAGATCCCGCTCGAGCAACGTGCGGATTGCCGCACCCGCGCGCCGGCATTCGTCCACCTTCGCGGCGTCTTCGGCGGGGATCGAGGAGCTGTACGGCAGCGACAGACCCAGCGCCTCGATGGCGACCGCCATCGTGTTGGCCGTATACATGCCGCCGCAGGCGCCGGCACCCGGGCACGCATGGCGGACGATATCCAGCCGCTGCTCGTCGGTGATCGCGCCCGCCAGATATTCACCGTACGACTGAAAGGCGGAAATGACGTCCCGCGGCTTGCCGAGCGCCTCGCCCGGGCGAATCGTGCCGCCGTACACCATCAGTGCCGGACGATTGAGCCGCAGCATCGCCATGACCGAGCCGGGCATGTTCTTGTCGCACCCGGGCACGGTGATCAGCGCGTCGTACCACTGGGCGCCCATCACGGTCTCGATCGAGTCGGCGATGAGATCGCGCGACGGAAGCGAGTAGCTCATACCTTCCGTTCCCATCGAGATGCCGTCGCTGACGCCAATCGTGTTGAACCGGAGGCCGACCAGGCCGGCCGCCTGCACGCCGTCCTTGACGTGCGCCGCGAGCCGGTCGAGGTGCATGTTGCAGGTGTTGCCTTCCCACCACATGCTGCAGATGCCCACCTGCGCCTTCTGCAGATCGGCGTCGGTGAGGCCGGCGCCGTACAGCATCGCCTGCGAGGCGCCCTGGCTGCGGGGTTGGGTGATGCGGGAGGAGTATTTGTTCATAGTAGGCAGTAAGCAGTAGGCAGTAGGCAGTGGGCGTGGGCCGAACGCAGAACGGTCTGAACCGAACTGCCTACCGCCTACTGCCTACTATCCACTACACCGATGCCGGCTGCGGGAGCTTGACCGGATCGAGAAACGGCATCATGTCGCGCAGCTTCGATCCCACGATCTCAACCGGGTGATTGCGATCGCGCTCGCGCATCGCCTTGAAGTTCTGACACCCGGTCTCGTTCTCGGTAATCCACTTCTTCGCGAACTCGCCCGACTGGATCTCCTTGAGCAGTTGCCGCATCGTTGCCTTCGTCTCCTCGGTGACGATGCGCGATCCCGCGGTGTAGTCGCCGTACTCGGCCGTGTCGCTGATCGAGTAGCGCATGTACGCAAGCCCGCCGCGATACATCAGATCGACGATCAGCTTGAGTTCGTGAAGGCATTCGAAATAGGCGATTTCCGGCTGGTACCCCGCTTCGATGAGCGTTTCGAAGCCGGCCTTCACCAGGGCGCTGGTCCCGCCGCACAGCACGGCCTGCTCGCCGAACAGGTCCGTTTCCGTCTCTTCGGCGAACGTGGTTTCAATCACTCCGGCGCGCGTGCAGCCAATGGCGCGGGCGTACGACAGCGCGAGCGCCCTGCCCTGTCCCGTCACGTCCTGATGGATCGCCAGCAGGCCCGGCGTCCCGCCGCCTTCTTCGAACACTTCACGCACCCGGTGGCCCGGGGCCTTCGGGGCCACCATCGTGACATTCACGTCCTTCGGCGGAACAATCCAGTTGAACCGCACCGCAAAGCCGTGGGCGAACATCAGCATCTTGCCCGCAGTGAGATGCTCCTTGATGTCGGCGGTATAGACCTTCGCCTGGTGCTGGTCCGGCACCAGCAGCATGATGACGTCGGCCCACTTCGACGCATCGGCGATGTTCAGGACCTTGAGCCCTGCAGCCCGCGCCTTCTCGACGGACTTGCTCGTGGCCGGCAGACCCACGACCACGTCAACGCCGCTGTCCTTCAGGTTCAGCGCGTGCGCGTGCCCCTGCGATCCGTATCCAATGACCGCCACCTTCTTCGTGCGGATCAACTGGATATCCGCGTCCCTGTCGTAGTACATCGTCGCCATGTGCGCTCCTGAGAGACTTGGAATTTACGAATTTGCGAATTCGCGGATTTGCGGATTTATAGCCAGTTCGGAGTTCAGTTCCAGTTCAGTTCGGAGTTCTACTGGGCCGCAGGCGGCAAATGCAAGTCCTGAAATTCGTCAATTCGTAAATCCGTCAATCCGCAAATTCTATGAATAACTTCCCGCCGACAGCGCGGTGTCGCCCCGCCGCATGGCCACCTGGCCCGTTCGCACCATCTCGATGATGCCCAGCGGTTCGAGCCGGCTGATCACGGAATCGACGTGCGGTGGCTCCCCGGTAATCTCGAGCGTCATCGTCTGCTCACCGGAGTCGACGATATGCGCGCGCGTTTCGTCGACCACGCGCAGCAGCGCCGCGCGGTCGTGCCCCGCGACGGCCACTTTCACGAGCGCCAGGTCACGCGCGACCGCTGGCACTGCGCCGAGGTCCTCGACCTGCAGCACGTTCACGAGCTTGTACAGATATGCCGTCACCCGCTCGGCGCTCGCTTGATCGCTGTCGATCACGATCGTCATGCGCGAGATCCCGGGCTCGGCGGTCCGACCGACAGTCAGCGACTCGATATTGAAATTGCGCCGGCGGAAGAGCGACGCCACTCGATTGAGGACGCCCGGCTTGTCTTCGACGAGGGCGACGAGGGTGTGATGCATAGAGAACCTGAGAGGCTTTAGGCTTTAGGCTTTAGGCCTCAGGCCTTGGGCCGACGGGGCCTAGAGCCCAGAGCCCAAAGCCTAGAGCCTTCTTCAAATCGGATCCGCGCCCGTCTCCGCGAGCACCGACCGCTCGGGACGACGAATCATTGCGTCAAGGTCCGCGCCGGCCGGCACCATCGGGTACACGCTGTCCTCCTGCTCCACGCGGAAGTCGATGACGACCGTGCCTTCGGCCGCGCGGGCGCGTTCGATCACGCCCCCGACTTCGCTGCGCTTCTCGACGCGGAGACCCTCGAGACCGTGCGCCTCGGCAAGCTTCACGAAATCGGGGCTCCGCAGCGGCGTCGCGGCGTAGCGCCGCTCGTAGAAGAATTCCTGCCACTGCCGCACCATCCCGAGATAGCCGTTGTTGATGATGGCAATGTTGATCTTGACGCCTTCCTGCGCCGCGGTCGTCAGCTCCGCCTGCGTCATCTGGAAGCCGCCGTCTCCGACAATCGCCCATACTTCCGCGTCGGGACGGGCGATCTTCGCGCCAATGGCTGCAGGCACCGCAAAGCCCATCGTTCCAAGGCCGCCCGACGTGATGAGCGATCGCGGCTTTTCGTGATGGTAGTACTGCGCCTCCCACATCTGG
Organism: Vicinamibacterales bacterium; assembly: GCA_050742335.1. Taxonomy (GTDB): domain Bacteria; phylum Acidobacteriota; class Vicinamibacteria; order Vicinamibacterales; family UBA2999; genus DATCJA01. The sequence goes on along the minus strand of JBOGIR010000444.1, from coordinate 1,802 downwards.
TGCTGACCAACGTCGGTCACGACGACGGCGTTGCCGCCTGTGATGTGCCAGATGTCGTTGATGACATGCGCCGCGTAGAGGTGGCCCGTGTCGGGAAGTTTTTGAATGTCGCGAACGGCGGCGTGACCCTTCATCGAATCGATATACGCGATCCAGGGTGCATGATCGGCCGGCTCGAGCACTTCGAGGAAATCCGCCAGCGTGACACGCAGGTCGCCGACAATGGCGGCATCGGCCACCACGTTCTTGTTGATTTCGGACGGGTCGATGTCGACGTGAATCTTCCTGGCGTGCGGCGCGTACGTCTTGATGTTCCCGGTGACGCGGTCGTCGAAGCGCATGCCGAACGCCAGCAGCAGATCGGCTTCCTGGATCGCATGGTTCACCCAGGCTTCGCCGTGCATGCCCATCATGCCGAGATTCAGGGGATGACTCGCCGGCACGCCGCCAAGGCCGAGCAGCGTCATCGCGATGGGTGAATCGATGCGCTCGGCGAGCGCGAGCAGCTCCTTCCCCGCGCCGCTCTGGATCACGCCCTGCCCGGCGAGGATGACAGGACGCCGGGAGTTGCGAATCAGGTCTTCCGCCTTCGCGAGCTCCTCGTGGGTGATCGGACGATCGGGGCGATACCCGCGCAGCCTCACCTCGCTCGGATCCCATGTCCAGTCGATCGACGCCTGCTGGGCATCCTTCGTCACGTCGACGAGCACCGGCCCAGGCCGGCCCGACTTCGCCAGGTGGAAGGCCTCTTTCATGGCCGGCATGATGTCTTGCACGCGGGTCACCAGATAGCTGTGCTTGGTAATCGGCAGCGTGATGCCGGTGATGTCGGTTTCCTGGAACGCGTCGTAGCCAATCAGTTTGCTGGGGACCTGGCCCGTAATGCAGACGATGGGCGACGAGTCCATCATCGCCGTGGCGATTCCGGTCACCATGTTCGTCGCGCCGGGACCCGACGTGGCGATTGCCACCCCGACGCCGCCGCCTGCCCGGGCAAACCCGTCGGCCATATGTGTGGCGCCCTGCTCGTGCCGGACCAGTACGTGCCGGACCGGATAGTCCAGCATCGCGTCATAGGCCGGCAGGATCGCGCCGCCCGGATACCCGAAGACGGTGTGCACGTCTTCGTGGACCAGGCACTCCCAGATAATCTGCGCGCCGGTACGTGTGGGCATGAAAGCCAGTCTGCCTGATGGCGAGCCCATCAGTCAAATTGATAGTTATTCAATGACAATAAGCGATCCTGATAGCCTGAACCCCTACATGTGCAGGCGTCAGACCCCGATACGGTGCATGTGCAGGCGTCAGACCCCGATACTTCGGGGTCAGACCCCCATGCAAGGCGTCACTGGGGTCTGACCCCCCTGGTCCGATCCTTGCCCCAATGGGAATCTCAAGGAGTGAAATCATGAAAAGTTCCTGGATGGCGGCGGCGCTGCTCAGCTCTTCATTCTTGGTGGCATGCGGCGGCAGTGCGCCAGAAAACGCCCAGAATTTGGAGCAAAGCGCGCTAGTACCGCCTTCTGACGCGGCTGCGGCACCGGTTACGGAAATCGTACCCGCCGCACAGAGACCGTCCCCGAGTCGGGACAGTTCGGCGGCAGCCGCATCGCGACGTGACACCACTACGGTCAGGCCCGCGCGCCCCGTCCCGGCGGGTGTGCCTGCGGCTCCCGCAGCCAGCGCGACCCCTTCTCGACCCGCTCCGCGCTTCCGCGAAGTCACCGTCCCGGCAAACACGGCGCTGTCGCTGGAACTGCTGACGGCCGTGTCGTCCGAAACGGCGCAAGTCGAGACCCCGG
>JBOGIR010000443.1:0-12323 GCA_050742335.1 Vicinamibacterales bacterium | reverse complement strand
CTAGACGTCTTGAACGTCCAGAATCCGCACCAAATGAGTCAAGTTTTTTCGCCGGCCGTTCAAGACGTCTCGCCCGCACGGAGTGCGGGCAAGCAGACGCTGCCTAGCGAGGCGGAGCCACATGCTCGGTGGTCTGAGGCGCAGCCTCGCTAGGTACTCACGCCGGGTCCTGGTGACCCGGCATCAGGTTGTCCATTCAACGGGGCGTGCCCCGAGTCCACGAGATCCAGTTTGGAGTCGACGCACATGAAAGTCAGACCGCTACACGACCGCATCATCGTCAAGCGCATCGAGGAAGGCGAGCAGAAAATCGGCGGGATCATCATCCCGGACAGCGCCAAGGAGAAACCGCAGCAGGGCAAGGTGATCGCGGCCGGCCTCGGCAAGGTGAAGGATGACGGCAACCGCCAGCCGCTCGATGTGAAGGACGGCGACACCATCCTCTTCGGCAAATACTCAGGCCAGGAAATCAAGATCGACGGTGAGGAATACCTCATCATGCGCGAGGACGAGGTGCTCGCGGTCCTGGATTCCAAATAAACGGAGCAGCAAACAATGGCAAAACAGATTGTTTACGGCGAGCAGTCGCGGCAGGCGATCCTGCGCGGCGTCAACCAGCTGGCCGACGCGGTGAAGGTGACGCTCGGTCCCAAAGGGCGCAACGTCGTCCTCGACAAGAAGTTCGGCTCCCCCACGATCACGAAGGACGGCGTGACGGTGGCCAAGGAAATCGACCTCAAGGATCCGCTCGAGAACATGGGCGCACAGAGGGTGCGCGAGGTCGCGAGCAAGACGTCCGACACGGCGGGTGACGGCACGACCACAGCAACCGTGCTTGCCCAGGCCATCTACCGCGAAGGCGCGAAGAACGTGGTGGCGGGCGCCAACCCGATGGAGCTCAAGCGAGGCATCGAAAAAGCCGTCGAAGCGATCGTCGAACAGATCAAGAAGATGGCGCGGCCCGTCTCGGGCAACATGGTGGCCCAGGTCGGCACCATCTCGGCGAACAGCGACGCGACCATCGGCACGATCATCGCCCAGGCGATGGACAAAGTCGGCAAAGACGGCGTGATCACCGTCGAAGAGGCAAAGACGCTCGAAACGTCGCTCGACGTCGTCGAAGGGATGCAGTTCGACCGCGGCTACCTGTCGCCGTACTTCGTCACCGACGCCGAGCGCATGGAGGCGGTGCTCGAGAACCCGGTCATCCTGATCCACGAGAAGAAGATCAGCTCGATGAAGGACCTGCTGCCGGTGTTGGAGCAGGTGGCCCGCCTGGGTCGCCCGCTGCTCATCATCGCGGAGGACATCGAGGGCGAGGCGCTCGCCACGCTCGTCGTCAACAAGCTGCGCGGCACCCTCCACGCGGCGGCAGTCAAGGCGCCTGGCTTCGGCGATCGGCGCAAGGCGATGCTCGAGGACATCGCCGTGCTGACCGGTGGCCGCGCCATCACCGAGGACCTCGGCATCAAGCTCGAGAACATCAAGCTCGAGGATCTCGGCAAGGCCAAGAAGGTCACCATCGACAAGGACAACACCACGATCGTCGAGGGCGCCGGCTCGCAGGGGGCCATCGAGGGGCGCGTCAAGCAGCTCCGGACGCAGGTCGAGGACACGACGTCGGACTACGACCGGGAGAAGCTGCAGGAGCGGCTGGCCAAGCTCGTGGGGGGCGTGGCGGTGATCAAGGTCGGCGCCGCCACCGAGACCGAGATGAAGGAGAAGAAGGCGCGCGTCGAGGACGCCATGCATGCCACCAAGGCGGCCGTCGAAGAGGGAATCGTCGCCGGCGGCGGCGTCGCCCTGCTTCGCGCCGCCAAGGGGCTCGACGAGCTGAAGCTCGAAGGCGATCAGGCGGTCGGACTGCAAATCATCCGGCGCGCTCTCGAAGAGCCGATGCGCTGGATCGCGCAGAACGCCGGCAACGAAGGATCCATCGTCGTATCGAAAGTGCGGGACATGAAGCAGGACGAAGGCTTCAACGCCGCGAACGACAACTACGAGGATCTCGTCAAGGCCGGCGTGATCGACCCGGCCAAAGTGGTGCGCAGCGCGCTGCAGAACGCCTCGTCCATTGCGTCGCTGCTGCTGACGACCGAGGCCCTCGTGTCTGAGATTCCCGAGGAGAAGAAGGACGCGCCGGCCATGCCGCACGGCGGCGGGATGGGCGGCATGTACTAAGTGGAAAGTGCAAAGTGCAAAGTCAAAAGTAAGTCTGCAAGTAGGTAAGTTTGCAAGTGAGGCGGGTCCTTTCGGACCCGCCCTTCTTTTGTACGTAGTGTCCGGCTTCAGCCGGACCAAGCGCGCTTCTCTATCGAAGCGTAAAGGTGAGCTCGATCGTCACGAGCACGGCCACCGGTTCGCCGAACCGCGTGCCGGGCTGGAAGCGCCACTGTCTGGCGGCCTTGACCGCTTCCTGATCGAGACCAAAGGTCGAGTCGAGCGACTTGACGACGTCGACGCGTCCGACGGAGCCGTCGGGAAGGACGACGCATTCGAGCAGGACGGTCCCTTGCACCTTCGCGCGCATCGCGTCCGCGGTGTACTGCGGCTTGATCTCGCGAACGACGCGCGGATTGATGATGCCGCTGCCCGGCCGATAGACGCCGCCGCCGGTACCCCCGCCGCTCCCCTGGCCGAGCCCCGACCCTTGACCCGATCCTGCGCCCGTCCCTCTCCCCGAACCGGTGGACAGCGACGACGCATCGCCTGAGTCGAGTACGCCGATTGACGGCTCAGCGGCGGCCGCCATCGTCTCGGCGGGAATGCTCAGCTGCTCCAGCGGCGGTTCCTCGGGTGGCGGTGCCGGCGTCGGTTCTGGTACAGGGGCGGCCGGGACCGAGATCTCTTCGCGGCCGGGTAATTCCGCCGGCTTGGGTGGCTCCGGCCGCTGGTTGCCGCCACCACCGCCTCCGCCAGGGCCGGGTTCGGCCAGCCACACAATCTGGCGCGGCAGCACGTCGGGCAGCACCGCCTCGCGCACGTTATCGGGCACAAGCCAGAGGAGGAAAACCCAAAACGCGATGAATGCGGCGTGCCCCAGAATCGACGCCCCCAACGCCCCGTGCACGCGGCCTTGGGGGCTCTCGAACATGAACCGCACCTCAGCCGGCCGGCCATCGTCGGGCCGCAGCGTCAGATGCTGAGACGCTGGTACGGGGTCACGCGAGGTGGGCTTCGGTTGTGTCGACATTCAGCGCAGGGGTCGAGATAGACTCATTTTCCGCAACGCGGCACGCCATCGCAACTGCAAAACGGATACCTCGGCCACCCGTTCAGCCGGTTCGAGGGCGGCACCGAGGTTGTCCCGCCCCGTGTCGCTGGGGGGGACGTCAATCCGGCCACGTACCAACGGTGACCTCGCGGCCGCCCGCCCGCAGCAACACGTCACGTGCGCCGTCCACGTGCGCAGGTCCCACATGTGCACCCACTAGAAAGGCGCCCGCGCGAATCCGCGCCTCCCACTGCTCTGCTTCGGCATGGCTCAGACCCGCGCCCTCCAGCGTACGCGAAACGCCTCCTGCCAGGTGTCCTGCCGCCTCACCCAGGCCGGCCGCCAGCGGGCCGTCGGCCACAATCGGCCCGATGCCGGGCATGACCAGCGCGATGGCGGCGAGCAGATGCGCGCTCAGCTCGCCGAGTCGTGACGCCGCCACCGAATCCTCGAGCTCCGAGCCTGGCGAGGCGCCAGACGCACGCGCGAGCACGCCTTCCTCGTCGTGCGACCGCGCCACGATTGAGACGCGCTCGCGCGGCACGCCATACTCGCGCAGCTCACGTCCGGCGGCCGCCGCAGCGGCCGCCGCGTCAAACAGCGCGAGCACCACGGGGTGCGACATGCGTGTCTACTCTAGATCCCCAACAGCACCACGCACAAGAACCGGTTTCATCACTCACATAGGGGGCGGCGTCAGGACGCGGTCACCACCTACTGCCTACCGCCCACTGCCTACTGCCTACTGCCTACCGCCTACCGCCCACTGTCGACCGCCTACCGCCTACTGCCTACTGCCTACTGCCTACTGCCCTGTCATATACCCGTCGCGCGTGCGGACCCTCAGTCCCGGCTTCTTCACCACAACACGAATCGAGCGCCACTCCCTCGTATCGGGTTCAATGGCGTTTATCGGCACGTAGCCAAGCAAGTACTGATAGCGCAGCTCCCGGGCGATATCGGCAAGGGTCTTTTCGAGCTCTTTGACGTCGCGTAAGAGAAATGAGCGGCCACCCGTCAGCACGGCGAGCTCCGCGAGAAGCGGCGGCCGTGTCCTGCCGAACGCAACCGGATAGACGAGCGCGGTGCTGCGACGTGCACGTTCCACGACCTGGGCGGCCGTCGCCTTGCTGTAGCGGTCCACGCCGTCGGAAAAGAGCACCAGGGCCTGACGCCCGGGCTCGGGCTCGAGCCGGTCGAGCGATGCCACGATCGCGTCGTGCAGCGCGGTGGTGCTCCACGGATCGATGGCCGCAATCGCGCGCTCCTGCTCGAGACGGTCCATCGTGAGCGGCGCAATCACGTCGGCGTCGCTGCTGATGGCCACCACCATCGAGCGATCACCGGGCTTGAGCGCTCGAAGAAAGCTCTGCGACGCCTGTTTGGCCAGACGTAGTGGTTCGCCGGCCATGCTCCAGCTCCGATCGACGCCAACCCCCACGGTCAGTGGGAACTCGCCCGCGGCGAATGTCGAGACGTCCTGCCGCTGGTTGTCTTCGTAGATCTCGAAGTCTTCGCGTCCCAGTCCGGTGAGCAGCTCCCCCTTGGCGCCGGTGACCGTTGCATAGACCTCGACGAGCTGCACGCCCGACGAAAACCGGGGGAGCGACCCTTGTTGTTGCGCAGCCAGGCTGGCTGCGGCCGTGAGCGCGACGGCGACCAGGACAATGCACTTCGTCATGGGGTCCTCTCCGAGCCGGGCGTTCAAAATCCGTTCCGCATCGACTCCCATGGTACAATCCAGGCTGACGCACCCCTGCAACCTGTAACTCGTTACTCTTTCACGGTGAGATATGGGCCGTCTAGGCATTCCGGAGCTTCTGATCATTCTGGCGATCATCATCCTGATCTTCGGCGCGAATCGCCTGCCCGAGATCGGCCGGGGTATCGGAAAAGGCATCCGGAATTTCAAGGACTCGATCAAAGAAGGGCCTGAAAAGTCGTAGTCTGCGGCGCGCTCACCCGCGACGCCGGCCGCCCCTCGCCCTCCTCGCGCCGCGCTCGCGTCGTCCCGGCCTCTGACCCCTCCGTTCCCGCTTCGGCTTCACCTTGCTCCTGACCGCACCACGAGGACGCTCCTCGCGCCGCAGCGCTTCGAGGATGTCCACCAGCCCCAGATCCACCTGTCGCCGTTCCATGTCGACCCGCACGACCTGAACGAGCACCTTGTCGCCCAAACGGTACACACGCTTGGCATTCTCACCGCGCAGCATGTGCTGCTGTTCGATGAAGCGGTAATAGTCGTCGGCCATGCTCGAGACGTGCACGAGCCCTTCGACGTAGTGCTCGACCAGCTCGACGAACAGGCCGAACGCGGCGACGCCGGTGATGAAGCCGTGGAATTCATCGCCGACCTTGTCGGCCATGAAGCGCACCTTCTTCCACTGGAGCAGCTCGCGTTCCGCCTCGTCGGCCCGGCGCTCCATCTCGGACGCGTGGCGCGCCACCTCAGGCAGCTCCTCTTCGAGTTCCGCGCGCCTCTCGTCGGTGAGAGGGTCGGATCGCGACTGCCGCAGCATCCGGTGCACGACGAGATCGGGGTACCGGCGGATGGGCGATGTGAAATGCGTGTAGTGCTCGGCCGCCAGACCAAAATGCCCGAGCGGCGAGGCATCGTACCGTGCCTTCTGCATGGTGCGCAGCATCAGCGCCGCGATGGGCCGCTCCACGGGTTCCCCGCGAATCCGATCGACCAGCTTCTGGAAATGCTTCGGCCGCAAGGCGTGCCCTCGAGCGCCCAGGCTGTAACCGAGCGTCGTGATGAAGCCCTCGAAATCCTCGACCTTCTGCTCGTCGGGCGCCTCGTGCACGCGGTGGAGCGCCGGCCGGTCGTGGGCCACCAGATGCGCCGCCACCGTTTCGTTGGCCAGGAGCATGAACTCCTCGATGATGCGGTGCGCCACGTTGCGCGCCGACGGAATGATCGCTTCGATCTCGCCGAGCTCGGAGAGGACCACTTCGGTCTCGGGCAGGTCGAAATCGATCGACCCGCGCCGGCGGCGGCGCGCGTTGAGAATCTCGAACAGCTCGCGCATCAGCTCGAACATCGGCACCAGCTCGATGTATCGAGTCATCGTCTCTTCATCGCGGTCCGTGAGGATGACATTGACGTCCGTGTACGTCATGCGTGCGTCGCTGTTGATCACGCCGTCGTGCATCTCATACCGGACGGCGTTCCCGCGGCGATCCACCTCCATCAGGCACGACTGCACGAGGCGGTCGACATTGGGGTTCAGGCTGCACAATCCGGTCGCCAGTTCCGACGGGAACATATGGACGGCACGCTCGGGGAAGTAGACGGAGGTGCCGCGCTCGTAGGCTTCCTCGTCGAGGGCGCTCCGCTCGCGCACGTAGTGCGAAACGTCCGCGATGTGCACGCCCAGCCAATAGTGCCCGTTCGCCAGCCGCTCGATCGTGATCGCATCGTCGAAGTCACGCGCATGTTCGCCGTCGATGGTGACCGTTTTCACGAGGCGAAAATCGGTGCGCGCGCGGAGGTCCCGCTCCTTGACGACGCCACCCAGCCGCCGCGCTTCTTCAACCGACTCCTCCGAGTGTAGGTCGGGAATCTGGTGCTTGCGGATGATGATCTGGGTATCGACGCCAGGCTCGTCGACGCGTCCGAGCACTTCGACGACGCGGCCCACCGGACCGCGCGTGGCCGTCGGCCATTTCGTGATCTCCGCCAGGACCATGTCGCCGGGCTCGGCCGACGACCACCCGCCGGTCGGCACGTGGACGTCCGTCAGCACGCGACGATCGAACGGGATGACATAGCCGAGGCTCGCCTTGTCGGTCTCGAACCGTCCAACGACGGTCTCCTGGCTGCGCTGCAGAATCCTGATGATGCGTCCCTCGACGCCGCGATCGGTGTGGCGCTCGATTCGGGCCACTACACGGTCCCCGTGCATCGCCTCCATCAGATTCGCGGCCGCGATGTACACGTCCTGGCCTCGGGCCTTGTCTCGGGATGGCCCACCCCCGGGATGTTCTGGAACCACGAATCCGAAACCGCCGGGGTTGGCCTGGAGCCGTCCCACCACGAGATCCATCTTCTCGGCGAGCCCGAACCGGTTGCCGCGAATCTGCAGGAGCACGCCGTCGCTGACCAGCGACTTGAGCTGCCGCGTGAAGTTGTGGCGCTGCTCGCGCGGGATGCGGAGAACTTGCGCCAGCTCGCGCGCGGTGGCGGGATGATGAACCTTGTCGCGGATTGATCTGAGGATGTCGTCTCGGGAAAACATGTCGATCGGTTGGTGGGTAGTTGGTAGTTGGTGGTTGGGAGTTGGGAGTTGGATGGTTCGTATCGTTAAGATATCATGATATCATCACGTTTGACGGAGGATGACGTGGCTCAGTTCGTCGTCAGAAATCTCGAGGACACCGTGAAGGCGCGGTTGCAGCGCCGCGCCCGGAAGCATGGCCGCAGCATGGAGGAAGAAGCGCGCGAGATCCTACGCAACGCCGTCCAAAGGGACCTAGGCGCCACCGGCGGGCTCGGGAGCGACATCGCTACACTCTTCGGAACAGTCGGCCTCGATTCAGATATTGCGGAGCTGCGCGGACATCCTATCAAGCCCGCGTCCTTTGAGTCGTGATCGTCTTGGATACGAACGTCCTCTCCGCGCTCATGCGCCAGAGGCCGGATCCGGAGGTCGTCGAGTGGCTCGATGAACAGCCTCGCAGTTCGGTGTGGACCACCGCGGTCACCGTGCTCGAGATCCGGTTCGGCGTGCAGATCCTCCCTGCCGGAAAGCGGCGCGCCGCGCTCCTGCAGGCCTTCGACGCGGTCCTGCTCGACAAGATTGAGCAGCGGATCGCGTCCTTCGACATGGAGGCGGCGCGACGCGCCGCCGATCTCATGGCTGTGCGGCACCGGAAGAGTCGACCGGGTGATCTTCGGGACACCATGCTCGCCGGTATCGTCCTCGCCCATCACGCCACGCTCGCCACACGGAACACCCGACACTTCGAAGACTTGGGGGTGCCTGTCGTCAATCCGTGGCGACGGACCTAACGCTTTTTTCACCTCCACGCGCCACGGAGACGCAGAGGAAAGTCTCTTTGTACGACTTCGTGTCTCTTCGACTCCGTGGCTGTCGAAGTGAAACCCGGCATAGGCGATACAGATTGCTCGATCCGAACGACTCGAACGATCCGAACGATCTGTCAGTTCCTCCCCCAATTGAGGATCAGCACGATGGGCGAGTTGGTGGTCTGGTCTGTGGCGACGTTGATGAGGAAACGGCCGTCGGGTGCGACATCGTACTGTCTCCCGAGGTCAATGTTCGTGCCGCCGCCAATAATCTGTGTCTGGAACAGGGCCACGGGAGCACCAGCGTTGACGGTCGTGCCCTCGATCGTGATCGGCACGGCCATCAGCTTGCCGTCGGGCGCAATGTAGTACAGCTCATTGCCATCGCGCCGCCAGTGCGGCCAGATCCCGCCGGTGGTAGAAATCTGCCACTGTCCGCTCGCGCTTCCCTGCACCGGGGATGCGCCTGCCCCCAGAAATAGCCGCACGTACACTTCGTACTGTCCCGACTCGTTCGACGTGTAGGCCATCCAGCGGCCGTCGGACGAGAATGTGCTGTTACGTTCGTCGAAGGGCGTATTGAGCCACACAAGTGGCTTCCGATCTCCCTCCAGCGGCACTATCCACAGGTCATAGCCGGTCTTCGGATCGGCGACGACCGCATACACGAAGAAACGGCCGTCCGCCGACCAATCGTAGGCAACCTTGTTGTCCGGCGATGCCACGAAGACTTCCTCTACGCCGGCGCCGTTTGAAAGTTTCACGTACAGATCGCGGTGGCCCGTCCGCGTCGAGTCGAACACCACGCGGCTACCGTCCGCCGACCACACCGCAAACCGGTCCAGGCCCGGATCGAAGGTGAGGCGCCGCATGCGAACGGCGTCGATGACCCAGATGTCCGCATTCCCCTCCACAGTGCGATAGACCAGCACCTGGCGCCCGTCGGGCGAGACTCGAGGATAGGAAACACCGTTCTCGTCGGGCGCGGCTAGCGTGCCTAGAGCCTTCCCAGACCGGTCGAACCAGACGAGTTGCCGCCGGCCTGCCCCACCGCCGAATCGGTACGCTACCAAGCCACCTGCGGAAGTAGACAGCGCCGCCAAGCTCACGTTGGCGTCGACAGTCATCCGATCGGCGAGGGTCACCGGATCACCTGTCACGGCCCCACGCGCGACGTCCAAGCGTTGGGCGAGGAGCGTCCCCTGGCGGACAAAGAGCAGCCAGCCTGGCGATGCGTACACGCCCGCGGCGTCAGCAGCCGTTAGCCGTTTGTTTTCCGCAGAATCAAGGGATCCGAGGTAGATGCCCCGTGCCTCCGGCGTCCCCTGCACGTAGAAGAGAAACTGCCGGCCGCCGGGCAGAAAGTGGGGGAACCGATGGCTCGTGTGGCCCGCCTCCAACGTGGTGGCGACCACCGCCTCGCCTCCCGACGCCGACATACGGAACAGCGGTCCGACGGCGGCCTGGGTATAGAGAATGATGTCGTCGGCATTCCACGCGCCGCCGCGAGGGCTTGCTCTCGTGAGCGTCCGGGGCGGGCCGCCACCGAAGTCAATTCGCTTCAGCTCGGTCCCCATAAAGAACCCGACGGATCGGCTGTCAGCCGACCAGAAGGGGTACATGGCGCCCTCGGTGCCGACCAGCGGCTGCGCGCTCAGGCCATCGAGCGACCGCAGCCAAAGCTGGGGCTGCCCGCCGTCGGATCCTACGAACACGAGCCGACGACCATCGGGTGAAACGGCGAAGGACGCCGGATCGCCAGTCTCTGGCGTCGTGATCTCCACGCGCATCTCGGGCGCCGCCGCGGGAGTGCGGATGTACGGCATGGCGAACGTCGCAGCGAGAGCGAGGAGCGCCACGCCAGCCGCCATCGACGCAGCGCGCTCGCTCCGCGGGGCGGGCTGAGCCGCAACCGCCGGCGCGGCCGTCTGCGCGACCGTCGTCTCGAACGCGCCTTCGAGAGCCAGGCGTACGTCGTGAATGTCGCGCACGCGCCGCCTGGGATCCTTTTGCAGACACACGCGCAGCGCCTGGGCCACTCGTGGCGGCACCGCCGACGATAACGCGTCGAAATCTGGTTCGCGCTCCACCACGCGCGCCAACGTCACAGTGATGTCGTCTCCGTCAAACGCCCGGCGCCCCGCGAGCATCTCATAGAGAACGCATCCGAACGCCCAGATGTCGGCGCGCCGGTCCACCCTCTTGCCTCGCGCCTGCTCCGGGCTCATGTACGCGGCGGTGCCGAGGATCACCCCGGCGCGCGTCGCTGCGAGGGACAGCGTTGGTGAATACGTCGCGACATCGTCGTCGGCCACCCCTTCGGATCCCGGATCCCGGATCCCGGATCCCGGTTCGATCAGCTTCGCCAGCCCGAAATCCAGCACCTTCACCGCCCCGTCGTCTCGCACCTTGATGTTGGCTGGTTTCAGATCGCGATGAACGATGCCGCGTTCATGCGCGGCCTCCAGCGCGTCGGCGATCTGCCGCGCGATCGCGAGCGCTTCGTCCACCTGTAGGCCGGGTCCTTTTGGACCCGGCGCACCGGCGAGTCCTGCGGCCGTTCCGGCGGGTCCAAAAGGACCCATCCTGCGTTCGATCCGTTCAGCGAGCGTCGGCCCCTCGACCAGCTCCATCACCAGCGCGCGTACGGACGGACCTTCCTCGAGGCCGTAGATCGCGGCAATGTTCGGGTGATTGAGCGTCGCCAGCACTTCGGCCTCGCGCTGGAAGCGTGCGAGCCGTTCCGGGTCTGAGGCGAGCGCGGTCGGCAGCACCTTGATCGCCACCTCCCGCTTCAGCTTCGTATCCGTCGCCCGATACACTTCCCCCATGCCGCCGGCCCCCATCAGGGCGGTGATTTCGTACGGGCCAACTCGCGTGCCCGAGGCAAGCGTCATGGCAGGCAAAGTGCCGCGCGGATTATAACCACCAACCACGATCCACCAACCACCAACTACCGACTACCAACTAATATCACCTGCAGATCTCCCACGTTGGTCCCCGTGGGGCCCGTGCGGATCAGGTCGCCAAGCTCGTCGAAAAAGACATAGCTGTTGTGCTCCTCGAGATAGCGCTCCGGAGGGCCAATATCTGCGGCTTCCGCACGAGCGAGCGTCGTGGAGTCGACGATCGCACCTGCCGCGTCGGTTGGCCCGTCTATCCCGTCGGTCCCCACGCTCGCCGCCACGACACGTGTGCCGATCGTGTCGAGGCTGCGCGCCATGGCCAGCGCACATTCCTGGTTCCGCCCACCTTTGCCGGAACCGGTGGTGCGCACGGTTGTCTCACCTGCCGCCAGGATGCACCAGGGACGTGCGGCGTGCGCCTTCGCGGCCAGCGCAGCCGTGTGCAGCAGTTCATGTGCGGCGTGGCGTGCCTCACCGACAACAGGACGATCGACAACATGCACCATGTAGCCGAGCGCCGCTGCTGCACCGCGCGCGCCCTCGACGGCCGTCCACCCTCCACCAATCACGCGCGCGATCGAACGCGCCAGTCGTCCATCCCCCGGCTTGGGTGTCTCAACGATGTCGCCGGCCGCACCGCGCTTCAAGCGCTCCACCACCGACGCCGGGTAGAGATCGCGTCCGCCGTGCCGGTCGAGCACAGCGAGCGCCTCGCCGAAGGTCGTGGCATCTGCCACGGTCGGTCCCGACCCGATCGACGACAGGTCGTCGCCGACGACGTCGGACAGTGCCAGCGTGAGCGTAGACCCTGCGTTGGCAGCCGCGAGCTGCCCCCCCTTGATCGCCGAGAGATGTTTGCGCACTGTGTTGAGTGCATGAATCTCGGCGCCACGCTCCAGCAAACGCTTCGATGTCTGCTGTTTGTCGGCAAGCGTGAGCCCCTCCGCCGGCAGCGCGACGATCGACGAGGCGCCGCCCGAAAGCAGCACGACGAGGAGGTCGCGCTCGTCGGCCGCACGCGCCACCGCCAGCGCATCGCGCGCTGCTGTGACACTGCGCTCATCAGGAACGGGATGGGCCGTCGTGTGCCAGCGGGCGCCTGGCGTAAACCCGCCCGGCGCTTCGGCCGCGGCACCGACGAGATGCCGCAGCTGTACCGGTACAGCAG
>JBOGIR010000442.1:0-24505 GCA_050742335.1 Vicinamibacterales bacterium | reverse complement strand
TCCGCACCCCGCGGTCGTTGCCCCGGACGAGTACACGCTGACGCAATTCCGCGAACGGACCGATCATCGAGCCGAAGGACAGTTCCGCGCGTCCATGCCCGTCCACCAGCCGCGGTCCGACGACCGCCGCATCCGGTCTCGATTCCAGTGCGTGGAGCAGCCGGCCGACGGCGGCGGGCCGGGCTTCCGTATCCGGGTTCAGCAGCAGCACGAAGGCACCAGACGACTGTCGAATGCCGATGTTGCTCGCACGGGCAAATCCGACGTTCATCCCAGTCTCGATCACGCGCACGGCCGACCCCCGCTTCCGTACCGCGGCAACGGTCCCGTCAGAAGAGGCGTTGTCGACGACGACGGTTTCGTAGTCGAGCGGGGGCAGGGTCCGCGCCAGCGAGCCGAGGCACGCGTCAATCTGCCCGATCGAGTTATACGTGACGATGATGATCGAGAGCCGGGGCATGAAGAAGGTTCAGGGGATGGACTTGTGACCTGTCACACAGGCCAGCAGCACGCTGAGCACGTGCTCCGCACAGGCGTGCCACGAGTAGCGCGGCAGCAGCCGCGCTGACGCGTCGAGGATACGGGCCCGCTCCGCCTCGTCGAAGAGCACGCGCTCGAGGGCAGCGTGGATCAGTGCCGCGTCGGGTCGAGGCACGTAGAGCGCCGCCTCGCCATACACCTCGCGGGCCACAGGTGTGTCCAGCACGACGATCGGGACGCCGGCGGCCAGCGCTTCGAGCGGTGTCAGGCCGAACCCTTCGTATTCAGAGAGAAAGACAAACGCCCGGGCACGTTCGTACAGCGTGCGCAGCACGTCATCCGGGACGTACGAGCGAAGCGCAATCCGGTCGGCGACCCCGCTGGTCGCGACGAGGCGGTCGACGTCGACACGCGGCGCCGTCCGGTTCTCACCGACGATCTCGAGACTCACGTCCTGTCGCTGTCGCGCCAGTCGTTGGAAGCCGTCGATGAGGGCCGGAATGTGACGGCGGGTGAAGAGCGATCCGACGAACAGCACACGGTTCTCGTCGTGCGTGCGGGGTGGATCTTCGCGACCGGTTGGAGTAGTCAACGATGTCGTCCCAGGGTAGCCGACCTCGATCCTGGCGGCGTCGATACCGAGCCGACGTTCGATCTCGCGCTTGGAAAACTGCGAAATGGTCAGGACGCGAGCGGCGCGCCGGGCAGACAGGCGCGAGAGGATGCGCCTCCGCAATCCCTCTCGCCGTCTGAACCAGTCGGGACGAGCGGCAAACGACACATCGTGGATCGCCACGACCATTGGCACAGGACACAGCAGCGGACCGGTGTACGCGGGGGCAAACAGGACGTCCGCCCTCGCCTGGCGAACCAGGGCTGGCAGCGTGAGCTGTTCCCACAGTGTGCCCGCTACGTGGCTCCAGCCGGAGCGAACGAGCGTTGCCACACGCGGGCTCATCGCGGGCCGGTCGATCGGCGCCGGCGCGCAGAGAACGAACTCATGGGACTGCGCCGCCGGCAGTTCGCTCCAGGCCGCCAGCACGCCGGACAGGTACCGACCCACGCCGGTCGCTCGTCCTTGCAACTCGCGCGCGTCAATGGCGATACGCATGCCTAGCGAGGCTGCGCCTCAGATCCCCGAGAGGCGAGACGGGGACGGCTCCGCCTCGCTAGGAACAGTATCTGCTTGCCCGCACTCCGTGCGGGCGAGACGTCTTGAAAGGCCGGTCCATAAACTTGACTCATCCGCATGACTTCTGGCCTTTCGAGACGTCTAGGGGGTTTGCCGGCGGCGCGCGAGGGCGTCGGTGTAGGCTCGGCGCAGCGTGGCCGCCGCGGCGTCCCAGGTAAATGCGCGCGCGCGCCCGAGACCAGCGGCACCCGCCGCTGCGGCGGCTCCATCGTCGGACACGATCCGTTCGAGAGCGGCCGCCAGCGCCGCGATGTCGTGCGGATCGACGAGCGTGCCAGCGGCGCCGACCACTTCGGGCAGAGCCCCGCGATTGGACGCGACGACCGGGACACCCGCCGCCATCGCCTCGAGCGCCGGTAACCCGAACCCTTCGTCCAGCGACGGTACCACCACGACGCGCGCCCCGGCGTAGAGGCGCTCCCGGTCCTGGTCGGCGACATAGCCGACGTAGCGCACGTGACCGGCCAGCGGCGGCCGGGTGATGCGTGAAAGCCATTGAGCTGCCTCCGCGGCAGCACGGCCGGCAAGAATCAGCTCGGGAGCGGCCGGCATTCGATCCAGCAGAAGCAGGTATGCGTCGAGCAACGCACCGAGGTTCTTCCGCGGCTCGAGCGTACCGATGAACAGAAGATAGCCATCACGGGGCACGTTGGGCGAGCGTCCGAGCGCCCGCCACGTAGGGGCGCCGGGAGGGCAGACGTAAATCCGATCGTCGGCCACGCCGAGGCGCCCGCTCACCAGGCGCCTGCCGTGTTCAGTAGAGGTGATGACCGCGTGCGCCCGACGGGCATGCAGGCCCGCTAGCGCGGGGTAATCGCGACGGATCTCCGCACGGGTGTGCTCAGCGTTCGTCAGGAAGAACAGATCGTGAATCGTCACGACCTGTGCTGCCCGGCGAGCCGGGATGAGAAGGGGATGGGCGGAGTGGACGAGATCCACCGGCCCGGCAATCGTCTCCACCGGCGGCCATCCGATGCGATGCCACAACAGGTTCAGCACCCGCACCGGAATGCGCCGATCGATCACCGGCACATGGAGCTCGGTGGCAACCTGTCCCGGCACCCGGTCCTTCCACGAGCTGGTAAAGACCGTCATTTCGCCTGGATGCACGGAGGTATACGCCCCGACGAGCTGATGGATGTATTCGCCGACACCCGTACGCTCCCGGAGGGCGGGCCGGTAATCGACGAGAATTCGCATCGAACCGTTATGATAGCCTCAGCAGTTTCGAGGCAAACCGCAAGCGGAGGTCGCGGAGGCGAATGAAGATCGCGGTCGTGGGCACCGGATACGTCGGGCTGGTGGCGGGCGCGTGTCTCGCGGAGAGCGGGAACGACGTCGTGTGCGTCGACAGAGACGAGAGCAAGATCCGGATGCTCCGTCGTGGCAAGATGCCGTTCTATGAGCCGGGCCTCGAGGAGCTCGTCCGGCGCAACCGGGCCGAGGAGCGACTCACGTTCACCTGGATGCTGCCCAAGGCGGTTCGCGCCTCCGCCGTAATCTTCATCGCGGTCGGCACGCCCCAGGGCGAGGACGGCTCCGCCGACGTGCATCAGGTGCTCGGCGTCGCGCGCGATATCGCGCGCGCGATGAACGGCTACAAAGTCATCGTCGACAAGAGCACGGTTCCGGTGGGCACCAGCGACCGGGTTCGGGAGGTGGTACGGCGTGAAACGACCCATCCCTTCAGCGTCGTCAGCAATCCGGAGTTTCTCAAGCAGGGTGGGGCGGTGGAGGATTTCATGAAGCCCGACCGCGTCGTGATTGGCGCGGAGGATCCGCGGGCGGAGGAACTGATGCGGGAGCTCTACAGCCCGTTCACACGAACCGGCGCGCCGATCATGGTGATGGATTGTGCGAGCGCCGAGCTGACGAAGTACGCGGCGAACGCGATGCTGGCCACCCGCATCTCGTTCATGAACGAGGTTGCGAACGTGTGCGAGCTCGTCGGAGCCGATGTCGATCAGGTCCGGCGCGCCGTGGGCGCGGATCGCCGGATCGGGCCGTCGTTCCTCTTTCCGGGCATCGGCTACGGAGGAAGTTGTTTTCCGAAGGATGTCCAGGCCCTGACGCACTTTGCTGCCGAGAAGCACTACGACTTCAGGATTCTTCAGGCCGTTGAGGCGGTGAATGCGTGTCAGAAGACACGGCTTCTGTCGAAGATGCTCGCGCATTTCGGCAGCCTCGAGGGAAAGATCGTCGCCGTCTGGGGCCTGTCGTTCAAGCCGAAGACCGACGACATGCGCGAGGCCCCGTCCGTGCCGCTGATCGAGGGCCTGCTTGCCGCCGGAGCCGGAGTGCAGGCGTACGACCCGGAAGCGGTCCGCGTCGCCAAACGTATCTTCGGCAACCGGGTGACATTCGCGTCCGGCAACTACGACGCGCTGAGGGGCGCCGACTGCCTGGCCATTGTGACGGAGTGGAATGAATTCCGCCGGCCCGACTTCACGCGGATGCGGACGCTGATGCGCGGACCGGTTGTGTTCGACGGACGCAACCTCTACACATCCGGGCAGATGCAACAGCACGGATTCACGTACTACTCCATTGGCCGTGCCTGATCCTGCGCCCGGCTCCGGCACGGTTCTGGTCACCGGAGGCGCGGGTTACATCGGCAGCCACAGTGCGAAGGCGCTCCGCCGGGCGGGCCGCCAGGTGGTGATCTTCGACAATTTCTCGCAGGGGCACCGAGAAGCCACGCTGGGGACGCAGGTCGTGGAAGGCGATGTGCGCGATATCGACGCCGTGCGCCGCGCCATACGTGAGAACGGCGCGACCGCGGTGGTGCACTTCGCGGCGTGGCTGGTGGTGGCCGACTCGGTCCGTAATCCGGCGGGCTACTATCGCAACAACGTGGTTGGAGCGCTGGCGACGCTGGAAGCCATGGCTGCGGAAGGCTGTCGACATCTGGTGTTTTCTTCCACGTGCGCGGTCTATGGTGAGCCGACCGAGGTTCCGCTTCAGGAGACGCACCCGACGGCGCCGGTGAATGCGTACGGACAGACGAAGCTGGCCATCGAGCAGGCGCTGCCACATTTCGAGCGTGCCTACGGCCTCCGGTCCATTCGGTTGCGCTACTTCAATGCCGCCGGCGCCGACCCCGAGGGCGAACTTGGCGAAGATCACGAGCCCGAAGTGCACGCGATTCCGCGAGCGTTCGACGCCGCCTTGGGCGGGCCGCCCTTCGAGATCTTCGGCGACGACTATCCGACGCCCGACGGGACGTGCCTGCGCGACTACGTGCATGTGACCGACCTGGCGGACGCGCACGTGCGCGCCTTGACGCGACTCGAGGCGGGCGGCGCCTCTGCCACATACAACGTCGGCACGGAGCGTCCCTCGTCCGTGCGCGAGGTGGTGCAGGCCGTCGAGCGGGTCTGCGGGCGCCCGGTACCGCGGCAGGTGGCTCCGCGGCGTCCGGGGGATCCCGCGGTGCTCTACGCGTCGGCGGCGCGCATTCGTCGCGAGCTCGGATGGGTGCCGCAGCGCCCGGCGCTCGAGACGATCGTTGGCGACGCATGGCGGTGGCACTCGGCCCGTCCGCATGGCTACCGGGTGGCGACACGGTAATGTCACGGATTAGAGGCGCTCTGCACGATCCGCTGCTCTCGGTCGTCATGCCAGCGTTCAACGAGGCGGCGACCATCGAGGAGATCGTGCGGCGCGTCGTGGCGTTGTCGCTGCGAATCGAGCTCATCGTCGTCGACGACGCCTCGACAGACGGCACCCGCCAGCTACTGCAGGGGCTCCAGCAGCAGCTCGGGTTCACGTTGTTGCTGCAGCCGCACAACCAGGGCAAGGGCGCTGCGCTTCGCCGGGGCTTCGAGGTGGTGACTGGCGACCTCGTTGTCATCCAGGACGCGGACCTCGAATACTCTCCCGAAGAGCTTCCGATGCTGATCGAGCTGATTTGCCAGGGGAGAGCCGATGTGGTCTACGGGTCGCGCTTCCTCGGCCGCCACCGCGTCTTTCTCTTCTCCCACTACCTCGGGAATCGCCTGCTCACGCTCCTCACGAATGTTCTGTACAACACGATGCTCACGGACATGGAGACCTGTTACAAGGTCATGAGGATCGACGTGCTCCGATCGATGAAGCTGCACTCGAACGGTTTCGGCATCGAACCCGAGCTGACGGCGAAGATTTTCAAGCGGGGGTACCGGGTGTACGAGGTGCCGATCACCTATGACGGCCGAGGATACGAGGAGGGCAAGAAAATCGGGTGGCGCGACGGGGTGGTGGCGCTATGGGTGCTGGTGCGGTACCGGTTCCAGGAGTGAACGTCCTGGTCCGGCTCCTGGGATACGCCCGCCCATATCGCGCGCGGCTGACGGGAGCGGTGGCGGCCATGGTGCTGTATGGGGCGGCGTCGGCCGCGTTGGCGGCCCTCATCCAGCCGATCTTCGATCAGGTACTCCCGAACCGCGAGAACCTCGCGCCGATTGCGGCCGCCATCCTGGTCGTCTATCTGATCAAGGGTGTCGGCGCCTACCTCTCCGGGTACCTCATGACGGACGTCGGGCAGCGCGTCGTCCGGGATGTGCGCAATCTGTTGTTCCGCCACATCCTCGGCCAGTCAGTCGCCTTCTTTGCGCTGCAGACAACGGGTCGTCTCCTGTCGCGTATCACGAACGATGTCGCACTGGTGCAGCGCGCCGTCTCTGAGACGATGGGTGACCTGGCGCGCGAGTCGCTTGCGCTGCTGGGCTTCGCGGCGCTCCTGTTCTATTACGACGCGCGTCTGGCCCTCGTCTGCCTCACCGGCGCCCCTCTCGTGGTCTATCCGCTCGTGCGTCTGGGCCAGCGCGTGCGCCGCACGGCGCGACGAAGTCAAGAGGCCCTGGAGCAGATGTCGCACGTCAGCGCCGAGGCGATCATGGGACATCGCATCGTAAAGGCGTTTGGGGCGGAAGGGCGCGAAACGACGAAGTTCGAACGGGCGTCGCACCACTTCTACCGGACCAGCATGAAGGTCACGAGCGCCCTGTCGGCCCTGCCACCGCTGATGGAGTTCATCGGCGGGGTGGCATTTGTCGGTGCGCTCGTCTATGGGTCGCAGGAAATCGGCGCCGGCCGCCTGTCGCCGGGCGAGTTCACGGCGTTTGTGGCGGCCTTGTTCATGATGTACGCACCTGCGAAGAAGCTCAGTCGAGTCAATGCCGATCTGCAGCAGGCGATGGCTGCCGGTGAGCGCATCTTCGAGATCCTCGACTCCCACAACGAGGTGGAGGAGCGTGTCGGCGCAGTCGCGCTGCCGCCCTTCAGCCGCCGCATCGAATTTCGTGACGTACGGTTCACATACGGGGGGACCGACGGCCCGGCGACCCTCGACGGCGTGAGCTTGACGGTGGGAGCGGGGCAGATGCTGGCGATCGTGGGCCGCAGTGGCGCCGGGAAGACCACGCTGGTCAACCTCCTCCCGCGTTTCTACGATGTAACGGGCGGCGCCATCCTCGTGGACGGTCACGACGTGCGCGGCGTCACACTGGTGTCACTGCGATCCCAGATTGGCATCGTCACGCAGGAGACCGTCCTGTTCGACGACACGATTGCGGCCAATATCGCGTACGGAAAGGCCGAGGCCACGCGGAACGAAATCGAGGCGGCCGCCCGCGCCGCACACGCGCACGAATTCGTCGCACGGCTCGACGGCGGCTACGAGACGATGATCGGGGAGCGCGGGCAGCGGCTCTCGGGAGGGCAGCGGCAGCGTATCGCGATCGCACGGGCGATTCTCCGGGATTCGCCCATCCTGATTCTCGACGAAGCCACGTCGTCGCTCGACGCAGAGGCCGAAATGCTCGTCCAGGACGCGCTCTCGAATCTCCTGCTCAACCGCACGTCGTTCGTCATTGCGCATCGCCTGTCCACGGTGCGTCGCGCCGACGCCATCGTGGTGCTCGAGCGTGGTCGCATCGTGGAGTCGGGGACGCACGATGAACTGATGGCTCGCGGAGGCGCGTATGCGAAACTCTATGAGCTGCAGCTGCAGGAAGAACCGGCGGAAGTCGAGATCTGAATGATCAAATCGATGACGGGGTTCGCCTCGCTCACCCACGAGGATGAGCGCGCGACGATCGGCCTCACGATCCGCGCGGTGAACCACCGATTCCTCGACATTCAGCTCCGCATTCCGTCGTCGCTGAGCGGCCTCGAATCGCGCGTTCGCGCGCTGCTCCAGAAGCGGCTGGCGCGAGGGCGCGTCGAGCTCGCGATCAGCGTCCAGCTCCGGACGGCGGCGGTGCCGACCGTCGAGTTGAATGCGGAGTTTGCGGGCGCCTTGTCGGCCGCGCTCGACCAGGCGCGGGAGCGCGGTCTCGTGTCCGGGACCTTGACGCCGGGGGATTTGCTGCGGCTGCCACAGGCGATCGTGATTCGCGATCGGCCGGTGGAAGCCGATCCCGCAGTTGAGGCGCTGCTGGGCGCGAGCGTGGAAGCGGCTGTGGAGCAGGCGCTGGCGGACCTCGATGCCATGCGAATGCGGGAAGGCGAGCACCTCCGCGCCGATCTGGATGGCCGGCGCCAGATGCTCGACAACCTCATCGCGCAGCTCGCCGCCGCGGCCGACGAGGGGCGCCGCAACCTCGAGACGCGGCTGCAAGAACGCATTCGTGACATGAGCTTCGAGCTCCCCGTCGATCAGGCGATGATCGCGCAGGAGATTGTCCGAGCCGCGGCACGTTCGGACATCAGCGAGGAGGTCACGCGGTTTCGCGCGCACCTGGCGCACTGGGAAGCGCTGCAGACCGGCGACGAGCCGTGCGGGAGAAAGCTCGATTTCCTGCTCCAGGAGATGAACCGCGAGATCAACACGATTGGCGCCAAGGCAGACGGTCTCCGCGTGTCAGAGCTGATCATCTCTGCCAAAGCGGAGCTCGAGAAGATGCGTGAGCAGGTCCAGAATGTCGAATAGGCCCTTCGACGACACTCAGGGCAGGCGCGGGCTGCTTTTCATCGTGTCGGCGCCCTCCGGGACGGGAAAGACGACGGTTGTCGAGCGGCTGGTGCAGGGGGTGCCGAATCTGAAGATGTCGCGGTCCTATACGTCCAGGCCGGCCCGCACGGGCGAGCAGAACGGCGTCGATTATAATTTCCTCAGCCGGGAACGCTTCGAAGCGATGGCGCGTGGAGGGGCGTTTCTGGAGTGGGCCGACGTTTTCGGCCATTACTACGGCACCTCGGCTGGCGATACCGAGACGCTCCTCGCCGAGGGAGAGGACGTCGTGCTCGTCATCGACGTGCAGGGCGCGCGGCAGGTGCGGCGGCGCGGCATAGAGAACGTCGGCATCTTTGTGCTGCCTCCGTCGGCAGCCGTCCTCGAGCAGCGGCTCCGGGGGCGCAGCAAGGATTCCGAGGATCAGATCCGCCGCAGGCTCGAAGTCGCGTGTCGCGAAGTCGACGAGTACTCGCAGTATGAGTACGTCGTCGTCAACGACGAGCTTGAAGCCGCGGTTGGCCGGCTCGCGGCGATCGTCCGCGCCGAGCGCGCGCGTGTCAAGACGATGCGGCACGATGCCGAAAACATTATCGGGACATTCAGAGATGCAAAGAACACCGACGGAAAACCGGTTTGAGTTTGTCGTGATCGCCAGCCAGCGGGCGCGGCAGTTGCTCGCTGGCGCGTTGCCGCGCGAAGCGGGAGAAAAGAAGGTCACCATCGCGCAGCGCGAGGTGCTCAGCGGGAAAGTCGAGAGACTCGACGAAGACTGACATGGCACTGGTCGCCCTGGGCGTGACCGGCGGGATCGGCGCGTACAAGGCGGTTGAGGTGTGCCGCGGCTTGCAGAAGCAGGGGCATGACGTCGTCGCGGTGATGACGCGCGCGGCCACCCGGTTCGTCGGCCCAGTCACCTTCGAGGCGATCACCCGGCGAGCGGTGGTGACGTCGCCCTGGAAGCCGGGCATGAATGCGGAGATCGAGCACATCGCGATCGCGGATGAGATTGCGCTGCTGCTCGTGGCGCCGTGCACCGCCAACATGGTTGGCAAGTTCGCCAACGGTATCGCCGACGACTTCCTGAGCTCGCTCTACCTGGCCACGCGCGCGCCCGTACTGCTGGCGCCCGCGATGAATTCGAACATGCTCGCCCACGATGCCGTGCAGCGGAACCTGCAGACGCTGGCCTCGCGCGGCGTGCGGTTCGTCGAGCCCGGCGAGGGGTACCTCGCGTGCGGCTGGATGGGACGAGGTCGTCTGGCCGAGCCGGGGGAGATCGTGGCCGCGGCGGTCCAGATGCTGTCGCCGGTGGACTCGGATCTGCGCGGCCGGCACGTACTGGTCACCGCCGGGCCGACCTATGAAGACATCGACCCGGTGCGGTACGTCGGAAACCGGTCCAGCGGGCGCATGGGCTTCGCCCTCGCCGCGGAGGCGCGACGGCGTGGGGCGCGTGTGACGTTGGTGGCCGGTCCGACGCCGATTGAGCCGCCGGCGGTGGACGAGGTGATTCGCATTCGAAGCGCGGCCGAGATGCGCGCCGCCGTCATGGGAACCGCCGGCCACGCCGATGTCGTCCTCATGGCGGCGGCGATTGCAGACTACACGCCCGCAGAACCCGCGCCGGACAAGATCGGCAAGGGCGACGCGCCGCTGGCGCTCACACTCGAACCAACGACAGATATTCTGGCCGAGCTCGGGCGCATGCCGTCGCGCCTGAGATCGGGGATTCCCCTCCTCGTCGGCTTTGCCGCCGAAACCCGAGATATCCTCGTCAAGGCACGGGAAAAGCGCACGCGAAAGGGGATCGACCTGATCGTGGCCAACGACGTGTCGCGACCGGACGCCGGCTTCGACGTGGGCACCAACGCGGTGACCATCATCGGCCCCACCGGTGAGCGAGAGGTGCCCGTCCAGGCGAAAGACCGGGTGGCCGCGGCGATCCTGGATCACGTGGAAGAACTCCTTCGTGCCCGTGCGGCAGCTTCCCTCCGTGCGTGATGTCGAGCGAACAGCTCAAAGCACATCTCGAATTCTTCGCTGAGCTTGGCGTCGATGGTATTCGGCGTGACGCAACCTGGGCACGCCGCGCAGTACGCGATCGGCTCGCAGGCGCCGACGCGCCGGTCGCCGATCGGGCGGAGGGTGGTCCGGCGTCTTCTTCTGCTGCTGAGGCGCTGGGTGCCGTTCGGGAGGATCTTGGCGATTGCACCCGCTGCAAGCTGTGCAGCCTGGGCCGGCGGCAGATCGTCTTCGGCGTCGGCAACCCGCACGCCGATCTGATGTTCGTGGGCGAGGCGCCGGGCGCCGACGAAGACCTCCAGGGGGAGCCGTTCGTCGGGCGGGCCGGCCAGCTCCTCACCAGGATCATCGAGGCGATCGGCTTGCGGCGAGACGACGTGTACATCGCCAACGTCATCAAGTGCCGCCCGCCGGGCAATCGGAATCCCGAGCCCGACGAGGTCGCGCAGTGCGAACCGTTTCTGTTTCGTCAGATCGACACCATCAGGCCGAAAGTCATCGTGGCGCTCGGGAAGTTCGCCGCGCAGTCGCTGCTCCGTACGACCGAGCCGATTACGAAGTTGCGCGGGCGTGAGTACAAGTACCGGGACGCGATCCTCATCCCGACCTATCACCCGGCGTACCTGCTGCGGACCCCGTCCGCCAAGCGGGACGTGTGGGAGGACATGAAGCGCGTGCGGGCCATTCTCACGGGAGAGTAGTTCCTGTCTTGCGGTTGCTTTCCGTTGCTGTCCCCGTCCCGTATCTCGATTCGCTGACCTACAACCTCCCGGACACGTACCCGGCGCTGCCACCGGTAGGGGCGCGAGTCCGCGTTCCGGTTGGCGCGCGCATGCTCGTGGGATGTGTGGTCGGGCATGACGCCGCACTCGACAGCGACACCGTGCCGCGGGACATCGCCGACGTGCTCGATTGGGAGCCCTTTCTGCCGCCGGCGGTCGTCGATCTGTGCCGCTGGGTCGCCGAGTACTACATGGCCGGGATGGGCGACGCGGTCGGCGTGGCGATGCCGCCGGGATCGCGGCGCGCGTCCGCGTTCAGAACGGAGCGTGTCGTGCTGGCGACTCCGAGAGGGCTGTCGGCCTTGGGATCCGACGCGGACGCGCCTCGCCCGGGTCTGACTTCCAGACAACGCAGCGTCCTCGAGATGCTGGCCGCAGCGCCGGCAGGCATCCGGGCGTCCAGTCTGCGCAACCGTGGCGCGAGCGCCGACGTACTCCGCCGCCTGGTCGCGCAGGGCCTGGCGATGGCTCGTGATGAAACGGTCGAGCGAGACCCCTTCCTCCGTGCCGCGCGATCGGATATCGGCCACGATCCCGCGCGCGTATTGACAGACGAGCAGCAGGCCGGCTTCGCGACGCTCGCAGCCCTCGCGGACACCGGCCGGTTTCACGTGGCGCTGGTCCACGGTGTGACGGGGAGCGGCAAGACCGAGCTGTACCTGCGCCTTGCGAGCCAGGTGTGCCGTCAGGGCCGGCAGGTTCTGCTGATGGTGCCCGAGATCGCGCTGACACCGTCGGTGGCGGCCCTGTTCCGGTCCGCGTTCGGATCGCGTGTGGCCATCCAGCACAGCGCGCTCTCCGACGGGGAGCGTCACGATCAGTGGCAACGAATCCGTCATGGCGACATCGACGTCGTCGTCGGCACGCGGTCGGCAGTCTTTGCTCCTCTCTCCAGCCCGGGCGTGATCATCGTCGACGAGGAGCACGACAGCTCCTACAAGCAGGACGAGTCGCCCCGCTATCACGGCCGAGACGTGGCGATCGTGCGTGGGCGCGGGGCGGACGCGCTCGTCGTGCTGGGCTCGGCGACTCCCTCCATGGAGAGCTATCACAACGCGACCACCGGCAAGTACACGCGCATATCGCTCGAACGGCGGGTGCTCGACCGTCGGCTGGCGTCGGTGACGCTGGTGAACATGCGCGATGAATACGCGGAGCAGGGGCCCGATGTCATCGTCAGTCGGCCCCTCGCGGCCGCGGTCGAAGATCGCCTGGCCAAGGGCGAACAGGTGCTGGTGCTGCTGAACCGGCGCGGCTACGCCACTGCCGTGTTCTGCCGCCAGTGCGGCGACACCTTCGAGTGTCCGAACTGCAGTGTGTCGCTGACGGTACACCGGAGGCGCGACGGGTGGAGCGCACGCTGTCACTACTGCAACTACGCGACCGCGGTGCCGAAGACGTGCCGCACGTGCGCGGCTCCGTACCTCGAACACGCCGGCGTGGGCACCGCGAAGATCGAACAGCACGTGATCGAGCGATTTCCGGGCGCACGCGTGAGCCGCGTGGACCGCGACTCGATCCGGCGCAAGGGGACGCTGACGTCACTGCTCTCGAAGTTTGCGGCCGGGGAGATCGACGTCCTGGTCGGCACGCAGATGATTGCCAAGGGGCACGACTTCCCCCGCGTGACGCTGGTTGGGGTGATTTCCGCCGATGTCGGCTTGGGACTGGCGGACTTCCGGGCCGCCGAGCGGACGTTTCAGTTGCTGACGCAGGTGGCAGGTCGGGCCGGACGCGGTGAGCGCAGCGGGGAAGCCATTGTGCAGACGCTGTATCCCGAGCACTACAGCATTCAGGTGGCCTGCCGGCAGGACTATCGCGAATTCTTCGAACGCGAGCTGGTGTACCGGTGCAGCATGCGCTACCCGCCGGCTGTGGCGCTCATCAACGTGCTCGTACGAGGGAAGACGCTCGACCACGCCATGCAGAGCGCAGCCACACTACGCCGCCGCCTCGATACCGCGGCGGACCGCGTGCCGTTCACCGTGCTCGGGCCCGCGCCGGCACCGCTGGCGCGGCTGCGCGGTGAGCACCGAGTGCAACTGCTGCTGAAGGGGACACGCCGCGTCGCCATGCGTGAGGCACTCCGCGCTGTGCTCGCCGACCTGCCGGAAGCGAGTCGACGGATCACGGTTGATGTCGATCCGCTGAACGTGTTGTAAAAACGCTTTCACATGCACGGGCCACAGAGACGCAGAGCCACAGAGGCATTGAACCAGTCACGGGCTCTGCCCTTGATATCCCGCAGAGCCCGCGACTGGTTGACAGTGCTGGCTTGGCGCGCTCCGCGCGCTTAGGACCGCTATACGGTCCACAACGAGTACAAAATTCGCGTTCGGGACCGTATAGCGGTCCAATGTTCTGTTGTCCGACTCTGTGCCTCTGTGACTCTGTGGCTACGTGCGTGAAAGCAGTCTAGGGTCGCGTTACGATATCGAACGGTTCGATCGGGGCCGGCGTGAAACAGACGATGAACATGACGAGCGCGAAGACGGCGAGCCACAGGCGCCCCGTGTCGAGCGGGATGTTTTCGTCCACGGTACGCGGATGGCGTGGCCCGAACGCCAGCAGCATGACCACGGTCAGCACGGTCCAGACGAGCCACGAGCTCGACAGGAACGTCAGGCCGACGAGGGCAACCACCGTCGCCAGTGTGACGAGGGTGCTTTTCCGGCCCAGCACGGCATAGGAGATGTGGCCGCCATCGAGCTGTCCAATTGGAAAGAGGTTGAGGGCGGTGGCCAACAAGCCGAACCACGCCGCGAACGCCATCGGGTGCATGTTGATCGAATAGCCGTCCGGCGGCGTGCCCCAGAACAGCCAGGCAACGGCTTTGAACAGCAGCGGCTCGCCGAGCTCCATGAATCCGCGGGTGTCGGCTGGCAACGGCGTGACACGCGAGAGACCCATGCCCGCGAGGAGCACCGGAATCGCGACAAGGAAGCCGGCAATGGGCCCGGCAATGCCGATGTCGAACAACTCACGCTTGCCTGGGATGATCTCTCGGATGCGGATGAATGCGCCGAGCGTGCCGGTCAACGGCAGCGGCGCTGGCAGAAAGTAGGGAAGCGACGCATCCACTCCGTAGTACTTGCACGCACAGTAGTGCCCGAACTCATGGGCGCCGAGGATCGCCAGAATCGACGCGCTGTACCACAAGCCGTTGAGCAAGAATGCCACCACGGACAGCTCGGTCCGGCGGTTGCCGAAATCGGCGTCGAAGCTCGCAAAATGCTCGGCGCCGACGAGCAGCGTCGAGGCAACGGTGAGGAGAAACAGTACGAGATGGCGCCAGTGCCGCCGCTGCAACCGCGGAGGGACCGCTGCGGCGACGGGTGCTTCGGCAGCGGGACGGAATTCGTATACCGGAGGCTCGGACGAAGGAAAGGCCATGCGGGCCTTTTACCCGATATTCTGGAGCTCTTTACCGGGCTTGAAGCGGATGGTCCGCCCCGGCGGGATGCGAACTTCCTTGCCGGTCCGCGGGTTGCGACCGATGCCGCGCTTGCGAGGCTTGACCTGGAAGACGCCAAAACCCCGAAGCTCGATACGGTCGCCCCGCTGCATGGACAGGCGCATCGCGTCGAACACCGCGTCGACCGCCAACTCTGCCTTCACCTTGGTGATGTCGGCGATCTTTGAGACCTCGTTCACGATGTCGACCTTGATCATGCAGGGGGGTCCTTCGGAGAGAAACTGTAACTACTATAGAAAAGAAGCACTTACGCTGTCAAATGAATCGTGAACGACTCTCATCGGTCGTCCTCGTGGGACGGCCCAACGTCGGCAAATCGACGCTCTTCAATCGGCTGACGGGCCGCCGGCGAGTCATTGTGACCGCCGTGCCAGGAACGACACGCGACGTCATTGTTCAGCCGGCTGAGTGGCGGAACCAGCGGTTCGAGCTGGTCGATACCGGCGGGATGTTTGGCGCGAGCGAGGACCCGCTGCACGGCCTCGTGCTCGACCGGGGCCGCCGTGCCATCGCCACAGCCGATCTGCTTGTCCTTGTTGTAGATGGACGCGAGGGGCTGGTTCCCGGTGACCGGGACATCGCCAAGATCGTGCGTGAGGCCGACAGGCCGGCGATCCTGGCGATCAACAAGAGCGACGACCGGCGCTCACGGTCCGGCGTGCTCGAGTTCTATCAGCTCGGGTTCGATCAGGTGCTGGAAGTCTCGGCCGAGCACGGCGAGGGTACCGGCGATCTCCTCGATGCGATTGTGGATCGACTCGGCCTCCGATCGTCGGCCGCGGGCAGCTCGGCTGACGACGAGGCCGCGAAGCCACGCGCGTCGAAGGCGCGAACGCGCGCGCCTGCGGAACCGGGCGAAGTTGGTGTGGCCATCGTTGGGCGACCGAACGTGGGGAAATCGTCGCTCGTCAATCGGTTGCTCCGCGAGGAGCGGATGATCGTGAGCGAGATGCCGGGGACGACGCGGGACGCGGTCGACACCGTGCTGGCGTGGCACCGCCGGCAGTTTCGGATCGTCGACACCGCCGGAATCCGCCGGCCGGGTCGGGTGGCTCGCGGCGGGCAGGTCGAGACCGTGAGCGTCCTGCTCACGCGACGCGCCATTGAATCGGCGGACGTGGCGGTCATCGTCATCGATGCCACGCAGGGTGTCGCGGACCAGGACGCCGCCATTGCGGGCGAAGCGGAGAAGTCCGGATGTGGAATCATCATCGCCGCCAACAAATGGGATCTGGTGAAGGACCGCGGTCCCGACTTCGTCAAGGAGTTCGACGAAGGGCTGAGGCGAGGCGTGAAGTTCCTCGATTACGCGCCTGTGCTGCATGTGTCCGCGGTCACCGGCGAGCGGACGCCGCGGCTGCTGGAGGCCATCGATCGCGTCGCCGCGGCGCGGACGATGCGGGTCAAGACCCCCGAACTGAACGCGTGCTTGAAGCAGGCATCGAGCGCGCACCTGCCGCCGAGCCGCGGCCGGACGCAAACGCGAATCCTGTACGCGGTCCAGACCGGGATTGCGCCCCCGACGTTTGTCATCTTCACCAACGTCGCCACCGAGTTTCACTTCTCGTATGAGCGCTTCCTGGTGAACAGAATCCGCGAGTCGTTCGGTTTTGAGGGCACGCCCATACGGTTGCACGTGCGACGAAGGCGCCGGAAGTGAGCCGCGGGCTGCTATACTTGGCCGGTGACTCCAAGGCTGTACAAGGCTTCGGAAGTCTGCGAGGCAACGGGACTCCAGCCGTACGTACTTCGATCGTGGGAGAAGGAATTTCCCGGGATCGGGGTGCAGAAGTCGCTCGACTCGCCGCGTCTCTATCGCCAGTCGGACCTCGACCAGGTGCTGCGAATCAAGCAGCTCGTGTTCGTCGAAGGGCTGACGCTGGCGGGAGCCAGACGCCGCCTCGACGAAGAGGCGCCGCGGGCGGCCGAATCGGGCGACTCGGAAATTGGTGACGTGCTCGACACGCTTGGTGCGGACGCGCGGTCGCGGATCGAGCTCGTCCGAACAGGGCTTCGCTCGATCCTCGACGTCTTGTCCCAACGCGCGGGCCTGGCCACGCTTCCCGACCTTGCTCAGAACGGGTCGCGTCGTGACGCTCCGTGGCGCACGTCCACGTCGGCACAGAGCGGCCGTGGGGGTCGATCTTCGACGGACGGTCGCAGGAGCTCACCGTCGGCTCGGCTCGAGGCGGCCAAGCGGCCCGCCGCAGCGAAACGTGGGATGACGCCGGCACGGAAGGCCAAGACGGGAAAGCGAAAGCGCGCAAGCGCATGACGGGATGTAGCGCAGCCTGGTAGCGCACTTGACTGGGGGTCAAGGGGTCGCGGGTTCGAATCCCGCCATCCCGACCAATTGTTCGATTCGGTGTGCAAGACATGTGCAACGGGCGCCGCGAGTGGCGCCCGTTCGATTTTGATAGGGAACATGTTCAAGGTCTTCGCTGACGAAAGCGGCATTGATCGCTGACTTCGATTGGGTCGCGGCGCGCCACGCGTGCACGATGGCCGCGGCGTTCGCGCGCTTGCTCCTTGAGGCTCGTCGGAACGTCACGATACGGAACGACCTCGTCCCGGCCCGTGCGGAGATCCGCTTCGAGGTGATGGCTTCGTTGACCGAATTTACCGTGCTGCGACACGTCGACCGCCCGGGCGGGATCAGGCGTGGTGTGCATTTCCGCCACGATGAGACGACGCTTACGGTCACGGAAGGTGCCAACGGCACGCCGATCTTGACCGCGACACTCACACTCAACGATCTGGGAGAATGCCGTTTCAAGGTCGACGACGCCGAACTCAAGGCTTGGCAGGTCCTGCGCCGTGCGCTTGAGGCGCTGTTCTTCGAGTAGGACAGGGCCTCCGCCGGGAAGCCGACTCCCGCTGGCTCGAGGGCGGCGTGCCCCTGCTGCGTGCGCAGGTACAAAGAACCGTCGCTGATCTGCCGAAAATGTACGAAGAGCATGAGGGAGACCCTCCCTCGCGCGACGGGTCTCAGCGATGCCGAAGTGCGCTGCGACGCAGCACCTGCGGCCAGATGACGGGAAACGGGACTTGATCACTGGACCGACGGTCCGGATTGGCGGAAGGCATGCACTGCAACCGAAGTATGAAGCGACTCCTCTCCGCATCGCTTGCGCTGCTCACCCTCGCACTTCTTGCGTCGGCCTGTGGGGGATCGAGCAAGAACGAGACGCCTCCCTCATCGGCCCCGACGCCGGGCCCGTCGCCCGTCCCGTCCCCCTCGCCCGCTCCTTCCCCGACTCCGTCCGGCTGCACCGCCGGTGTCACGGGCATACCGGCGTCGATCCCCGGGCAGGGCGGCCGGTACCAGTTCAGCATCGGGCTGGCCTCGACCTGCGCGTGGACGGCCAGGACGGATGTGGGGTGGGCGGACGTGGCGCCCGGCTCGGGTAGTGGCAGCGCCACGCCCACACTGAACGTCAACTCGAACAGCACCTTCTTCACCCGTCAGTTCACGGTGAACGTGAACGGGCAGATATTTCAGGCTACACAGGGCAGCGTCGGCTGCACCTACACGCTGGACCCCACGGCCCTGAACGAGAGTCACGAGGGCGGCACGGCGCGGGTCAACCTGTCGACGGCCGACGGATGTGGCTGGACCGCCAGCGCGAGCGAAGCCTGGCTGAAAGTGCTGACGCCGACCGGAACCGGCAGCGGCACGATCTACATCGAGCTGGCGCCCAACCCGAGCGACGTGCGAAATGCGTTCCTGACGATCGCGGGTCGGCAGGTGCCGGTTCAGCAGCGGCGTCGGCCGTGACGCGACGGAGAGCGCGGATAGTAGGCGGTAGGCAGTAGGCCGCCGGTTGGTGGTCGGACGGCGTTTCAGCACGGCGGAAACGCCGAAACGGACGGCCCGCTCAGCCGACAAAATTCCACTCATCGACAGACTTCCGATCGCACCCTCGAGGGCCCTCATGTGCGCCTCCGCCCAAACCGGCGACACGCTGCTGGAATGCACCTTGCGGAGGGTGCGGAGGGCGAGATGGGAGCGGACAGACGATACATCGAGCGCTGGCAAATCGGGCTCCTCAGTAGTCTCCTGGAATTGACGTGGTGGTTCCGGAGGGCGTCGCTGAACCTCGAGCGCCGGCTGCTGCGCGCCGGCGTGTGGCTGATGGACGCCCAGAAGCCCAGGAGCCGCCAGTAGCCTTCACGACCGCGTTGGAAACACCTGGCGCTTGATCAGCGGAAATACGATGACAGCGAGCGTCAGGAGAAAGAACCCCAGCGCAATCGGCTGCTGAACGAAAATCGCCAGGTTTCCTTCCGACACGATCAGCGTCCGCCGGACGCCCCGCTCCAACAACGGGCCGAGCACGAGCCCGAGCACGAGAGGAACGGGCGAGTAGTCGAGCTTCAGCATCACGAACCCAACGGCGCCGGCAATCAGCGCAATCGTGACGTCACTCATCGAATAGTGAATCGAGTAGACGCCAAAGATCACGATGCCGATGACCGTCGGGTACAGAATCGCGGTCGAGACGAACACGATGCTGGCAAGCACTGGAATCAGCAGCGTGGTCAGGAAGACCAGCATGATGTTGCCGACCCAGAACGAGCCGAACACGGTCCACACGAAGTCCGGATTGGTGGTGAAGAGCAGCGGTCCGGGCTGCAGCCCCACCATCAGCAGTCCGCCAAGCAGGACCGCCGTCGTCCCCGAGGCGGGGATGCCGAGCGCAAACAGCGGGATCATCGCCGCATAGGAGGCGCTGTTGTTGGCCGCCTCCGGCGCCGCAACACCCTTGATGGAGCCGGTGCCGAACTCGTCCGGGTTCTTGGAATATTTCTTGGCAGTCGCGTACGCGAGCATCGTGGAGGCGGTTGCGCCGACGCCCGGCACCACACCGACGAAGAACGCCGTCAGCGAACTCCACACCAGCACCCACTTGCACGTCATGAGGTCGCGCAGGTTGGGCAGCAACGATCGGAGGTTGTATCTTTCCATCTGTCCCGTGGTCTGCTGCGACAGGCTCACGAACATTTCAGACAGGCCGTAGAGGCCGACCGCGATGATGGTGAAGTCGACGCCATCGAACAGGCCGCTGAAGCCGAAGGAGTATCGCGCGGGTCCGGCGATCGGGTCGAGGCCAATCATGCCGATCCACATGCCGAGAAAGAGCGCGGTAAACCCTTTGAGGATGTTGCGGCCGCCGAGCACCGTGACGAGCGACAGCGCGAAGCACATCAGTGCCGTCATTTCCGTCGGGCCGAAGGCGAGCGCCGCCCGGGCCACTGGCACCGAGAGCAGCGTCAGGAGAACGATGCCGATGACGCCGCCGATGAACGAGGCATACACGCTCATGCCGAGCGCGCGCCCCGCTTCCCCTTTCTTGGCGAGCGCATGGCCGTCGATGACCGTCATCACCGACGGCGCATCGCCAGGGATACCGAGCAGGATTGATGTGACGGCGCCGCCGAACATAGCGCCGTAGTAGATTCCGGCCAGCCCCGCAATCGCCGCCGCGCCGCCAAAGCCCACGGCGACCGGCAACATGATGGCCGTGCCGGCGGCGGGTCCGATGCCGGGAAGCACGCCGACAATCAGGCCGACGACGACGCCGATCAGCGTGGCGATGAGAAGCTCGGGTGAGGTTGCCCGCAGGATCCCGTCTGCCAGCAGGGCCAGCGCCTCCATCAGACGCCGAAGACGCCTCTCACGAGCGGAACCCGCAAGTACACGCCAAACAGGAAGTGGCAGAGGACGGGGAAGCCGACGGCCACCGCCAGAATTGTCGCCGTGAACTGCACGGTCCAGTGCGGCCGAATGACGCCGGCGATGGCGGGAACGAGCAGGCCGCTCGCAACGAGCATCCCCAACCAGGGCGCAATCAGGATGAAGGCGGTGACGACGCCGATGATCGCCACCGTCTTGTAGAGCCCGGCGGCGTCGAACTGAGATTCAAGCGTGTCGAGGCCCCGAATGCTGCGAGCCAGGTTCGCAGCGCTCAGGCCGACGATCGCCAGACCTACCCAGAACGGAAAAAACCCGGGCCCCGGCGTCGTTCCCCGTATGTACCCGTAGGCGATGGCATTCCAGACGATATAGAGGCCAAGCCCCAGCAGGCAGCCGGCGAACAGGCGGTCAATGGTCTTCGTCTTCATTCACGTCAGGCGGAACTGCTCAATAGTTCAGGCGGACCTGAGCGTTCCGCCGCTTACTTGATCAGGCCGAGCTCGGTCATGAGCTGCATGTACAGCCCGTTCGTACTCTCGAGGAGCTGTCCGAACTCTTTGGACCCGACAAAACGCGGCTCGTCCCTGAAGCGGTCGAGGTAGTCGCGCTTCCACTGCTCGCTTTCGGCGAGCCTGCGCAGCGCGCCCTCCCAGAACGTCACGACGTCAGGAGGGACGCCGGGCGGCATGACCACACCTCGAAGCTGTACGTGCTCGATGTTGTAGCCGAGCTCCGTGAACGAAGGAACCTCGGAGAGCGACGGCAACCGCGCCGGCGTGCTGACGGCGATCGGCCGCAGCGTGCCGGCCTGGATCTGCGGCAGCACTTCGCCAGGGTTGCCGAGCATGAAATCAATGTGACCGCCGAGCGTCGCCGTCATAACTTCGCCTTCACCATCGAACGGCACGGCATCGATCGTCACACCGGTCGCGTTGTGGAGCAGACGTGCCAGCAGCACCGGGTCCGACACCACTCCGACCGTGCCTGTCGTCAGTCGCCGCGCCTTCTTCACGTCGTCGAACCCGCGGATAGGCGAAGCGGCCCGAACCGCCATGATGTACGGCGACATGGCGATCGCCGCCACGGGTGTGAAGTGTCTGTAGGTCACCTCAGAAGCACCGAGGAGCGGTGTCGTGAAGAAGCTGACGCTCACGGTCGCCAGCGTATACGGATTGCCGGACTGCTTCGCGACGTACGTGTAGCCGATCGCGCCGCTGCTGCCCGGACGGTTTTCGACGAGCAGGTTCACGGGCACGAGCTTCAGGTCGCCAATGACGTTGGCGATCGTCCGGCTGAGGACGTCGCTGCCTCCACCCGCGCCGAACGGGACGACGATCGTGACGTCACGCGCGGGGTAGGACGGTGCGGAATCGCGCGACGTCTGGCTGTTGCAGGCCGTGGCCCCGATGGCGAGAGCCAGTCCGAGGATGGCGGCGGCGGCACGCATGATCACCGCTCCCTCGCTACCGTCTCGCGAAGCAGGTAGCCGTGGCTGTCGCGTCCGTCGAGAAGGTCCTGGCGCGGGTCGGTGACGCGCGCGTCGCCAAGCGCGTCGTAGTTCGGCGTGAAGCCGAGTCCGGCTCCACCCGGAATGGTGAGCCTGCCATCGACAGGGTCTGGCGTGCCGTGGAAGAACCGTTTGCCGGTCATCCACATCCCATAGTGGAACTCGACCGGGCCGCCATTCATCAGACCGCACAGATGGTGCATGTTGAAGATCGGCCAGCCGCCGCCGTTCGCCATCGGCAGATTGAAGGCCTGCGCCATGTGCGCAACCTTGAGGGTCTCCGTGATGCCGCCGTTATAGATCACGTTCGGCTGAATCACATCGACCGCCTGGTTGGCAATAAGCTCCCGGTAGCGCCAGCGATGGCCCTCCATCTGACCGGCAGCCACTGGAATCGATGTGTGGCGGCGGAAGTCGGCGAGCGCCCGGGCGTCGTTCTGCTGGATGGGCTCCTCGAACCAGAGAATATTGCAGTCCTCGATGCCGCGAGCGAGCAGCCTGGCGTCCTGAGGATTGAACCAGCAGTTGGCGTCGATCATCAGGTCGACGTCGGGTCCAATGGCCTCGCGTGCTGCGCGAACTCGCCGGACATCGTCCTTCCAGGTGCGGGTCGGCTCCCCGCCGACCACCATCTTCAGCATCTTGTGCCCTTCGGCCACGAATCGCCGTCCGTACTCCGCAAGCTGTTTCTCGTCGAAGAACGGATACCCGAAGGTCGCATATGTCGGCGCCCAGTTGCGGTAGCCGCCGACGAGTTCATGGATCGAACGGTTCGCCTTCTTCCCGCGGATATCCCAGAGCGCGACGTCCACGGCCGACAGTGCGTTGGAAATGACGCCGGTATACGTGCGGCTGTTCAGCTTGCGCCAGACGTGCGAGTGGATCGCTTCGGTATGCAACGCGTCGCGCCCCACGAGCGCCGGTGCGAGATGGTGTTCGATGCAGGCAATCACCGCCCAGGGGAGGATCGAACCTGTGATCCCGAACCCCGTCAGTCCCTCGTCTGTCTCGACTTCGACGAAGACGAACATCCGGCTTTCAATCGACTTGCCGATGTCCGGAAGGTCGATGTCGTGCCGATGCAGCGAGGCACTGATCTTTCCAATCTTCATGCGTCACTCCGTTGTCCGAGGGTCGATCCGCTCGCGCGCACCTCTCCCGGATTGCTGGCCGTTATCGTATATGATGGGCCACCAGGAGACGAACGCTCCAAGAGAGGACGGCGATGTCGAAGTCGGGCGTTTCCTAGCACGTGCGATATCTCGTCACCGCGCGTGTCAAGCCAGGATGCCGGAGGGCGCTGCAGACGGCGATCGACGACGGTTCGCTCGGCACGGGCTCCGTTGCCGGCGATGAATACGTGCGCGACATGGCAGAGGCGCGCGAACTCCCGGATGGCCGCGTGAAGTGGGTGGAGACCTGTTTTTGTTCCACACCGCTTGCCGAAGAACGGCCGTACTGGGAGGCATACTTCGAGCTCCTCCAGGTGAAGGACGCCCACCCGCGCAGCGGCTGCCGGGACGCCAACGGCGACGAACCGTGGGCCTGCTGCGACTGTGATTGCACCGAGCGCCTTGAAAAGTGGCTCGCCAGACAGGGCCGTCCTTTTCAGCCCGACCGCGATCCGCGTTGAACGGTTCAATCTCATGACCTCGGCGTGGCGAGGGGGCATGACTACGGTTTTACTTCGGACATGCCCACCGCCTTGGCCCTTTGGCTCATGAAGCCGGTTCTAGGAGACAGTTACTCGTCGGGACGTTTCGTGACAGTCACACGGCGTACGCTCGTTGAGATCGCCGTCGTTGCGCTGGCGCTGGTCATGATCTGGGCGCCGACAAGCCCTGGTCTCATCGAGTACTGGTTTTCAACCGGTCTCTATCCCGCTGTTCAGCGCACGGTCACCCCATTTTCGAACTACATCCCGATCGCCCTGCTCGATGTTCTGGGCGCCACAGCGATGACGGTGGCCGCTGTCGTGCTGATCCGTGCCGTCCGTTCAGCCCGCCGCGGGCGCCGTGTGCAGATCGTCATGACCATCCTCGGCCGGCTTACTGTCGCGGCCGCTGTCATCTATCTCGCGTTTCTGTTGTTGTGGGGGTTGAACTACCGGCGTGTGCCGATGGGAGAGCGGTTGTCTGTGGCGCCGGGATCGCCGGCGCCTGAGGCAGTGGTGCAGCTGGGCCTGGACGCAGCGGCACAGCTCAATGCCCTCCATGACGCAGCCCGTCGCGCGGGCTGGCAGCAGGCGCCCTGGGAAAACACGTCCCTCCTGCGTGCCTTCGAAGGGGTCCAGCGCACGCTGAGCGATGCCCGGCCCTCCGAACCAGGACGTCTGAAGCGGTCGTTGCTGGGTCCGTACTTCCGGTGGACGAGCGTCGACGGCATGATCAACCCGTTCGGTCTGGAAGTGCT
>JBOGIR010000441.1:0-7174 GCA_050742335.1 Vicinamibacterales bacterium | reverse complement strand
TGGCCGGGTAATCCGACGCCAGCCTGCACATACAAGCCGACGCGGTCGTAGAACACCTTGCGCTGCTCGGCGAGCAGGCCAGGCGCGCGCCGCATCCGTCGCAGCACGCCGCCATCGACGTCCGTGTAGACGTCGTTCGCCATGCGATAGACCGAGCCGCCGCGATGGTCGAGCACCAGATGCTTGCCGAAGTGGTGCGCGTGATACTGCGGCCCCCAGGCTTCGTAGCGCGCCAGCTCGGGGTTCCACTTCCCGCGCTCGTGCCAGCCGAACGCGCCGAGCGCCGGGTCCCAGCACCACGTCGCCCCAGCGGTCGGAAAGTTCAAGCAGTAAAACTCGTGCCCGTCCTCCTGGTAGGTCCAGCCCACGGCATCGTCGATGCGCGGATACTGTCGAATCGCAAAATCGACCGCGTGCGTGCTGACGGGCACCGAGCGATAGCCCGACTTGACCTGCACTACCTGTGCTCGCCCGCGGTCGTTGTGACTGAGCCACACCGGCCCCGAATCGAGGTCGGCGAGTGAGAAGGGCGCACTGGTGCCGTGACGGATACGAATCCCTGGAATCGGCGCGAAGGGAAACGGGAAGCTGCCGTTGTTGTACCAGACGTCGCCCGTTTTCCCCCCAATGAGATAGATGACGGTGTCGCGCACCAGCATGGAGCGCCACGGGTCGGGCGCCGCACTGCGCTGCGCAAATTGGTTCGGGTCCCACGTCAACCCGGCGAGCAAGTCGGACACTTTCAACGTGCCCGACTGCACATCGAGCCCGAGGAAGTAGCCGTCGAGCATCCCGATAAACGTGATGCCGGTGACCACCGCGGGCGTGAACACGTTGGTGTCGAGCGCCAAGATGCCGACCTCGCCGCCGCTCGCCACGGCGAGTTGCCCGCCGCCCGTGCCGTTGTCGACGAGCTGCGCCGGATTCGGGTCGATGGCCAGCGGGGTATGGCGCGCGGTCAGCGTCATGTCCGCGTTGACTTCGAAGAGCGTGCGGCCAATCACCGCGTAGCAGCGCAGCCCATCCGAGAGCGCATAGATCGCCCGGCCCGGCGTGTCGGCCGACTGCGCGAAGAGCGTGCAGCCCGGCGTCGGGTACAGCGCGAACTGGTTCTTCCCGCCCGGCACTTCGATCCGCTCGGGATAGAAGAGCATCGACCGCGCCGCCATCGCCAGGGGCGATTGGCTCACGTAACTCGGCCCGCAGAAGTTGGGATACCGCATCCGTCATCTACCGATACCGGTTGCTTTCGATGTCGTAGCCGCCACGCGCGCAGATATCGAACTGCGCGGGCGGCGGGCCAGGGTCGTTGAGGCGGCGAATGAACGCCTCGGCCGCGCGCGCATCCGAGTCCAGCTCCGGGTCGGGTGGCACCGACCACGGCCGCCGCAACCGGCGCGCGAGCACCAACTGCCACGCGTCGTAGTAGCCAGGCGGAAACGCGAGGTCCGTCTGTAGCGTCGCGGGATTCGTCAGCCGCACCGCGCGCGAGATCGCGATGGTCGGCGCCGTCGTTTGAATCGGCCAGAACGTAAAGGTCCCGAGCGGATACGTGGGCTCGTAGAGATACCGCGTGGGGTACTGGTCCGTCTGGCTTTTCCACGATTCTGCCAGCCACTCGTGGCGCGTCATGTAGGGCACGACTTCGACTTCGTAGGTCTGCCCGACCGGAATCACGCCGACGTGCTCGATATATTGCGGGCGGTCCTCGCCAATATCGAAGTCGCCGCCCGTGCCAATCGTGCGCGTCTGCTGCCCGGCGGCAAGCGCGTGCGTGGTGCGCGCGACCGTGAAGAGCATCAGGCGCTCCGCCTGCCATTTGTCGTGCAACAGCTGCACGTAGCGGAGCGCCCGCTGCGCGTCCTCGTCCTCCAGTTCGACACCTTCGCCGAGCGCCCCAAGTTCGGTGAGGGCGTCTTTGATGAGGTCGAGCACCTTCCTGGTCACGGGGTCACCCTCGCCTTAGCCCGCGAGCGCCTTCAGCTCCGCGTCGATGAACTTAATGAGCGTGATGCGCGGCCCTTCCGGGCTCAGGGCTTCCAGCAGTTTCACGTCCTCGAGTTGCTCGCGCGTGGCTGGCGACAGCGCCTTCTTGATGTCCTCGACGGACGTCGCGTGCAGCGACCGCGCCTTTTCGGCCATTGCGTCCGCGGCTTTGCGCTCGGCTTCCGCCTGGTCCTCGTCGGATTCGGTGTGTGCCGGTGGTGCGGAGCTGACACTCGGCGCGGGAGCCGATGGCGCGCGGTTCATGCCGAACCACTCATTGGGATCGAGCTGTGCCTCTTCGGCCGCGGACTCGACCTGTCGATCCTGGCCGAAGCGGTTGTAGAGCACCTTCGGAAACTGCTGCGGGACGTAGTGCGGCGACACCTTCAGGCCCGCCGGTCGTGGCGGCGGCGGCGGCACCCACCCTGGCCGAAACGCGTCGCGGTGAGGACGCCACTCGTCCAGGTTCAGCTCCGCCTCTTCCGCGGCGGAATTAACCTGCCGGT
The DNA here is from genome assembly GCA_050742335.1 of Vicinamibacterales bacterium. Lineage (GTDB taxonomy): Bacteria > Acidobacteriota > Vicinamibacteria > Vicinamibacterales > UBA2999 > DATCJA01. The sequence goes on along the minus strand of JBOGIR010000441.1, from coordinate 4,682 downwards.
CGTTGCCCGCGGCGTTGTAGAGCACTTTCGGAAACTCCTGCACGAGAACCTCCTTGACAAAAACAAAAAGCCCGGCGCCGCTCTCGGTGACAACCAAGAACGTGCGCCGGGCTCGTTGAGAACGGTCGCCCAGACGGCTATGGCCTCGCGTTTCGCGTGCTCAGTATGCGCCGCGTCTTAGCGATGTGGCAAGCGGTTTTCCTTACTCAATACTCAATGCCGTCGTTGAAGAACACGGTCAGCGCCCACGTGCCGTCCACGGGCAGGTTGTCGAGGCTGAGCATCCGCACCTGCTGCGGCGCGCGACCCGCCCACAGGTCCGCGTTGTCCAATGCCGCCGCGGTGACATAATCGGCCAGCTTGCTGCCCTCGCCCGGCTGAGACTTAGTGCGCAGCGTGAGGCGCTGGCCCGGCGTCAAGCCCGTCCCCCAAAACGTGACCCCGCCCACCGTCCGCAGGCGACCCAAATTCACGCCCACGTTCACCGCATCGAACGTGACCGAGAGCGCATCCGCTTGGAGCGCCATCAGCGCATCCCCCGGCCGCGATAGCGGCGTCGGTTCCGCAGGCCGGCAAAGAAGGCGACACCGGCCACGATCAGACTGGCGGCTGGCGCCAAGAACAGCACCGTGGGCGTACCTGCCTGCAGCACCACGCCTCCAGGCAGGAGCATGGCCGCAGGCGCACTCACCGTGACAGCTGGCGTGCCCGCTTGGAGCGTGCGCGTCGCCACCAGCGTGGCCGCTGGCGCTGTCGTGGTGACGACAGGTGTGCCGGCCGCCAGCGTTTGCGCACCACCCCCCTCGACGAGCGAAGCCGCGGGCGCACTCACCGTAACGGTTGGCGTGCCCGCTTGGAGTATGCGCGTCGCCACCAGCGTGGCCGCGGGCGCACTGAACGTCACGATCGGCGTGCCGGCGCTCAGGGTCTGGTTCGTGGGCTCGTCAACCGTGATCGCCGGGACGACCGCATAGGTATCCAGCAGCGTCCCACCATCGCGCGTCAGCCGGAATTCAATCACATCGCCGTGGACGACGTCGGCTCCCACGATCTGTAGGCCGCATTCGGTCTCCGAATTGCCGCTCGCCACGATGTCGTTGGCCGTCCCGCCCGATGTGCCGTCCTCCGTTTGACCAGCACCTGACGACTCGAAGGTTCCGGTCCCACTCAATCGCTGCGTGCAGGCCCCCCCGTTGGTTAGTGGGGTGACCGCGACCGCCTTCACGACGCTCGAGGTCGTCGTGATATTGGTCCACGTCCCGCCGTTCAGCCGATATTGAAACTCGTTGTCGACGTTGTTGAGGCCGGTCGTGTTGGCCTGGACCGTGAACCGGAGCAGGAAGTTGCTATCGACGTCGATGACGCCTTGCGCGGGATTGGTGTCTTCGTTCGCGTGCCAGCCGTGCGTATTCTCGGCCAGTTCATCGATCCCGAACCGGTAATGACTGAGCGTCAGCGCCATGAGCAGGACCAGGCACACATTCACAGGAGACCCTGCCGCCGCTGCTCTTTGTAGTCCCGCACCGACAGACCGCGTGTGCAGGCCGGACAGAGGACGGGGTTACTGCCCCACCCGCGCTCTTCGACGAGCCCGTTCCAGTTCAGCATGTGGGAGGGCAATGTCGCGTGCCCAGCCTTCGTCGGATGCGAGGCTGGATACGCTTCGTAATTCGACGGGCCGCGCGATCGGTCAATCTCCGACCGAATCGTGAGCGTCGCGGGCCTCCGCGCGAGCCCACGGTTCGGCGGGCGGGTATCGCAGCCGCGCCCCACACACACCCACGTGCGCACGAACGGAAACTTCGAGCCCATCTCGCGGACTTCGGTATCGGTGAGCGGCGTGCGCACGCTCGCCGTGCGTCCGATTCGTAAGAAGTCCCAGATCGCCATCTTTAGGCCCCCTTCAGCGCGCCGCCGTTCGCGGGCGTGTTGAACTGCAGCGTCATGTCACCCCCGTTGGTCGGCGCGTCAGTGACGTCGTAGCCTGCATACACGGGCGAGTCGCTATCGTTGGTCACTTGGCGCAACAGCACGCCCCCGACCACCGTCTCACCCGACGCCAGACCTGTGAACGCCGGATCGGTCGCGTCGAGATACGCAAAGTCGTTGGTGTCATCCTCAGTGACCGTCTCACTCGCCAGTGTTTGGCGCGCATAGCCCGCGACGGTGATCTCGTTCGTCCCTGGCACGAGGTCGGCGACGAAATTGTCATCGGGGTCGATGACGTAGTTTTTCAGCAACAGCACGCGGAGATCGGCCGCGTCGAGGTTGGCGTCCCCCGTAAACAGGTGGAACTTCGCGCGGTTGGTGACGAGGTCGGCCATCGTCGCTCCCTTTACCGGGTGACCTGCGTCACTTTCGGCTTGTTGGGGCGCGGCTTGCGCGCCAGCACCGTGAACACGTAGGGGTCGGACGGGTCACTCTGCTGCTCGACGCCGAACTCGTCGAGGTTGACGGCCATCATCGTGAGGGTGTGCTCCCCGGCCGCGATCGTCCCGAGCGGCGCGCTGTAATGCACGTAGCCAGCCGCGTTCGGTCCACTCAGCGCCACGGCGACGGCGGTCGTAAAGGGCGTGGGCGGCGCGTTGTCAATCACCACGTCAACGCGCACGAGGTCGTCGCTCGGGTTCGCACAGAACAGCACGTGCAGCGGCACGGCGCTGCTCACCTTGACCGCGGACGGGTCCGCGTCGCAGGGATGCGTCTGCGCGCCGGCCGGCGCGGCGGCCAGGACACACACGAGACAGACGAGCACGCGCATCATCGCCATCCTTCCCTACGGCAGCACGAGGCGCAGCCGCCGACCGGCGGGCGCGGACACGGGCTCGGTATACGTCACCGTCAGGCTGTCCGGGTGCGTCAACATACTGCTGTCGGTGCACGTCACGGTGAGGACGTTGTCCATCGTTTGCAGGGCGATGCCAGCAGGCACCGACCACGTCGCCGAGGCAGTCCCGCAGCCGCTGCACGAGGCGGTGCCGCTGCCGCCGCGGTCGTTCACCCAGGTGACGCTCGACACGGTGCCATCGACGTCGGTGCAGGTGCCTGCGAACGTCGTCAGCGGCGACGTCGAGGTCGCATGGGTCTCGCCGCTCGTCGGGCCGGTAATCACGACCGTGGGCGGCGTGGAGCCGCCGCCGGTGAAGAACTCGTAGGCGCCGATGTCGTGGCTGCTCCCCTGAGGCCGGACCGTGCCGATAATGTCGTGAGTCACAATCCCAGCGACGGCCGCGATGCTCGTGCCGGTGTCCCTGGCGGAACTCGACGATGTGAGACTGAAATCGTTCGCGCCGACGTTGGTGAACTGCGGATCCCCGGTGACATTGCTCGTACATCCGGCCCCGCCGTTCACATTGTGGCTGCAAGTGGTGTTCGACCCGAAGTTTCGGTAATTCGACGTATTCGGGCCGGTGTTGGCCCAAAAAATGTTGTTGCGGACGATCGTGCCGGACGCGCCCGAGCTCATTTTGATGCCACCCGTAGCGGTGTTGTCCGTGCAGGTGTTGTTGTAGACGAGGTTCCCGGAGCCGGCGTCGATGACGATGCACGAGTCGTCGTCCTGCACCATAGGCAAGTCCAGGTCGTGCACCACATTGTTGTAAATCTGGCTATTGTTGCCTGAGACGTAGATGCCAAAAGTACGCAGGTCTGCCACGCCGAAGAAGAACGAGGTGACGATGTCGTGAATCCGGTTGTCCCGCACGATGTTTCCGGTCGGCGCCGGCTCGCTCCCACCGTAGATATGCACACCCCCATACGACACCCCGTGACAGTCGTTATCCTCGATGATGTTGTCGTGCCCGCGCACATAGAAGCAGTACTCCGCGTGGTCGCCCGTGCAATCGGTGTTGGCGTAATACCCGCGCACGCCACCCACCCAGAAGCAGCTCGGCACACTCCCAGACGACGACGTGCGGCCCTGAATCGAGCCGTTGATGAACCTCGTGTCGGTTGGGCGCGTGCTGATCGGCGCGCCGCCGTTATTGCCAAAGAACACGCAATGCCCGACAGTCGCCGTGCAGGTCAGGTTGATCCCGTCGAACTCGATGAACTTCTGGGCATTCGCGAGATGGATTGCATCACCGCCGCCAGACGTCGGAAAGAGCGTGACTGTCTCGCCGTTGTAGTTGGCGATCCGAACACTGTTGTCCCACGACGTACCAGAGGGCACGTTGTCGATGAGGCGTTCATCGTAGGTCCCCACGCGAATCAGGAGCGTGTTGCCGCCGCCCGTGATGCAGGAGAGCCCCGCGGCAATCGTGAGCTTGGGGGTGCTGACGCTCTGCGCGGCCGTGCAGCTATTGCTGTTGCTTCCACCCTGCGCCGCCTTGGCGACGTGATACGTCGCGGCCTGAGCCGCGGTCGGCGCAAGGAGCGCCAGCAGGAGCCACGGGAGGCACCTCATCGGCCAATCCCAAACAAGTTGAGCGACCCGGCGCCCGTGAAGCTCTCGAAACGCAGGCCGTTCCCGTTGTTGTAGAGCGCCGTCCGTTCATCCGAGGTCAGTACCTTGTTCCACCGCATCAGCGGGCCGATGCGGCCATCCCACAAGTTGCCGAAGTTGTTCGCTCGGCCGACCACAAACGGTGCCGGGCTGTCGTAGGAGCCGAACGTGTACGCCGTTGAGTTCGTGGCCCCGTTGTTGACTGAAATGTTGAGCGTGTCGGCGGTGGGGTCATGCC
>JBOGIR010000440.1:0-6869 GCA_050742335.1 Vicinamibacterales bacterium | reverse complement strand
CTGATCTCGTAGAACCCGCGGCCGGGCAGCTGTTGTCCACCGGACGGATACGTGATGACCGATTTCGGTCCGATCTGGTAGTCCAGCGCAGCGACTTTCGAGTCGGAATCGAGATGCCCGAAGTCGTTGTAGTTCAGGTAATACTGGTCCACCAGTTTGACCCGACGCAGATACTTGGTCGAAAAAATGCCTTCGAAGCCGGGCACGAGCAGCCGCAGCGGAAACCCATTCTGAGGCCGCACCGGTTCGCCGTTCATACCGTAGGCCACGATCACGTCGTCCATAGCCTTGGCCACCGGCATGCTCGACGCACCTTTCACTTCCTCCGCACCTTCCGCAACGAACCAGGTCGCGCTGCCTTTCACGCCGCACTCCCTGAGCAACGTCGAAAGCAGCACTCCGGTCCATTCGGCGCAACTCGCCATCCCGTGCGTTTCCTGGACGTTCGTCTGCCGCGCATTGTGCCGGTTTCCCGCGCACTCGATGAAGTGCAACCGGGTGACTGACGGGAGGCGCTTCAAGTCCTCCATGGTGAAGGTCAGCGGCCGGTCCACCAGGCCGTGAATCATCAGCGTGTGCTGCTTGGGATCGATATCCGGCATGAAGGAGCCGCGCGTCGTCGCCACATAGTGGAGCGAGGATGGCGTGATCACCCCGACCGAATCCTGAAGCGGCGCGGCCACGTGGAATACCTTCCCGAACGCATCGGGCGACGGCCTGCCGCCGACGGGGTGGGATATGCGTACCGAGGTCACGAAACGGGAGCGTTCGCCGTAGGCGATCAGCTCCTTGCTGCCCTTGATCATCGGATGGTCGTGCGCTGCTTGGCCGGCTGCGGGTGTTTGGCCGGCCGCGGGCGCTACGGCTCCCATGGTCAAACCCCCGGCCAACACGGCGCCGTTCTTCAGGAATCCTCTTCGATCAGTGCGTTTCGAACCCATCGGTCTCTCCTTCGCAGATGAGGAACCAGGACATCGCTTCCCCGTGGTCGAAAAAGTATACGCCCATCTCAGGGGTCCAATCGAGCACGGTCTCGAGTGAGCGGTCTACGCGGGTGGCACGGTCAGTTGACATCGAATGGGCAACCTCGTCGCCGACGAACGAGAGCGGCATCGCGAGCGATGTGGGCACCGGTGGAACGAGAGTCCTATCGCGACCGCCAGGGCTCCCCGAAATAGAACCTATAGCCGGCCTCGAGAAACCTGGGCACGTCGCGTTCTCCCTCCCAACACGCCTCCTCGAGGTGCTGGAACTTGGGATCCTGCTGCCGTAACAGCGGCCAGACCACCTTCCAGGGTCTCGTATATGCTTTCGGGTCCTCGAAGGTGATGTCGTAGTGAATCGTGTCCGCGTCGATGAGGGTGAGGCGCTCGACCAGATGAGCGGCATCGGTGTAAAAATTTCCTGAGTCGTCCAGCCAATTGTGGCCGCTGAGGTGAGTCACGTCGACGATCAAGGTATTCCCCTCCCAGCGACCCGTCGCATCCCCGTAGAACGTCTTGATGCCGCTTCTGGGATGCGGCCGGCCGTTGGTGGTGATGATGCGGTACGCGTGGTGATCCTCGACGAGCATCGCGATGTAGTCCTTGTGCTGGAGTATCTGGAAGTCGTACTGCATGACGCGGGACACTCCCCCGGAGCTGCACGCGGTGCGCGGATCGAGGTACTTCGTGAAGTTCAGCCCCTTCCTGCCGATCTCGGCGGCCCACGGCTGATACGGAATTCTTCCGTCCGGCGGATCCACGATCAGCGGTGGCCCGACCTCCCATGGCATGATGGGCCTTTTCGTCTCGGGGTTCGATGCCTCGACACCCTCGAGGGTATAGTCGACGGCGTCAGACGTCGGGGAACCTTCCCAGTAGCCCTGCAGGTTGGGTCTACCATCGTGAGAGAGGGGTGGCTTGAATGTCTTGATCGTTTCCAGGGCGCACGTGTGGAACACCTGGGAATTCTCGGCCGGACAGCCGCCAGCGGTTTTTACCTGTGACCCCCCGCCGGTTTGGGCGACAACAACCGGTCGTGGATCCTGCGACAACACGGCCATCACGGTAGCCGCAGCCGACACCGAACCGAACCATCGAATTCTCACGTCTCACCTCCAGCCGGCACGCGTTCGTCGCTTCATCCTTCTTCAGCGAGTGTTCACTCACCAGCGCGCGCTCAGGCGTCACCTCTTCGGCTGCAATTCTTCTTGAAGAAAACGGAAACAGGGGTATTCAAGGATCCGAACCTGGGGCTCCTTGCGACGATACAGCGGCATACTCATCTTCCAGGGTCTGGTGAACACCTTTGGATCCTCAATGGTCACCTCGTAGCTGATGTGGTCAGGGCCCATCGGCGTATACCGCTCGACGACGTGCAACGCTTCGCTGTGGAAGTTGCCGGCCCGGTCGAACCAAGTCTGGTTGGACAGATGAATCGTATCGGCGACCAGCGTATCGCCCTCCCAGCGCCCGCGCGAGTCGCCCATCCAAAACGAGTCGATCGCGCCCGGAAGATGCGAGGACCCATCCGTATAGATGGTGCGATTCGCCTCTGCGTATTCGTACAGCATCGCGACGTGCGTTGGCGTCTGGACGATCTGAAACGGGTACGGCATGTAGGTGACCCGCGGCACGCCAGGCAGGAAACACTTTGCGACCACGGGGTCCTCGCTCAGGCGATTCTTGTAGTTCTCCTGCTTCTTGGCAAGCGCCCATGGTTGATAGGGAATCTCATTGCCCTCGACAACCGCTTCCCCGGCGGGCACCCCTTTTTGCGCCACATGGTCCTGGAGGTCCCACTCGGCCGTATTGACCACCTGCCAAATCCCTGTGAGGTCGGGCCTGCCATCGGGCGCGCGTGGCAGCACCCCTTGAGAATTCGTCTCGACAGGGCCCGCCGGCGCCCGACAGGATAGAGCGGCCACCAGGGCGACTGTAGCCATAGGCCAACCGATGAAAAACCTATATGTCATGGTGGACGGCATCAGTGTAGCCGGAATTTCCATTTTCGCGACGTCGTTCGCGGGGACGCCGCTTCCAAGCTGGTGACGCAGGTACGACTACGGACGTATACTTCTCGGCAACCTGGAGGACCGAATGATGACGAGGCGCATCATTTTCGTCGGGCTCTTAGTGTTCGTCGCGGTCACAGCCTTCGCGCTCGCGTCCGCCCGCGTCCAACAGATCGAGACGACGACCGCCCCCGGCACTCATACAGCCGCGGTACGTCTCGGGCGACTGCTCTTCTGGGATCCCATCCTTTCGGGAACCAAGGACACGTCATGCGCGACCTGCCATCACCCGGATTTCGCGTATGCGGACGGCCGCGACCTGTCGAGGGGCACCGGCTCGGTCGGCTTGGGATCGAAGCGCGTCGATGTGTCGAGGGGACAGATTCCCGTGGTGAAGCGCAATTCACCGACGATTCTGAACGTCGCCTTCAACGGCGTGGACGATGACGACGATGACGACGATGACGATGATGGCGATCGCCGGGGCAGACGGCGATTCGACGGCACGCCGCTCACGGTCAACCAGGCGCGGGCGCCGATGTTCTGGGACAGCCGGGTACGCAGTCTGGAGACGCAGGCACTGGAGCCGATCAAGGCGCTCGAAGAAATGCGGGGCCATGCCTATCCGGAAGCCGAGGCGGTGGACACGGTTGTTGCACGAATCACGAAGGTTCCCGAGTACGTCGCGCTCTTCCAGGAGGCCTTTGGACCCGGCACGAGGGTCGACGGCCCGCGGATCGGCGACGCGATTGCCGCCTTCGAGCGCTCGCTCGTGGCAATGAACAGCCCATTCGATCGTTTCCGCGCGGGAGACTTCAACGCGCTGACAGCGCAGCAGCAGCGCGGCCTCGAGACGTTTGACGAGGTCGGGTGCGACCGCTGCCACGACGGTCCGATGTTCTCGGACTTCGATCACCACGCAGAAGGGGTGCCCGAGCATCCGCTGCTCGCGCAGGCCGACGCCGGAGCGGGACGGTTCCGCTTCCGCACGCCTTCGCTGCGGAACGTGGCGCTGACGGCGCCCTACATGCACAACGGCATGCTGGCCACGCTGCAGGATGTGCTGCGCTTCTATGACAACGGCCGCTCGGAGAACCCCAACGTGTCGAACGAGCGGGACCGCGATCGCGGGAGAAACGACAACGCCATCGCGCGCGTGTCGGGCCAGTTCCGGCGCATCGACGACATGAGCGCAGGCGAGATGGCGGACATCATCGCGTTTCTGAACGCCCTGACCGACACGAACTTCGACCGGACGATCCCCGCACGCGTGCCGAGTGGATTGCCGCCGGGCGGACACATCCGCTGAGGCGCGCGCGCGGCGTAATGAATGATGATCAGGAAGGCGTGAGATGAGCAGTCGATGCTTCACGTTGACCGTCGCAGCGGCTGCGGCTGCCGCGGTGTTGGTGCTGCCACCACGAGCGGTCGCCGGCCAGGTGTCCCAGGCCGGGACCCCGGGCACGGCCGCCGCGCCGGGGCAGCAGGCGTCCGAGCCGGAACACACGTGCGCATCCGACGACCCGGCGCTGTTCTGGCGATGTGCCCAGGACAAGGCGACGGCGTTCGATCCCCCTCGCACCGCGGACCGCAGACCTGACTTCAGCGGCTACTGGCGTCACAGGACCGAGGCGAAAGAAGACCTCGAAGATCCCTGGGACAACGCCGCGCGCCTTGGAGTCAGGGCCGGAAAGCCGGGAAAAAGCCTGGTGGTCGACCCCCCGGATGGAAAACTTCCGCTGCAGCCCTGGGCGGAAGTCCAGAGAAAAGAGAACGAAGCCAAGTACATCGACCAGAACGTGCACTGCTTCTTGTCGGGCGTGCCGCGTCATATGTATGAGGGGCCGGCCTACCAGATTCTTCAGACGCCCGAGCACGTCGCGATCCTGTCCGAAGAGGCGCACGCGTTTCGCGTCATCACCATGGGCAACCGTCCGCATATCGGAAAGAACATCCGGCTCTGGCTGGGGGACGCGCGTGGCAGGTGGGAAGGCAACACCCTGGTGGTCGAAACGACCAACCACAACGGCCGCGTGTTTCTGGACCGACGCGGTACGTTCTATACCGACGCCGCGACCGTGACCGAGCGCTTCACGATGCTCGATCAGCACACGATCGCCTACGGGGCCACCGTGGACGACCCGCTTGTGTACACCCGACCGTTCACGATCGCGTTCATGTTGACGCGGCACACGACGGTCGGTTTCGAGATCTTGGAAGACGCCTGCTTCGAAGGCGAGAGGGACTCGCAGGTTCTTTACAGCATCGGGCTCAAGAGGTACCCGGGAATCACATCCGACGATGTTCCGGCGTTGAAGGCTCGCATGCCTGCTTCGCGCTGACCAGGACGCCGCTTCGGCTTACCGTCCGGAGACGGGATCTCTCAGGGATTCTGTCCCGCTGAGAGCTGCGGAAACCTGTTGTTCTCGCAGATGTTTTCCATCAGGTTCTCGTCGGGCGCGAGCACCAACGTGTAGACGACCTTCCACGGCTTCACGAACGTCTCGGGGTCGTCGTGCAGCAGTTCCACGGTCATGGTGCCCAACGTCGTGCGGGTCCACCGTTCCCTGATACGCATGTTCGCCGTGTGTGGCAGCGAGCTGATGCCGAACCACGACTTGTCATTGAATCCAATCGAGTCCACGACCAGCGTATCGCCCTCCCACCTCCCAATCGAATGCCCCATCCATGTCGGCTCGAGGTCCGGCGGATGTGGCCGGCCATCAAGAAACGCCAGCCGGTAATTCGGTGGGAATTCAAAGAGCGTGACCAATTGTGTCCGATTGTGCATCACCACCCAGAGTCCATCAGTGGGCACCGGGGCAAACGGCAGGCAGACGGAATACGGGAAGTCCTTGTTGTTGGTCTTGTGACGATCCTCCAACAGCGTGAGCGCCAGGTGCGTCAGTGCGGGTCGCTCCGGCGTGCCCTCCGCGACCCACATGCCGTTCAAGTCGGGCTTGCCCTCCGGCGTGCGCGGCGCGGGACCAGGGAACTTGCCTGCGTACTTCTCGCGCATCGCCCGGCGCCATTGGGGGGCAACCCCAGCGTCCGCCTGGACAGGACTCGTCCCGGGTCTCGGCGTCGGCACCAGATTGTCCAGTGGGCCTGGCTCTTGCGGGGCGGTCTGCGCGCCCGCCATCACCGCCGACACCAACACCAGCGCACCGGCCACAACAGAACGGAACATGTTCACTCCTCCTGCACCCGAAATCCGCGTATCACGGCTTTATACACCTACCCGTTCCCCGGAGGGTCAGATTTCTGTATCCCACCGGAGATCGTCGTAGCGACGTGGTCTGAGTTGGGAGATCACCTGTTGCGGCACGACGACCGCACCGTACAGCTGGTGCAGCACGTCGACGGATCCGATGAGGATGAGGTAGTTGACCACGACTCTTGGCCATCGTCAGGCACACGGAGGGCACGGAATACCCTACCGCGGAGCTGGTGTCTGCACTCCGGCTGCCGGTTCGGCGAACTCCTTGGTGTACCTCGCGAATTCGCTCGGCGAGCACTCCATTTCTCGAATGTCGAAGGTGTCTGGCTGCAGCCGCAGCGGCAGCCGGTCGAGCGCGATCCACGGCTTCGAGTAGTACGTGGGATCGTCGATGGTGATGGTCACGTCGATGTGGACGGCGTCCCGGCGGAAGTACCGTTCTTCGACCCGCGCGTCTAAGCTGTGCGGGCGGCCGACATTGTCGAGCCACGTGCGCTCGTCCAGTCCAACCGTCTCCGCCACAAAGGTGTAGTCGTCCTGCCAGCGGCCGACCGAATAGCCCCAGAATCGCGGGTCGAGAAAGTCGTCTACCTTGGGGAGGGGCCGGCCGTCGGTCCAGATGTTCCGCCACTTCCGGTTGAACTGGTAGAGGAT
>JBOGIR010000439.1:0-12967 GCA_050742335.1 Vicinamibacterales bacterium | reverse complement strand
ACGGCGACTTCGAAGTCGCCGCTCATGCCCATCGACAGCTCCCGCAGCATGCCGGCGGGAACCCCGGCGGCGAGCCACTCGTCCCGCAGCTCGCGCAGCCGTTTGAACCAGGGACGGGCATCTTCCGGCTCCTCGGGAATCGGCGGCAGCGTCATCAATCCCACCACCCGCGCGGAGCGCAGCGCGGCAGCCGCTTCCAGGAGCGGCGGCACATCTTCCGGGCGCACGCCGAACTTCGTGGCTTCATCCGCGAGATCCACCTGGATGAGGAGCTGCGGTGTCGTGCCGGCACTTGCGGCGGCTGCGTCGAGCTTCTGAAGCAACTCCAGACTGTCCACGGACTGAATCGTGGCAAAGGCCGAGGCGGCCCGCCTGGCCTTGTTCGTCTGTAGGTGGCCGAGGAGATGCCATGTGATGTCGAGGTTGCCCGACTCCTGAATCTTCTCGAGCGCTTCCTGCACGCGGTTTTCGCCGAAATCGCGCTGCCCCGCGGCATACGCGTCGCGCACCTGATCGAGCGAGAAGGTCTTGGAGACGGCGACGAGACGGACTGACGAGGGGTCGCGCCCGCCCGACCGGGCCGCCGCGGCAATGCGCGAACGGACCTCGGTCAGCCGGCCGGCGATTGAAGACATGGCTTTAGACGTTGGGCTCTGGGTCTTTGGCCACTCACAGCCTAAAGCCTAAAGCCTAAAGCCTAAAGCCTTTCCTACTGCGGCAGTTGTTTCAGAAACGTCTGGACCTCGGCGGCTTTCGGACCGTTCGCGTCAACCTTCAGGTACGCCTCGAACGCCTGCCGTGCGGCCGGAATCTGGCCGAGGTTCAGGTTGGCCATGCCGAGCTGATAGTGCGCCATCGCCATGTTCGGGTCGGCCTTCACCGCTGCCTCGAACTGGTCCTTGGCTTCAGCGAACTTCCCGGCGTTCCAGAGAATCACGCCCTGGTTGTAGACGGCTTCGGCGCTTCCGCCGCCGCCGCTCGCTCCAGCCAGCTCTGCGGCCTTGGCGCTGGCCTGCTGCGCGAGGTCGAATTTCTTCTGCGCGTTGTAGACGTTGGCGAGCCCCGTGTACGCGTCGGCGTTGTTCGGCGCCAGCTCCGTCACCTTCGTGAAGGAATTCTCCGCTTCCGCATACTGCTGCTTCTTGGAGTAGGCAACGCCGAGGTTGTAAAAGCAGTCGCTGCACGTCGGGATCTTCGTGACGATCTCGTTGAATTTCTGGATCGCCTCGTCGTCGCGGCCGGCGCGCATGGCGTCGATGGCCTGTTGCGCCATCGCCTGCGTCTCGGCCTGTGCCTTCGCCTGCTCCGCCGTCACACCGCTCGCCGGGGAGAGCTGAAAGCTCAGCTCGACCGGATTGCCCTGGGAGATAGTGGCGGGCAGCACCTGCTTCAGGGTGTCCTTCACCGCGGTGACGTTGTAGCGCCCTGACGGGAGTCCGATCTGCATGAACTCGCCGTTGCGGTTCGTCTTCACCTGGGCCCGGCGGTTGGACTCGGTCGCCTCGATGGTCACCGCGGCCCCTTCCACCGGCTTGCCCTGCGCATCAACGACTTTGCCTCTGATGACGCTCTGCGCCGCCGCCGGGGCCGACACGGCGAACACCACCAAAAGCGCCAGAAATCCGCGGATCAGATAAGTCCGCATGAAAAACCTCCCGAAAAAATGTGACTGTTACTCGTAAGTCTATACGAAGAACCGTTCCACTGCATCGAGGTCGTGGGTGACCGGCGCTGGCGGCAGCGATGCCAGGAACCGGCGGCCGTATCCCATCGTCCGAAGCCGTGGGTCCAGCACGGCCAGCACGCCGCGATCCGTGCGATGGCGAATCAGCCGGCCCAGTCCCTGCTGGAGGGCGAGGATGGCGAGCGGAACCTGGTACTCGGCGAACGCGTCGCCGCCTTGCGCGTTGATCGCCTCGATCCGCGCTGCCGTGACCGGATCGGCCGGCGACGCAAAGGGCAGCTTGTCGATGACGACGCAGCTGAGCGCCTCGCCGACGACATCGACCCCCTGCCAGAAGCTGGAGGTGGCCAGGAGGACTGCATTGGGGGTGGTTCGGAACCGATCGATGAGCTCGGTTCGCGGCGCGGTGCCCTGGACGAGAATCGGGTACGGCAGCGCCATTTCAACGAGGGGCTGAACGCTGCGCAGCACGCCGTAACTGGTGAAGAGGACGAAGGCGCGGCCCCGCGAACGCTTGACGATCTCAACCACTTCCCGCGCCGCGGCTTCAGCAAACGCCGACCCCTTCGGAGACGGGACGCGGCGCGGCAGGTAGAGCAGCGCCTGGTTCGTGTAGTCGAACTCCGACGGAACCCGCAGTTGCTCGGCGTGCCGGATGCCGAGACGTCGCTTCACGTAGGCGAACGACCCTTCGACGGCCAGCGTGGCCGACGTCAGCACGGTGGCACGCATGCGATCGAGCAGCGCGTCCTGGACGATGCGCGACACGTCAATCGGCGATGCGCGAAGAAAGGGCCGGCTCTTGCGCGACTCGACGTAGTAGACGAAGTCCGGATCGGCCGCCCGCATCAGGAATCGGAGGTCGGTGGCGAGCTCGCCGGCCCTCCCCTGCAGCGCGGCCAGCGCATCGGCGAGGTCGAGCGGGTTCGCGGTGTCAGGGGCGGGATTCCCGTCCGCCCGGGCTGCCGGGCGCTGGGCGGCGAGGGCCAGTGTTGCCTCGAGGCCGTCGAGCGCGCCGGCCAGAGCCGCGCCCTCCTCGACATGGCCGGCGAGCCCGTCGGCCGTGTACCGGACGCGTGTCTCCGCTCCATTCGCGGTCTTCAGAGAAGGGTCGAGTGCGAGGCCGCTGAAGAAGAATCGTGAGCGGTCCGATACGCGGGCGAGCGCGCGCGTGATGTCCTCGATGTCGCGAATGCCACAGGTCCGCGCCGCGTCCGCCGACAACAGCCGCCCGCCGTCACGCACGAGATCGTCGACGCGAAACGCGCTCACCGAACAGCCGAAGTACTGCGTGGCGACGTCCTCGAGCTGATGCGCCTCATCGACGACGAGCGTCGAACAGGTCGGAATAACCTCCCCGTATGCGCTCTGCCGCACCGCCGCGTCCGCGCACAACAGGTGGTGATTGACGATGACGACATCCGACTCGGCGGCGCGGCGCCGCATCAGCGTGACGAAGCAGTCGTCATAGTGCGGGCATTCCGTGCCGAGGCACGTGTCTGCCTCCGCGGCAATCTCTTTCCAGAGGGGGACGTCTTCCGGGAGATCTCGAAGCTCGGCGCGGTCGCCCGTCTCGGTTGTCTTCACCCAGGCGTCGATGATGGGCAGGAACACAGATCGTTCGGACCGTTCGGATCGATCTCGTTCGAACATTCCGAGTGATTCGAACGTGCCGGCCGATTCGGACGCCTGTCGATACAGCTCCCATCGGTGGAGACACAGGTAATTGCCGCGCCCCTTCATCAACGTGGCGGTGAACGGCGTGCCGAGGGCCTTTTGCAGCAGCGGCAGGTCCTTGAAGAAGATCTGTTCCTGGAGATTCTTGGTGCCGGTGGATACCAGGACCCGGCGTCCGCTGAGAATGGCGGGCACCAGGTAGGCGAGCGTCTTGCCGGTGCCCGTTCCTGCTTCGGCCAGCAGCGTACCGCCGTTCTCGATGACCGAGGCGACCGCCTCCGACATGTGCCGCTGTCCCTCTCGCGGCTCGTAGCCCTCGAGGACGCGCGCGAGCGTGCCATGGTCGGTAAACACCGCGCAGACCGCACGCTGCAACTGAGAACGTTCCGAACGATCCGAACGATCCGAATGGATCATTGTCTTTCAGGGTATAGCGGGAACCTGCGGCACAAGCGCTCCACTTCGCCTTTCACGGCGCTCAGCGTTCGCTCGTCATCCGGAGCGCGCAGCACGCGGGCCATCAAATCGCCAATCAGGTCCATTTCCCCTTCGCCCATCCCGCGCGTGGTGACCGCCGGGGTGCCGATGCGGATGCCGCTCGCCACCATCGGCGGATTCTGGTCGAAGGGAATGGCGTTCTTGTTCACCGTGATGCCGGCTTTGCCGAGCGCGGCCTCCGCGGCCTTGCCGGTCAGGCCCCGCGAGAACACGTCC
Organism: Vicinamibacterales bacterium; assembly: GCA_050742335.1. Lineage (GTDB taxonomy): Bacteria > Acidobacteriota > Vicinamibacteria > Vicinamibacterales > UBA2999 > DATCJA01. The sequence continues at coordinate 8,892 of JBOGIR010000439.1, read as the reverse complement.
ACGAGCATCAGGTGGTTGTCGGTGCCGCCGCTCACGAGACGAAACCCGTGACTGCCGATCGATGCCGCGAGGCGCTGCGCGTTGGCCACGATCTGCCGCTGATAGGCGGCAAACGCGGGCTCCATGGCCTCTTTGAAACACACCGCCTTCGCCGCAACAATGTGCATCAGGGGCCCGCCCTGGACACCAGGGAAGACCGCCCGATCGAGATCCCTGGCGTATTGCTCGCGGCACAACACGAGGCCTGCCCGCGGCCCGCGCAACGTCTTGTGTGTGGTCGACGTCACGAAATCAGCGTGCGGCACCGGGCTCGGATGTACGCCGCCTGCCACCAGCCCGGCAATGTGCGCCATGTCCACGACCATCGGCGCGCCGACCGCGGCGGCCACCGCGCTGATGCGCGCAAAGTCGATGACGCGCGGGTAGGCGCTGGCGCCGACCATGATCATTCTGGGTGTGTGTTCGTGGGCGAGCCGTTCGAGTTCCTCGTAGTCGATCCGCTCGTCATCCTTGCGGACGCCATACGGGACGATCGTGTAGAGCTTGCCCGAGAAATTCAGCGGGTGGCCGTGGGTGAGATGCCCGCCATGGGCGAGGTTCATCCCGAGCACCGTCTCGCCAGGCTTGAGCAGCGCCAGGTAGACGGCCATGTTGGCCTGGGCACCCGAGTGCGGCTGCACGTTGACGTGCTCGGCGCCGAACAGCGCCTTCGCCCGTGCAATCGCCAGCGACTCGGCGACATCGACGAACTCGCAGCCGCCGTAGTACCGCTTGCCCGGGTACCCTTCCGCGTACTTGTTCGTCATCACCGATCCGGCCGCTTCGAGGACGGCGTTGCTGACGAAGTTCTCCGACGCGATGAGCTCCAGCCCTTCGGCCTGGCGCCTGGTCTCGTTGCGGATGGCGCGTGCGACGTCGGGGTCGATGTCCGCGAGGGCACGCTGCATCGGCGAGACGGCGGTGTTGGACATAGGGATGAAATTGTACCAAAGGAGAGAAGTGGAAAGTACAAAGTGCAAAGTGGAAAGTAAGTTTCAGAGTAGGTCTTCGACCTACACTTACTTTCTACTTTCTACTTTCCACTTTGCACTTGGCATGATGTCTCCCACCGTCACGATCTCCGCACGCGGCGAGCAGCGCGTGCGCGACGGACATCCGTGGGTGTACCGCGCGGATGTCGTCGACGTTCAGGCCGCAGGCGGTGAGATCGTTCAGGTCCTGGGTCCGCGCCGGCGCACGATCGGCAGCGCGCTGTTCAGCGATCGCTCGCAGATTCCGATCCGCATGCTCACGCGCGGCGATCTCGCCGCGGATCTGCCGCTGCTCCGCACGCGGCTTCAGCATGCGCTGGGTTTTCGGACGTCGTTGGCGCTCGATGCCACGGCGTACCGGCTGGTTCACGCAGAGGCCGACCTGCTTCCATCGCTCGTGGTGGACCGGTACGGCGATTACCTCGTCGTCCAGGCGCTGTCGCAGGGAATGGACCGTCTGCTGCCCTCGATCACCACCCTGCTCGTCGAGCTGGCCGCGCCGGCAGGCATTCTGGCGCGCAACGACCCCAAGGTCCGCACGCTCGAAGGCCTCGAACGGACCGTCGAGGTTCTGTACGGCGACGTGCCGGAATCAGTCGTTGTACGGGAAGGTCCCGTGGAGTACATCGTGGACCTTCGAAGAGGGCAGAAGACCGGCCTGTTTCTCGACCAGCGCGAGAATCGCGACGCGGCCGCGCGTTACGCGCGAGGCCGCCTGCTCGACTGCTTCAGCTACCACGGCGGATTTGCGCTGCGCCTGGCGCGTCACTGTTCGCAGGTCGAGGCGATCGACGTCTCGCCGGATGCGGTCGCGCGCCTCCGCGCCAACGCCGAGCGGAACGGTGTGCCGCACTTCGAGGCGCGCGAGGCCAACGCCTTCGACGAGCTGCGGCGGCTCGAACGCGCCGCCGCCCGCTACGACACGATCGTGCTCGATCCGCCGGCGTTCGCCCGGAACAAGGCGTCCATTCCGAACGCGCTCGCCGGCTACAAGGAGATCAACCTCCGCGCGATGCGGCTGCTGTCGCCCGGTGGATACCTGATCACGTGCAGCTGCTCGTACAACGTCAACGAAGAGATGTTCGCCGCCATACTGCACGAAGCGTCGGTCGACAGCCACGCGCCGGTGACGATCGTCGAGAAGCGGATGCAGGGCCGCGACCACCCGGTACTCGTCGGCGTCCCGGAAACGTACTACTTGAAGTGCTTCATGCTTCGCAGAGTGGAGTGAACCGGAGCAGACCAGTTAGAATGCCTGCTTCATGCCGCACCGGGCTCTTTTCGTGTTAGCGATGCTCTCGGCGCTGCTGGCCAATCCACGGACGGCGTCAGCCCATCCGGCACCGTTCAGCTTTCTCGACCTCGTCATCCGCGAGGACACCGTCGACGGCACCCTCGTCCTGCACGTCGTCGACGTGGCGCATGACCTGGGGATCGAGCCGGCCGATCGGCTGCTCGAGCCGGGTGAAGCCGGGAGACTGCGCGATCGGGTTGCTGCGTTGATCGAGCCTCGGCTGCAGTTCAGGACCGACGTCGCCCAGACGATTGAGTGGCTCGCGTTGGAGCCAGCGGCCGACCGGCATGCCGTAGTGCTCCGCTTCCGGGTGACGGGCCCTCGGCCCGGTGTGCTCCGGATCCGGACTCGCATGTTCCCGTACGATCCGATCCACCAGACGTTCATCAACGTCTACGAGAACGGCGAGCTTCGGCAACAGATGATCTTCAACGCCGACAGCGGCGAATACGCGTACTACACCGGCACGACACAAGGTGCGCTGGCGGTGATGCAGACCTTCATTCCCGCCGGCATCCACCACATCCTCATCGGGCCCGACCACATCCTGTTCCTGATCGGATTGCTGCTGCTCGGCGGCACATGGGGAACGCTGGTGAAGATCGTCACGGCGTTCACCCTCGGCCACAGCATCACCCTGTCGCTGGCGGCGCTGAGCATCGTCATTCCGCCGCCGCGCATCATCGAGCCTGCGATTGCGCTCAGCATCGTGTTCGTCGGTACGGACAACCTCGTCCGCGGCAGCGGCCGCGACCTGCGCGGCTGGGCGGCGCTGTTTTTCGGGCTGATTCACGGCTTTGGCTTCGCCAACGTACTGCGCGAATTCGGCCTGCCGGCGGAGGCGCTCGGATGGTCGCTCTTCTCGTTCAATTTCGGGGTGGAAATCGGGCAGCTCGCGGTGGTGGTGCTGGTCACGACCGCGCTCAGCCTTGTCCGCCGGCGCAGCACGGTCGTAGGATATCGTGTGGCGTGGGCCGGTTCGCTCGTCGTGATTGCGGCCGGTACCTACTGGTTCGTCGAGCGAGTCTTCTTTCCGGGGGGCGCATGAGAAAGCTGAGGTGTCACGTGAGTCGTCCTGTTGCTGCCGTCGTGACGGCACTGTCGGTTGCACTTTGGTTCCTGGTGCCGGACATCGCGACCGGACAGGCCTTCTGGCCGAAGGACACGCCGAAACTCCCGATGGCCAGAACGTGGGTGGCCCAGAAAGCGAAGCTCCCGCGCTTCACGCCGCCGCGGACGCCGGACGGCGTGCCCGACCTCCAGGGCGTCTGGAGCGGCGCCGGCGGTGACAACAATAGCTTTCTCGAAGAGCATGACTTCGTCGATGTGACGACGCCGGCCCAGGAAAGCTTTGTGTCCGATCCGCCGGACGGGAACGTCCCCTACACGCCGTGGGCGCTCGCGAGGCGCAAGGAGATGCTCGCCGGCCTCGGACGAGGGTGGCCGGGCGAGTCGAGCGAGCGGCTCCACGCGTCGCCTGGGTCGTTTTGTCTCAATGTCGCGCCCGTCTTCTCGTTCGACGCTCAGGAGATCGTACAGAAGCCCGGCTACGTCATCATGCTCAGCGATGATACCTATCGCGTCATCCCCACCGACGGGCGTCCGGCCATCAGCCAGAACGCCAAGTTCTGGTTCGGGACCTCGCGCGGCCGCTGGGACGGCGACACGCTGGTGGTCGAGGTGACCAGTCTCAACGGCAGAGGGTGGTTCGACAGCACCGGACAGTTCTACAGCGAGAACACGCGCATGGTGGAACGATGGCGGCTGACGGACGCGAACACGATCGACTACGAAGTGACGGTCGAGGACCCCACGATCTATACGAGACCATGGACGATGAACTTCCCGAAGCGGCGCGCCGGGACGGGTCCGAGCGGTCCGAGAGGCTCGAGCGCGGTGTCGAGGCTGCCCCCTGCGGCGACCAAGGACCAATATGCGAATGAGCTGTGGGAAACGGCATGTCACGAGGGCAACCACGAGAGCGTGGCGGGCATCCGCGCGCTCGGCTACAAGTGGTTCAGCGGGGTGACTCCTCCGAAGTGACCGGTTAGATCCATCGCCTCCACCACACGATCGAGACGGCGGCCTGGTGATCGTACCCGGGCCGCCCGAACCCGCGGCGCGCGCGATGGCCGAGGCGGAGCGTGATTTCGGGCGTGAGTCGAAAGCCGAGCACTTCTTCCACTCCCGCCAGCCGCTGCTGCTGAACCACCAACGGCGTCACCAGCGGCGACGACAGTCGCTCGACGCGGCCGGCGACAAACCATCGCGGCGCGAGCGTCTGCTGCCCCTGGACGAACCATCCCGAGGCCACGTGTTCGCCGGTGCTGGTGTCGATCAGATCTCGCACCCATTCCCCAGCCAGCTTCGTATGCGCCACGGAGAACTCCGACTCGACGGTGATGATGGTCGCGTCCAGAGAAGCGGTCGCCGTGGGACTTTCCCCCGCCCGCAACCAGCCGCCGTGCGTGACCGATGCGCCGATGCGAAGCCCGACCACCGGCGTGACGCCGCCACCAATGACCACGTTCGTGAATCGGGGCGGGTTCGTGCGTGACAGGATGCGGCGCCGCCGAAGGGGGGACGTGTCGATCACGGCCACATGGCTGTCCCAGTGCCGGCCGGACACGGTGACCTGTGCGCCGAACGGATAGACCGCGCCAAGCAAGTTGGCGCGCGGCCCCTGCGGCTCGAGTACGGGCAACGCGCTGAAGAGCGAGGAGGGCTGCGCGATGGTCGGATTGAGATGCGGCCGCCGGCCGATGAGGTTCGCCAGGCCGACCGGGGACGGCACCAGCCCGCCCTCGACTCTCAGGCCGATGGGTCCTGCCCGCTCGTACCGCACCGACGCAATCCAGAGGTCGCGATTCCATTGCCCCGATCCCAGCCGCTGCGCGATCGGCCAGATGATCCCCTCGAGTCCGCGACCGAGACCGACCGAGACGACCGCATCCACGCTCAAGCCTGTCAGGTAGTTGCCGTTGAAATCGACGCTTTCATCGAAGGACGCGGCCGTGTCGATTGCCACCGCCGACGGCCGCGCTTCCTGCGCCGGGAGCGGCTGCGCCACCGACAGGCACAGGACGATGCCGAGCCACGAGCTCCGGCGGAACGCAGACGTGACACGCATCACCGTCAGCATCTCACACGAATTGGAGGCCCACCAGCAGCACGACGAAGACAGCCGACAGAATCACCTCGACGTGACGAACGTTACCGCCAGCGTCCGGGCGACGAGCCGCGGAGGCCTTCTCACTTTTCAGGTACGGGGAGTGTGAAATCGGTCTCGAGTGCCCGGCCCGATTCGAGGCGTACGCTGACCGTCGTGTCGCCCAGCCGTTCGTGCCACGCCGTAATCTGCCGATCCCCCGCCGGCACGGGCGGGAGCTGAAACCGACCCGCCTCGTCCGGGACCGCGAACCACGGGTGATCGAACACCATGACGGTCGCGCTCATGTGGGAATGAATCTCGCAAAACACCTTGACGACACCCGGCTTGTCGAACCGGACGCGCCGCGTTTCGCTGCGCGGATAGCGACCCAGGTTGAAGTTCTTCGCGCGCGAGAGCGAGAACACGTTGTGGTAGATGGGATCGTCGTTCGGAAAGTCGACCTCGGATCCCACGGTCACGGCCACCACGCGTGGCGTGAAGGTCTCGTTGTGCTGGCGGATGGACGCGCGCGCCGGCGCAACGGCCTGCGGCGACGCATTCCGCACGTAGACGACCACGTTGCGCCGCTCCGACTCGGGCGCCAGCTTCGGGGCCGGCACCGACCGTGTGGGATAGGCCGACGCGGGCCGGCGCGTGGCGACCGGGATGCCGATGTCCACTCGTCCCCGGACGACCGCCGGCTCCTGCGCCGCGGGGCCGATGACGCCCATCGCGACGCCCCCCCCGAGCGCCAGCGCAAGCATCAACCGTCCGCCCTGTGTCCGGCCCCGCACAGTGTGCATTTTAGTGGAGTGCGCAGGTGATATATCGTCACTTCATGGCGGCCCTGTTACTGGCGACCATACTGACGAGCCAGACCTACGCGGACCTCCCCAGGCGCGGTATTTCCGACACCCTCGCGCGGGAGCGGGCGGAGGCGATCGGCGCGCTCCGCTACGAACTGGCGTTCATCGTCCCGAACGACGTTCAGGAACCGGTGCACGGCCGTGTCGTCGTGCGATTCAGGCTGCGCGCCCCCCGTCGTGTGGTGCTCGACTTCGCGCAGCCGCGCGACCACATCCGGAGCCTGCGGGTTGCGGGGACCGAGGTCCCGTTTGCCTTCGCCGACGGTCACCTGACGATCGGGGCGGAGGCCACCAGGGCCGGCGACAACGAAGTCACCATCGAGTTCGTCGCGGGCAACGAGCCGCTCAATCGCGACCGCGAGTTCCTGTACACGCTGTTCGTGCCGGCGCGCGCGCACCTGGCGTTTCCGTGCTTCGATCAGCCGGATCTCAAGGCGCGCTATGCGCTGACGCTCGATGTGCCCGCCGGCTGGGAGGCCGTCTCCAACGGGGCCATTGTCGCGTCCGAACCTGGCGACCGGCACACGCGCGTGCGGTTTGCCGAAACGGAACCGATCTCGACGTACCTGTTCGCCTTCGTCGCTGGCAGGTTCTCTGTCGAAACGGCACCCCGGAACGGGCGCGAGCTCAGGATGTTTCACCGCGAAACGGACGCCGCGAAGGTGGCCCGCAACCGGGACGCGGTGTTCGACCTGCACGCGGCCGCTCTGGCCTGGCTCGAAGACTACACGGGCATCCCGTATCCGTTCGGCAAGTTCGATGTCGTCGCGATTCCGTCGTTTCAGTTCAGCGGCATGGAGCATCCCGGCGCCATTCTCTACAACGCTGCGAGCCTGCTTCTGGACGAGTCCGCCACGCAGAACCAGATGCTCGATCGCGCCAGCGTGATTTCGCACGAGACGGCGCACATGTGGTTCGGCGATCTCGTGACGATGCGGTGGTTCAACGATGTGTGGATGAAAGAGGTGTTCGCGAATTTCATGGCGGCGAAGGTCGTGAACCCGTCGTTTCCGCAGGTGAATCACAACCTGCGGTTTCTGCTCGCCCATTATCCTGGCGCCTATCAGGTTGACCGCACGGCGGGCGCGAACGCCATCCGCCAGGAGCTCGCCAACCTCGACGAAGCCGGTCAGCTCTACGGCGCCATCATCTACCAGAAGGCGCCGATCGTCATGCGGCAGCTCGAGGCGATCGTGGGCGAGACGGCCTTCCGCGACGGGCTGCGCGAGTACCTCAAGACCTACGCGTTCGGCAATGCGACGTGGCTCGATCTCGTGCGCATTCTGGACGCGCGCACGCCCGAGAACGTGGCGGCGTGGAGCCGCGCGTGGGTCGAAGAGCGCGGACGTCCGGAGTTCACTGTCACCTCGCGCACGAGCCGTGGCCGTGTGGCGCGGCTGACGCTCACCATGACCGATCCGCTCCGTCGCGGACTGGTGTGGCCGCAGCGGCTGCGCGTCGCGCTTGGCTATCCGGACCGCGTGCGGGAGCTGCCGGTGTACGTCACGAGCCGCGCAACCAGGGTCCGCGAGGCAGAGGGGCAGTCGCCGCCGCTGTTCGTGCTGCCGGGAGGGGCCGGCCTCGGGTACGGGCTGTTCGTGCTCGATGAGACGAGCAAGAGGTATTTATTGGATCACATCGAGGAGGTTGGCGATTCGCTGACGCGAGGCAGCGCCTGGATCGCGCTGTGGGAGAACATGCTCGAATCGCATGTCAGCCCGGCCGCGTTTCTCGACGCCGTCGTCCGCGCGCTGCCCGCCGAAACCGACGAGCAGAACGTCCAGCGCGTGCTCGGCTACGCCACGCGCACGTTCTGGCGTCACGTGCCGGCGGAGGAGAGGACGCGCCGCGCGCCCGCAGTCGAGTCGATGCTGCGTGCGGGCATCGATCGCGCTCCGACCGCCAGCGCGAAAGCCGCGTGGTTTGCCGCGTTCAGGGACGTCGCCCTCACCTCGGGCAGCCTGCAGTGGCTTGAAGCGGTGTGGCGACGCGACGAAAGAGTGCCCGGCCTGATCCTCGCGGAAACGGACGAGATTGCGATGGCGCTCGAGCTCGCCGTTCGGGAAGTGCCGGCGTGGCAGGCGCTCCTGGAGACACAGCACGAGCGCATCCAGAATCCCGATCGCAAGGCACGCTTTGCGTTCGTCATTCCGGCGCTGTCGGCCGATCCCGCGATGCGCGAACAGGCCTTCGCGCGCTTTCGAGAGGTCGAGAATCGGCGGCGGGAGCCGTGGGTGCTCGAGTCGATGGCGTACCTCAACCACCCGCTGCGGGCGGCACATGCCGTCACGCTCCTCAGGTCGAGCCTCGAACTGTTGCGCGAGATTCAGCGCACTGGCGACATTTTCTTTCCGGCGCGCTGGATCGACGTCGCGCTCGGCGGACATCGCTCGCCGGAAGCCGCCGCGATCGTTCGCGACTTCCTCGGACGCGAGCTGCAGTATCCTCAACGGCTCCGGTGGATCATCCTGAGTGCGGCGGATGAGTTGTTTCGAGGCAGTAGGCAGTAGGCGGCCCACTGCCCACTGCCTACTGCCCACTGCCTACTGC
>JBOGIR010000438.1:0-9420 GCA_050742335.1 Vicinamibacterales bacterium | reverse complement strand
AAATCTGCATTCGATTAGCTGCTACTTCGCGGCGGCGTCCTTGAGTGATGAGGCCGCAAACAGATCTCGGCCATCGGGTAACCTGACCTGGAATGCGTTGCCGACCGGCCCACCTGCCCGCGCGAGGAATCCGCTGATGGTCACGGCCGTGCCAGGCTTGATGTCCTCCCTCGACCAACCGGCCCGCAGCAGCGCGTTCGGCGCTCCCATCTCGAACCGCCAGGGCACGACCTTGCCGTCGGACCCCTTGACGTCGATATGGAGCCATGCGTGCGGATTCGTCCACTCCAACTTGGTGATCTCTCCCGACATCTTGACCGGCTTGGACTGGTCGAATTCCGCAGAAAACGCGTGATGGGCGACGACCGGCGCGACCGCGGTCAGAAGCATCCCCACCACAGCTACGAGAAGACCTGTCTTGCGCATGCCTACCTCCTGTGCGAGCTAGCCGGTAGTCGGTAGCTGGTAGCTGGTAGCAACAGACATTCTAGTTCTTGCTACCACCTACCAACTACCACCTAGAAATCGATCTGAGTCCCGATTTGGACATACCGCGCCTGCAGGATCAGCGTCGGCCGTTGCCAGCGGTTGGCCGCAGCATTCGAACTGAGCCTCGTCGTGATCGTCTGCCAGTCGTTCGAATTGAAGACGTTATAGATGTCCAGTGACACCCGCGTGCGTGTCCGGCCGGACGAGGAGAGCAGTTTGCCGATGCGCAGATCGAGCTCCTTGGTGTGTCCGCCGAGCAGCGCAAACGGCTTGAGCAGCTCGAGCGTCGCGGTCCCGTTTGCACCGGCGGCGAGGTCGCGTCCGAGCGAGGGCCGGATCTCCGCGTTGGCCGCCACATAGTCGGCCGTGATCGACGTGAGCGCGCCGCCGCCGGCCGGCTGCGGTACGGCCTGGTACGTGCCGCTGACGCTCATGCCCCAGGGCAGCTGATACACCGCGTACCCCTTGTACTGCGTGAGAAACGGCGGCACGACCTCACAGTTGGCCATGGGATTCTGGGGGTTCGTCGCGGTCGGCGTCGCCGGGCTCACCACGTTCAGGTACACGGCCGGCACATCGACGACGAAGCACTGACTGGTCACGATGCGCCCGGTGCTGAGGCCGGCGAACAACGTCAGCCCCCTGACGCGCCAGGTCATCGACGCATCGACGCCGTTATAGATTTCCGTCTGCTCGCCGTAGTGCTTCGCCAGCCGGACCAGGTTCTGTGACTGGCCGAACTTGGCGGGCTTGATGTCGTAGAAACCGCAGATCTGTTCGCCGGCGGTCGGCAGCCGCGGGTCGTTGCGCGGTGCGGTGATACAGAAGGGATCGTAGTCCTCAGGGCTCACGAGCAGGTTGTCGACCACGTTGAAGTTGCCGTACGACCGCCGGAAGTAGCCGGCGTCCACCGACGCGCCGTTCGCGATCTGGTGCTGGACGCCCGCACTGACGCTCCAGTTGTACGGCCGCACGCCCCAGCCTTCGAGCACTTCCTTGTCGAACTGCGTCGCCGTTGGATTGACCTTGCCGAAATTGAGGTTCGACAGCGGCCCGCATTCGCCATTGGTGGCCGGGTTGCTCCAGTCGCAATCGGGGGAGAAGTTGCGGTTCGCGTCAGTCCACGCGCGCGTCGCGGTGTTGACCGACGTGTTCACCGGGTTGACGTTCGACGCGAGGCTTCCGCCGGCGATGTACCGGCCAATCGTCGCCTTGACCGCCGTTCGCCCGTTGCCGAACAGGTCGTACGACACGCCGAGGCGCGGGTTGATGTCCTTCCAGTTCGGGACGTTCTTCACCGCGGCGAAGTTGCGCTCGGGCACGAACCTCCCTGCGGGGAGGTGCTGCTCCGGGACCGCGGCGTTCAGATAGTCGAAGCGCACGCCGTAGTTGATCGTCATGCGGCCGGTCGCCCACGAGTCCTGCGCGAAGATGCCGAGGTCGGTCTTGATGTCGTTGCGCTGCTCGATGGGCGTGGCAAAAAGCGTCACACGGCGCGGCACGCCGTTGAGGAAGTTGAAGTTCATGTCGCCGTTGATCGACGTGTTGTTGTAGGTGGGCCCATTGCCGCGGACGCGCATCATGAACCCGGCCTTGTAGCTGTGCGTGCCGGTCACATACGTGGCGGAGGAGCGCAGCGTGATCGGGTTGTCGAAGTTGTGGCCGTAGACGGTTGACGCACGGTAAACCTGGCCGTTTGAATCCTCGGTCACCGAGATCACGTCGAAACCGACGTTCGGGCTGATCTGCCGCCGCTCGTCCCAGTCCTGCTCGTAGGACATGAAGCCGGTGTCGAGCAGGAGCCTGTTGTTCACCGGCACGCGCCAGACGGCCGTCCAGATCGCGTTGGGATAAAACGGCGTGTAGGTGGTCGCTTCCGGCGAAACGATGGACGCGGCGCGCCGGTGCGGCGTGATGCGGCGATCCTTCTCGTAGCTGAAGTTGAGCTTGTTGCGCGGCGTCGCCTGCCACGTCAGGCGGGCGGCGTAGTTGCGGTGGATCTGCGTGTCCGTGCCCTGGCGCGTCTTGTCGGGGACATACACCCACGCCAGGGGGTCCGCGTTGTAATAGTGGTCCGCGACGAACTTGTCGATCTCGTTGTTGCGGTACGCGACGTAGAACCACAGCTTGTCTTCCATCAGCGGCCCGCCGCCGTTCGGGTTGACATCCCACGTGCGGTTCAGACTGTTGACCGCCGTCAGCCCCTGGTTGATGTAGGCCTGCGAGAGGTTGCTGCCCGCCAGGCTCTTGTTCGCGTAGAGCGCCGTGATGTTCCAGTTGAAGGTGTTGCCCCCTTCCTTCGGAATCGCGTTCATCCAGACGCCCGAGCCCTGCGCCTCCGCATCGCCGCCGTCGGTGCGGATGCTGACTTCCTGGACGCTCCCTTCGTTCATGTAGAAGGTGACCGCCTGACCGCCCGTCGACCCGCGCCGATCGGACATCCCGTCGATGGCGCTGTTGGTTTCCGCGATGCGGCTCCCGTGCACCGACAGGCTCCGCGACGCCGGGCCGTCGATGTTCAGGCCGCCAACCACCCCGGGAATCGTCTGCGCGAGACTCTGGATCAGCCGGTTGTTCGGAAGGTTCTCGAGCGCTTCCTTGTCAAAGACGGCGCTGCGCGTCGTGCTCTGCACGTCGACGAGCGGCGATTCGCCTGTCACGCTGATCGTCTCGGCCAGCTCGCCCACGTTCATCTCGGCGTTCACCGTGGCGGTGAAATCGGCCCGCAGCTCGAAATTCTCGACGCGAACCGTGGTGAAGCCCGGCAGCGTGAACGTGACGGTGTAGATGCCCGGCCGCAAATCGACGATGCGAAAGACGCCGGAGGAGTCGGTGGTGACCGAGCGCACCCGTTCGATGAGCGCGGGACTGGCCGCTTCGACGGTCACGCCGGGCAGCACCGCCCCCGTCGTGTCCCTGACAACGCCGGCCAGCGCGCTCTGCGAGGTCTGGCCGTACACAAGCACCGGAAGGACCAGCGACACCGCCGTCGCCACACACAGGAACACCGGTCGGGCGGTCGTAGGCATAGGCTTTCTCCTTACCCGGCGCGATGCTAGCACACCGTACTGTGGCTTGACATCAGACGGACGTGTCTCTATGTTTACCGAACGGAGACACAGAGTTTTTTGAAATATTCCTCTGTGCCTCTGTGGCCCGGCCGGGACTTGTACCACGGACTGTTAGGGGGCGGGGCGCGGTCCGAATTGGGGCATTCGCGGGATGCCCGGCCGGTGCAGAGCAGCTGAGGGGGAGGGTCTCCGGTGCGGCATATCAAGGGCAGGGCCCGTGACTGGTTCGTAGGGGCGATCGTCGGCCTGGCGGCGATGTGCCTGCTCACCCCGGCGTCTGCGGCGGGGCAGGCCTCGGCGACGTCGCCATACACACCGCCGCGCACGAAGGATGGGCACCCGGACCTGCAGGGTGTCTGGCAGGCGCTCAACACGGCCGCGTGGGACATCGAGGATCACGGCGCCAGCCTCGGCGTGCCCGCCGGGCGCGGTGTGGTGGAAGGGGGCGCCATCCCGTACCAGCCCGCGGCCCTAAAGAGGAAGCAGGAGAACTTCGCCAAGCGCGCGACGCTCGATCCAGAGGCCAAGTGTTACCTCCCGGGCGTGCCCCGCATCACGTACATGCCGCACCCGTTTCAGATCGTGCAGCAGGCCGACAAGGTCTCCATCCTGTACGAGTACCTGCACACCATTCGCTACATCTATATGAACGCGAACCCGCATCCGCGCGGGCCGATCGAGTGGTGGATGGGGGACTCGCGCGGCCGCTGGGAGGGGAATACCCTCGTCGTCGATGTGATCCATTTCAACGACCTGACCTGGTTCGATCGGGCCGGGAATTTCCATAGCAGCGCCTTGCACGTGGTCGAACGCTATACGCCGACGGGCCCCGATCACATGCTCTACGAGGTCACGATCGAAGACCCGAAGGTGTTTACGCGGCCGTGGAAGATGAGCATGCCGCTCTATCGGCGTCAGGAACGCAATAGTGAACTGCTCGAATACCAGTGCAGTGCGTACCTCCTCGAGCAGGAATGGAACAATCCCAATTCCACGTTCTTCGAGAAGCGCTGAGTTGGACCGCTATGCGCCCAGCCAAGTCCAAGTCCACCATGAGGATGTCAACGGCGGATTTGTTGGCTGGTTCATGAGAGAGCGAGGTGTCACGTGAGCCGTCGAGTTCTTGCCGGCGTTACAGCATTGATGGTTGTCGCCTGGGTCCTGCTGCTGACGTCTGAACAGGTGGCAGGACAGGCCTTCTGGGCGAAGGACACGCCGAAACTCCCGATGGCCAAGACGTGGGTGGCCCAGAAGGCGAAGCTCCCGCCCTACACGCCGCAGCGGACGCCCGACGGCGTGCCCGACCTCCAAGGGAAGTGGAGCGGCCCCGGTGGTGATGGCACCAGCTTCCTCGAGGACCATGAGTACGTCGATGTGACGACGCCGGCCCAGGAGAGCTTCGTTTCCGATCCAGTGGACGGGAGAGTTCCCTACACATCGTGGGCGCTCGCGAAACGAAAGGAGTTGCTCGCAGGCCTCGGGCGAGGATGGCCCGGCGAGTCGGGCGAACGCCTCCACGTCTCACCTTCGTCGTTCTGTCTCGAGGGGATGCCGGGCATTGCGTTCGACGCTCAGGAGATCGTGCAGAGACCCGGCGCCGTGATCATGATGGGCGCCGACAGCTATCGCGTCGTCCCTACCGACGGGCGTCCGGCTGTCAACCAGAACGTCAAGTTCTGGTTCGGCACGTCGCGCGGCCGCTGGGAAGGCGACACGCTTGTGGTCGAGGTGACCGGTCTCAACGGCAAGGCGTGGTTCGACAGCACGGGGCAGTTCTACAGCGAGAACACGCGTATGGTCGAGCGCTGGAAGCTGGTCGACGCCAATACCATCGACTACGAGGTAACGATCGAGGACCCCACGATCTATACGAGGCCCTGGAAGATGAACTTCCCGAAACGGCGCGCCGGCACGGGTCCGACCGGCGGTCCGAGAGGGTTGACCGCGGTATCGAGGCTGCCCCCTGCAGCGACCAAAGACCCGTATGCGAATGAGTTGTGGGAAAGGGGCTGTCACGAGGGCAACACCGAGAGCGTGGAGGGCATCCGCGCGCTCGGGTACAAGTGGTTCAGCGGGGTGACTCCTCCGAAGTGACGTGAGGCGCGCCGGGCGCCGGGTTCGTATAGAGGCTGACAAGAGAAGAAAGTGAAGACCTGTACTCCGTGGCCTGTCGAAGCGAAAAACCGGTTCGACAGTCTCCGTCGACAACCTCAATCGAGCGAGACGTTCTGACTCCAGTACACCCACGCGCGGCCTTCCGGAGGCCCCAGAGGCGCGTTCTGCCCCGCCGCATTCGCCGGGGCCGGGGGGACCGGCCGTTCGTTGAGGTACGCCACCGTGCCGCGAAGCGCGAGCGCCTGCTGCTGGATTCTGGCATTCAGGCGCAGCGCGTAGGCGCGGTCCACCAGGTTGTAGATGGACGCGGCGGTCAGCACGAAGCCGTGACCTGACAGGAGCACACCGGCCTTCTTGCCCAGCGCCTCGGCGACCCCGCGTCCGAGCGCGGGACTTGCCAGCAGGGGTTGCCCGGGATCCAGACCGCTCATGTTGAACACAGGCAACCCGTCGGCAATGAAGGCTCCCCCATTCACCACGGGACGAAGCTTGATCAATCCCGCGGTGAACGCGACGATCTCCGGCGTGCGCGCGTACAACACCGCCATCACGTCGGGTCTCGCCTTGTACACCTCGTCATGAATCGAGAGTCCCTGGCCGTTGGCATCCCCTGAGGCGGTTCGTTGGACAACGTCGCGAGCCGTCACCGTGCCCGCTGCCACGCCAGGCGCGACGAAATACGCGCTGGAGGCGTCTGGGTTCCGTACGCTGACATGGCCGAGTGTGTCCAGGATCCCGAGTTCCTCGGAGGCCAGGATACGATTCGCGAGGACCAGATCGCGGGTCGTGGCTTCAACGGGATCGGAGGGCTTTGCCGGGTCGGGCTGAGGCGAGGTGGGCACACGTCCGCCCGTATCCTGGAGTACCGCTCGCTCGAGATGTTCCCACGTCCGATTCCTGTCGGCGGGATCGTCTTTTCTCACCTGCGGCTTCCAGGCGCCGCCCATCGAAATCGTGGCCTGCTGCAGGCGAGCGCTGTCGCGCAGCTCGATGACGCGGCTCACGACATCCTTCACAGAGCCGCCCGTCATCGCGATCCCGTGCCCCCACAGCAGGAGGCCCTCGCTGCGGCCCAGCGCCGCCGCCATGGCCTGACCGAGCGCAGGCGTGCTGACGATGCCCGAACGGCCCTTGTTGAACTGGCGGATATCCCACACCGGCGCCATGCTCTCGCCGTTCCACAGCGGCACCGAGCTCATCCCGAATGCCACGAACTCCGGTGTGTGGGCGTGCACAACGGCCATCACGTCCGGTCTGGCCTTGAAGATCTCTCCGTGGAGGTAGATCTCGCGAGCCTGGTCGTTGCGGGGACCGTGAACCGGGGTGCTGTCGAGATCGTTTTCAATGAAGTCGGCTGCCGTGACGCCGCCGGGCGACAGGTAGCGCGCTATGTAGTAATGATTGGAATTGACCAGACTGCGTGCGGTGACATGGCCCTGAACGTCCAGGATGGCCGCTTCGCGCGCCAGGATCCGGTTGGCCACCGCCAGATCCTCGAGCAGGGCCTGTTCCGAATGCGCGGCTGGTTGTTGCGCTGCGGTCTGCGGCGTGTCGGCGGCGCGCGGTTCTGACGCACAGCCCCACAGAAACAGGGTTCCAAGTGCCAGCACCACGGAGCTGCGCGTGAGCGTCCGGTGAGCCATGATCCTCCCCCTCTTCGTGAAGCGGCCGCCGTCAAGGGGTAAGTATATAGATCCTGGAGTTCACGCGTGCGCGTTGCTCACCGCTCCTTGCTCGTCAGTGATGACGCTGACGTGGGCTTCTCCGCGGCGCAACATCCGGATGAAGGCGGCAACCAAATCGGGATCGAATTCGGTACCGGCACGTTCGAGGAGATAGGCGAGGACTTTTTCCGACTCCCAGGCATCACGGTAGGGACGTTTCGTGCGAAGCGCGTCGAACACGTCGCAGACGTGCACGAGGCGACTCGCCAGCGCGCACGCCCGGCCGTAGTGCATGGCGGGATAGCCACCCCCGTTCAGCATGATGTGGTGCTCGTACGCGACCACAGCGGCGAGCTCCAGCGCCTCGTCGCTCTGCATGATGATCCGCGCCCCATCGGTTGGATGGCGGTTGATGATCAGGCGCTCCTCATCGGAAAGCTTCCCGGGCTTGGTCAGCACGTCGATGGGAATCCGAATCTTGCCGATGTCATGGAGCAGTCCGGCCACGCCGAATCCGCGAACCTCATTCCGGGTGCATCCAAGGCTCTCCGCCAGTCCCATCGCCAGCACGGCGACGTTCAGCGAATGCGTTGTGGTGTACTGGTCGAATTCCTTGAGCTGCAACAGCGGAAGCACCACGTGCCGATCGCTGTGCATGGCCACCGAGAGCGACCGAACGACGGCCTCCGCCTCGATGAGCGGAATGGCACCGTGCGACTGGACCTCGTGCTGCAGCCATCGAAGCGTCTCCACCTCTTCGGCCAGTGTGAGATTCAGCGTCGCGAGGGCAGGCTCAGCCGTTGTCGCCCCGTGCTCGGCCTGACCCTGCACGCCGACAGCCCCGAAGCGGATGCCGAGCGGGCGCATCTGCCGGCTCTCGCTCGTATCGATGACCGACAGCATGAGTCTGGCGAGGATCTCCTGCAAGAAGCCCTCGAACTCGTCCCGGTTGACCTTCCTCTCGAACTCGAGGCGCTGGATGCCCGCGGCCACCAGGCGGTGTCCCCAGTCCCATTCCTTGAAGTCCCGCAGACGGTCCCTGCCGTACACGACTTCGCTTTCGAGGAACGTGAACGACGGTTGCCCGCCTGCGTCTATCAGTCCGTCGAGCATGTGATATGCCGCGTCGATGGCGCGCTCCCGGGACGGATGCCCATCGGGATACAGCGTCATGACGGCGAGCGCCTGCGCGAAGCTGTTGAGAAACCCGGCAGGATCGCTCATACACGAGCCCGGTGCGCGGCCTGGCGCATTTCAGGGTCGGACGACCCGTGGGCGAGCACGAGCATGTCCCTGGCCCGCGGGTTGGTCGGCCAGGCGTCGGCCAGCGCCCGCACCGCTGCCACGACGATGGGCGTGTGTGAGGCCAACTTCGGCTTTCCGAGCACGCTCCGTCCACCGTCGACGAGGTGCAGGAGGGTGTCGAGGGCCACACGCTCGCGAGACGTGCCGAGCGCCCGCACCGCATGGACGCGCAGCTCTTCGATGATCCGTGCATTCATGGCCACGTGCGCGACCAGCGGCGCCAGCGCGCCCGGACACTCGTCCTGCAGTGCCAGCAGCCCCAGGCGCGTGACGCGTCCGTCGAGGTCCTCGAGGGCGGCGCGAACCGCCGATTCCCATTCCTGCGGAAGGGTCAGTTGAAGAACGATGGCCTGGTATCGCACACGGGCGTCAGGATGTCGCGTCCAACGCGTCGCCGAGAATCCTGGCGGAACCCGCCGCAGGCGTTCCAGCAGCAGCAACATGTTCCGCTGCACGTACCAGCGTTCATCGTCGAGCCGGGCCACAATGAGCGGAGCCACGTCGAGGCCGGTCTGTGCGAGCCGGTCGAGCAGCTTGCGTCTCGTCGTCCTGTTGCCCGATGTCATCAACGCGTCGAGCAGCACGGCGTAGCCTTCGATGGACATCGACGGCAGCACTTCGTCGAGGCTTTCCACGTCGAGCGGCTCCCGCGCCATCAGGGTTGCGATCGTGCGTGGCCCGCGGAGCTTGCTCGTCAGGGTGTCGGCCGCGGCGCCGCACCCGGGAGGCAGCGAAGCCAGCAGCCGGCGCACCGAACGAATGTCGCCGTCGTCGAT
>JBOGIR010000437.1:0-9219 GCA_050742335.1 Vicinamibacterales bacterium | reverse complement strand
CGTGGCGCGACGTGACATACCAGTCGTTGTCACCGTACACCCAGACGTCGAGCCCGTGCTTCGTCAAGATGTCGATGACCGATTGTGCGGCTTTGCTGGTGACCAGGTGTTCGCGAATGATCGAGAGATCCGGCCGCACGACCAATCCACCGTTGAATGCGATCACCGGTTCTCGCAGGTCCAGGTCGTGGATCAGCGTCTTCATGCCCAGCGGGGGCCGGCCGCTGGTGATCGTGAAGGCGATTCCCGCCTCGATGATTGTGCGAACCGCGGCACGTGCCCGCGGCGTCAGGAGCTTGTCGGGCGTCACCAGCGTCCCGTCAACGTCCGCCACGACCAGACGCACTACGTTCGGCACGTCTTGTTGACCGGCCACGTCAGGCTGCGCTCGTATGTGAAGGATGCGCGCGCTCAAAAATGGCCGCCCACTTCCGGTACTGCTGCGCGACACGGGACGCGGCCTCTTGTTTGCTCGCCTTTTGCGCCTCGTAGTCGGCCACTGCGTCCCAGAAGGTCGTGCGCCCGACCGCGAATCCGATGAATCCCGGGACAGACGCGGCGGTTTCGAGCCAGCTCGCCACCTTCCCCTGATCGGCACCGCGCCCCAGAACGATGCAACCGACGTCGTGCCTGCCGTCTCGGCGCACCGTTTCAACGACGCGCTCGCAATCCTCGCGGCGATCGAGCCCTTCGACTTTCCAGACATCCGGCTCGACTCCGGCGTCCTGCAACGCTCGGACGGTCTGGAGCGTCAACTCGGGACGAATTCGCATTTCATAGGCTTGCTTGTCTGCGTGGACGCGATCCATCTGCGCCTTCGTGGCCGGCACCAGCAGCTCGAACATGAACAGCCGATCTGCTGACCGGCAGTAGTCGGACAACTGTTTGAGCTTCGCCGCCTGGCGCCGATTGAGGGTCGCGTCGCCCTCCGGGTTGTAGCGCACCAGCACCTTCGCGAAGGTCGGACCGAAGGCTTCGATGTGCTCGGCGAACGCCGCGCCGTACTCGAACTCGAACTCGCTCGATCCGCTCTTCTCAGTTGACAGCGCCGTCACGTAGCCGCTCTTGACTGCATCACGGAGGATGTCAACGCCGAATTCCTCGTCGACGAGGATGGCGGCAGAAGCTCTCGGCACATCGGTGCCAAGCGCCTGTCGGAATCCGTCGTAGATCACCCGCTTGCTGTCGGCAACGGCCTGGTGTTCCCTGGCAGTCAGCGGTGGCTTGAAATTGAACATACCAGTCACGTAGGAACGGCGATGATCGAACGGCAGTAGATAGAGCGGCCGGTTGTAGCCGAGGCTCATGACCGTGTTGTCCTTCAGCCTGTCCGGGCCTTGATTCGGCGATAGCGACGGATGAGCGTGTTCGTCGAGCTGTCGTGCGTCAGCACCCGTTCGACAGGGCTTGTCAGTTCGGGCACGATCCGCGTCGCCAGCACCTTGCCCAATTCGACTCCCCATTGATCGAACGAGTCGATGTGCCAGATCGTCCCCTGCGTGAACACGCTATGTTCATAGAGTGCAACCAGCGCGCCAAGTGTCTCCGGCGTCAGCCGCTCGGCCAGGATGGTGTTCGTGGGGCGATTGCCTTCACACGTGCGATGTGGGACCAGCCGCTCTGGTGTGTCCTCCGCGCGCACCTCCCCGGCGGTCTTTCCAAACGCCAACGCCTGGGTCTGCGCGAAGACATTCGCCATCAGAAGATCGTGATGATCGCCTAACGGGTTCAGCGTTTGACCGAAGCCTATGACATCGCACGGTATCAACCGCGTGCCCTGGTGGATCAGCTGGTAGAACGAATGCTGACCGTTCGTGCCGGGCTCGCCCCAATAAATCGGTCCGGTCTGATAGTCGACGCGGACGCCCTCGCGCGTCACGTGCTTGCCATTGCTTTCCATCGTCAGCTGCTGCAAGTACGCGGGAAAGCGCTCGAGGTACTGGTCATACGGCAGGACGGCAACGGTCGAAGCGTCGAAGAAGTTGCTGTACCAGATGGTGAGCAGCCCCATCAGGGCCGGCAGGTTGCGCTCGAATGGGGCGGTCCGGAAATGCTCATCCATCGCATGGAAGCCAGCCAGCATGCCGCGAAAATTCTCAGGGCCTATTGCGACCATGGTCGAGAGGCCGATCGCGGACTCCATCGAATAGCGGCCTCCGACCCAGTCCCAGAAGCCGAACATGTGGTCGGCATCGATCCCGAAGCTCGCCACGGCTTCGGCGTTGGTCGAGACAGCGACGAAATGCCGGCCGACAGCGGGTTCGCTGCCGAGCGCGTTGAGCACCCACTGGCGCGCCGCCCGCGCGTTGGCCATGGTTTCGAGCGTCGTGAACGTCTTGGACGAAACGATGAACAGTGTCTGGGCCGCATCGAGATCCTGTGTGGCCTCGACCAAGTCCGTGCCGTCCACGTTCGACACAAAGCGGAAGTTCAGATCGCGCACGCTGTAGTGCTTCAGCGCTTCGTACGCCATGACCGGGCCGAGGTCCGATCCGCCGATCCCAATGTTGATGACGGTGCGCATGCGCTGACCGGTGTGCCCGCGCCAGCGCCCATCCCTGACCTCGGCAGCGAACGCGGCCATCCGATCGAGCACGTCGTGCACACGCGGCACGACATTGTCACCATCCAGGACGATCGCCGCGCCGCGCGGCGCGCGAAGCGCCACGTGCAGGGCCGCTCGCTCTTCAGTCGTATTGATCTTGTCGCCGCTGAACATGGCCTCGATACGCTCGCGCAGACCGCAGGCGTCGGCCAGTCCCACGAGAAGGCGGATCGTCTCGTCGGTGATGCGGTTCTTCGAATAGTCGAGGTACAAGCCGGCGCCTTCGGCCACCAGGCGCTGGCCGCGCGAGGGGTCGTCAGCGAACAGCGACCGCAGGTGCAGGTCGCGCACCTGCTCGACATGCGCCTCGAGTGCCTGCCATGCCGGAAGCGCGGTCAGGCCCGATCGGTCCGTCGTCATCTGGACCTCACAGTTTCGGGCTCGCGCGATCGCCCGGCGACGCGTGGCTCGAGCCAGCCGCCGGCGTCCGCCGCAAGCCGCTCGGCCTCCACCGGTCCCCAGCTTCCGCAGTCGTACTCGAACACCGGCTCGTCGTCTTTCAGGATCGGGTCCACGACACGCCACGCGGCCTCGACGCCGGCTTGGCTCCCGAACAGCGTTCGGTCCCCGCGCAGCGCGTCGCCGAGGAGCCGTTCGTACGGCTCCATCTCGTCTCTCAGGCAGCGGTGTTCGACAAGGCGCACGTCTTCGCCGATCATCGCTTCGCCCGGCACCTTGGCCTGTGCGGTCAGCGCGATAAACACATCTGGATTCAAGCCGAAGCGGAATTCGTTTCGGTGGGCGGTCGCATCGGAATCGAAGAGCGCGCTCGCCGGCCGCTTCAGTCTGACGCGCACGTCGGTGGCCGTGATCGCCAGACACTTTCCACTGCGGATCCAGAACGGCACGCCGGCCCACCGTCCATTCTCGATCTCGAGACGGGCGGCCACGTAGGTTTCAACGCGCGAATTCGGTGCGACACCGTCTTCAGTCGCGTAGCCGTGATATTGGCCGCGCAGTACATCGATCGCGCGAAGTGGACGGATCGCATCGAGCAAGGTCACCTTGGCGGCGTCGATCGCTGTGCCATCGTCGGCCACCGGCCGGTCCATGGCCAGCAGCGAGAGGATCTGCAGGAGATGATTCTGGAAGACATCGCGAATCGCGCCGACTTCCTCGTAGAAGCGGCCGCGGCCCCGTACGCCGAACGCTTCCGCCATCGTGATCTGCACGCCGTCGATGTAGTCGCGGTTCCAGATCGGTTCCAGAAACGCGTTGGCAAACCGGAAATAGAGAAGGTTTTGGACGGGCTCCTTGCCGAGGAAATGATCGATGCGATAGACCGCCGGCTCCGGAAACGATTGATGAATGGTCGTATTGAGGGCCTGCGCGGACGCGAGGTCACGACCGAACGGCTTCTCGACGATGACACGAGCCTGTGCGGCGCACCCCGACTGTGCGAGTCCGGACACGACGGTGCCGAACGCACTCGGCGGGATCGCCAGATAAAACAGCGGCCGTTCGACCGACCCGAGTGTGCGGCGCAAGGCGTCGAACGTGGCGGCGTCTCGATAGTCACCGGCCACGTAGTGAAGTCGCTCCGCGAACCGACTGAACGCCTCAGGGTCCAGGTCTCCATGCGCGGCAATGCTCTCATGCGCACGCGCGCGCAGCTGTTCGATCGTCAAGCCACTTTTCGCGACGCCGATGACCGGGATGTCCAGGTGGCCGCGGCGGATCATCGCGTGCAGCGCAGGGAAGATCTGTTTGTAGGCGAGGTCGCCTGTTGCCCCGAACAGGACCAAGGCGTCCGAATGAGGCTCATGCATGTGGCTATCCGGCCCCTTCACCGGCCCGCTCCGCACGCTCGACGTGGCCGCCAAACTGATAGCGCATCGCCGACAGCAGGCGATCGGACAAGTCGCCTTCTCCGCGGGAGCTGAACCTTTGGAAGAGCGCGGCGGCCAAGACAGGGGCTGGGGTCCCGCTCTCGATGGCGGCATGGGCCGCCCAGCGGCCTTCGCCGGAATCGGCCACGCGACCGGAAAACCGCTGCAGGTGCGGGTCTCTGGCCAGCGCTTCCGCAGTGAGGTCGAGGAGCCATGAGCCAATGACGCTTCCGCGGCGCCACACTTCGGCGACGTCGGGCAGGGCGAACTCGTACTGATAGCGCTCGGGATGGCGGAGTGGAGCGGTCTCGGCATCCATTGGCACCGCCCGCGCGCCGGCGTTGGCGTGCGCGAGGATGTTGAAGCCCTCCGCGTACGCGGCCATGAGCGCGTATTCAATGCCGTTGTGGACCATCTTCACGAAGTGCCCGGCACCAGCGGGACCACAGTGCAGGTACCCCTCATCTGCCGTGCTCCTCAAGGGATCGCGTCCCGGCGTGCGCGCCGCTGCGCCAACGCCCGGCGCCAGTGCCTTGAAGATCGGGTCGAGGCGGGTCACCGCCGCGCTCGTGCCGCCAATCATCAGGCAGTACCCACGTTCCATTCCCCGGACCCCGCCGCTCACGCCCGCATCGACGTAATGCACACCACGGGCTTCCAATGTTCTGGCGCGTCGAATATCGTCGACATAGTGCGAGTTGCCACCGTCGACGACCACATCGCCCGGCTGAAGATGTGACGACAGCGAGTTCAACGTCGTGTCGACTGCGGCGGCCGGAATCATCAACCACACGACGCGCGGGGTGTCCAGCACGTGGATGAGCTCGTCCAGTGAGTGCGATCCCGTGACGCCCTCGTGGGCCAACGCCGTGACACGGGCGGGGTCCGAATCAAACACCACGCAGGTGTGCCCACCGCGGAGGAGGCGTTGCACCATACTGCCGCCCATTCGTCCGAGGCCGATCATCGCGAGTTCCATGTGTGGGGGCTCCCTTCATGAACGCCGGCGCTTACCGGCTTCAGGAACGGCGTGATGCATTGAACTGTGGATTGTGTCCCGATCGAGGGATCGTGCGCACATCGATCCCCCGTTGGACAGCGTGCGCCTTGAGAAGGCGCATGAAGTCCTCTATCGTCCGTGTCGAGTGACCGATCGTGAAGACGACGAGCGGGGTCACGTCAGCTCACGGCCGTGAAGACCTGGCGCCGCTTTTCCCCTACAGTGGCGATCAACTGATCGAACGACGAGGCGAATGCCTCGATGCCATCCGCCTGTAACTGTTCCGTGATCGCGTGCACGTCAAGGCCAAGCGCCGCCGCAGTCGCCAGTGCAGCATCCGCTTCTTCCTCCTCTGTTCCCAGTGTGACCCGAACGCGCCCATGATCGCGAAACGCATCGAGCGTCGCGGGGGGGACGGTCGTGATCGTGTCCGGACCAATCAGTTCTTCGATGTACAGGACGTCTGAGTACGAAGCATCCTTGGTTCCCGTGCTTCCCCATAGCGGCCGCTGGATGCGCGCGCCGCGTCGCTCGAGGGCCGCGAACGGCTCGCCGCTGAACAACTCACGGAACCGGCGGTAGACGCGTTTGGCGTTCGCGATGGCAATTCTCCCGCGCAACGAGAGGGCGTCCGGCGAACCGATCTCCGCGAGCAGGCGATCCGCGACGACGTCGAGTCGACTCACGAATAGCGATGCGACCGAGGTGACTCGATGGGGCTGGGGATGGCGGTCGATGCCCCGAAGGTAGGCCTGCGCCACCGCCTCGTAGTGTCCGAGGGAGAACATCAGCGTGATGTTGACGTTGATCCCCTCAGCGGTCAGCACCTCAACCGCCGGAACGCCCTCGTGCGTGGCCGGCACCTTGATCATCACGTTGGGTCGCGCCACGACCTGCCAGAAATGCCGAGCTTCAGTGACGGTGGCTCCGGTGTCGTGGGCAGAGCCTGGCGAGACTTCGAGGCTCACGAAGCCGTTCGCGCCATCACTGTCGTCGTACACCGGTCGAAGGACATCAGCCGCCAACTGGATGTCCTCGACGATCAACCGTTCAGCGAGCGCTCGGCTGCTCATGGTGCGGTCGGCATCGAGGGCACGATGCAGCCCGGCATCGTAATCGGTACTTCCGGCAATGGCCTTGTCGAAAATAGTCGGGTTGCTGGTCACACCGCCCAGGCCGTCCTCGTCGATCAGTCGCTGCAGCCCGCCGCCCGTGATCAGGCTGCGGCTGATATGGTCCAACCACACGAATTGGCCGTGTTGATTCAATGCGAGGAGTGAGTTCATAAGGAGTCTCCCTCGTCCGTGATGTCGAATTGCACGCTGCGCGCCACAAACTCGGTGCGCGCAAGAGGCCGCGATTCGGGGTTGCGCCGCCTCGGGATGTCCGGCCAGGAGATTCAGAATGAAACCACAATTTCAAAACGAAAGGAGGTCCTTCACCGGATCGCCGATGAGCGGGGCCGATATCTGGCCCGTCGCTTGCGTTGAGGTGGACGACGCGCGATCGCCAAATGACGCTCGCGGACAACAAGGAGTGACCGGCCATGCGACTCATCAGTGCAGCCTCACTATGACCGGTTGTTTGGGCTGAATCTCACCGCGGCGCAGAGCCAACCTGGTCGAATTCTTGAAGTCGCTCTGAGGCGGTTCGAACGCCAAGTCCCGCCGCTTGGCTCTGGAGTGACATGCGACAGAGTGTGCTGCCCGCGAGGACGTTCATTACCGAGGAGGGTGTGCGAATGGCGACAGAATTTGTGACGGCGATCAAAACGAGCGAGATACCGGCGGGTGGCATCACGGCAATCGATGTGCGTGGCACACGAGTCGCGGTGGCGAACGTCGGCGGCACGTACTACGCGTTCGACGACGCGTGCACGCATGAGCAGTGCTCGCTTGCTGACGAAGGGGAGCTGGCCGGCACAACCCTCACGTGCACGTGCCACGGGTCCGAGTTCGACGTGCGGACGGGCAAGGTGCTCGCCCCTCCGGCGACGCTGCCGGTCAAGGTATACCCCGTCCGGGTCGCGGGTGATGCGCTACAGATCGAGGTGTGATGGCCAGTGCATACGTGATCGTCGGCGCGAGCCTCGCTGGCGCCACGGCCGCCATCACGCTGCGCGAAGAGGGCGCTGATGGGACCGTGACCCTGATCGGTGCCGAGCACGAGCCGCCGTACGAACGGCCGCCGCTGTCCAAAGCCTACCTGCGCGGCGAGGTGCCGTTCGACAGGGCGCTGGTGCGGCCGGCCGCGTTCTACGCGGAACACGGTATCGAAACCATGTTCGGGACACGGGCGACGCGCATCGATCCGTCCGCGCGATTCGTGGAGCTCGAGGACCACCGTCGCGTGCCGTTCGACGCGCTTCTCATCGCCACGGGCGGGCGCAACCGGAGCGTCTCGATTCCCGGGGGCGACCTTTCAGGCATTTACGGTCTTCGCACGGTCCAGGACGCCGACCGCATTCGGGAAGAGATGATGGCCGGGCGCCGAGTCGTCGTCGTGGGTATGGGGTTCATCGGCTCGGAAGTCGCGGCATCGCTTCGGCAGAAAGGCCTGGACGTCGTCGCCATCGACCCATCGAAGACGCCGCTCTTCCGCGTGCTCGGCGAGGCGGTCGGCCAGACCGTCGCCGACCTCCATCGCGCTCACGGAGTTCGCACCATCTTCGAAGACACCGTCGCCGCGTTCGAGGGAACGCGACGCGTGAACTACGTCGTAACAAAAGGAGGGCTGCGACTCGAGTGCGACTTTGTGGTTGTGGGCATCGGCATCGAGCCGGCGGTGGACATACTCGGAGGCAGCGGTATTCACGTGGACAACGGGATTGTCGTCGACGAGTACTGCCAGACGAACGTCGGCGGCGTGTACGCCGCGGGTGACGTCGCGAATCACTATCACCCGATCTTCGATCGCCGAATCCGGGTGGAACATTGGCAGAACGCCGTCAAGCAAGGCGCTGCTGCCGCCCGTAATATGCTGGGCAAGCGCGTCGCGTACGATGAGGTCCACTGGTTCTGGTCTGACCAGTACGACGCGAACCTGCAGTACGCCGGATTCCACACGAAGTGGGAGCAGCTCGTCGTACGTGGCCGACTGGACTCCAGTAGCTATCTTGCGTGCTATGTGAACGATGGCCGAATCGATGCGGCTGTCGGTCTCAACCGCGGAAAGGACGTGCGCCGTGTCATGCCGCTCATCAAGTCCCGGCGCGCGGTGGATCTCGAGCTGCTTCGGGACGAAGGCGTTGACCTGCGCTCATTGCACGCGACTCCGTAAGCGCACAGTGTGAGAAGAGCCAGATGACTACCACCCGGATCCACACTGATTAGCGTTTCAGCACTCTTTTCGCGGTCTCGACGACGTGCTCCGGCGTGAAGCCGAACTCGCGCATGACGATCGGCCCCGGCGCCGACGCGCCGAAATCGGCGACGCCGATGATCGCCCCCTCGAGCCCGACGTAGCGCTCCCACCCAAACGGCGCGGCCGCCTCAATGCTCACCCGGGCACGGACGCTCGGCGGGAGAACCGTGTCACGGTAAGACTGCGGTTGACGCTCGAACAACTCCCAGCAGGGCATTGACACTACGCGGCTGCGGACCCCTTCGCCGACGAGCCGTGTGTGCGCCTCCAGCGCAAGCGAGACCTCCGAGCCCGAGGCGATCAGGATCACGTCCGGCGTGGGTCCATCCGCATCTGCGAGAACGTACGCCCCTTGCGCGAGACCCGATGCGGAGGCCAGCACCGTCCGATCCAACACTGGCAACTTCTGTCGGGAGAGCACC
>JBOGIR010000436.1:0-4314 GCA_050742335.1 Vicinamibacterales bacterium | reverse complement strand
TTGGGACGCGCCGCCGAGCGCTTCCCCGATCGCGCCGACGTCTATGTCGCGCTGGGCCGGGTATGGCTGGACATGGCCGAGAATCGGAGCGACGGCGCCGCATTGAGCAAGGCGGTTGAAGCGCTGCAGCCGCACGTGACGTCGGCCGGTGCCTCGGCCGACGCATTGATGCTATACGGCCGCGCGATGATCCTGTCGGGTGACCTCCCCCGCGCCGAGCGGGTGCTGCTTCAGGCAGCGTCGAAGGCACCGGTCGATGCCCTTACGCTCCGCTATCTCGCCGATGCCGCGGAGCGCCTCGGTCATTTTGCCGCCGCACGCGACGCGCTCGTCCGTTACACCGCGCTCGTCGGTGAGGACGGCGGCGGCGCGGCGGTCGCCGAGCGTCTCGCGCGATTGGAGCAGCGACCCTAAGTACGTAGTGTCCGGCTTCAGCCGGACCCGTCGTGGTCCCTAGCCGGGGTCTACGCTTCCTTGCCTGCCGATCCGATTGATACGTCCGCAAGGCCGGAGCGGATCATGTACCAGAAGAGAATCACGCCCGGCATGGCCATGAACGTCGTCAACAGGTAGAAGTTGACGTATCCCATGCCCTGGATCAACGACCCGGCCGTGGTACCGGTCAGGAATCGTCCGGCGATGCTCGCGAGTGCGGAGAGCAGCGCATATTGCGTGGCGGTGAACCGCAGATTGCACAGCGCTGATAGATACGCCACGACGGTCACGCCGCCGATGCCGCTGGCAAAGTTCTCAAAACCGATGACGGCGGCCATACCCATGTTCGTATGACCCGCTGCGGCGAGCGCGGCAAAGCCGAAATTCGAGACCGCCATCAGCACGAGGCTGATGAGCACCGACCTTTTCATCCCGAGCTTGGCATAAAGAATCCCGCCGACGAACACGCCAACCAGCAGCGCGACAAACCCGATGAAGACGTCGTAGAACGCGATTTCGTCGTTTGTGAATCCGAGATCCTGGAACAGCAGCCGCAGCGTCAAGTTCGCGAGCGTGTCGCCAATCTTGTGGATCAGCACGAAAATCAAGACGACGAGGGCGCCCTCACGCTTGATGAACTCGGCAAGCGGACTGAAGTACGCAACGATTGCGTTAATCGCGCCGCGCGTCACGGCGGGCTCGCGGTGTCGCATCGGCTCGCCCATGGCGACGCCAACGAGCATCGCCGGCAATGCAAACAGCGCACATGCCGAGTAGGCGACGGCCCATCCGTAGCGCGCGGCGAGAACGAGGGCGACGGCGCCTGCTGTCGCCGCGCCGATCCTCCAGCCGTACTGCGACATGCCTGAGCCGGCGCCAAGCTGGCGCGGCTCGAGCAGCTCGATGCGATACGCGTCGATGACGATGTCGAACGTGGCACCGGCGATACCAACGAGGATTGCCGCCAGCGCTACCGTACTCAGCGCCTGCTGTGGGTCGAGGCTGCCGAGAAAAACGATCGCGGCCATGACGACAAGTGCCATCAACCACAACCACGACCGGCGCTGGCCAAAGCGACCCAGCACGGGGATGCGAACGGTGTCAACAAGCGGCGCCCAGAGGAACTTGAAGTTGTACGCGAGAAAGGTCAGCGCGAACATCGTCACGGCGCTCTTTTGGATTCCGTACTGGGCGAGCCGTGTCGTCAGCGTGGCAGCGATCATCGTAAGGGCCACGGCCGAGGAGATACCGAGACAAAATGCCGCCAACGGCGCACTCTCGACATACGGGCGCACGCCTTCGGGAACGTACGAGCGCCACTTGCGACTCGCGACCGTGACGCCGCGGTCGTACACGCGTGGATGCGCGTTGCCCACCAAGAGCTACGGAACACCGAGGCACAGAGGCACCGAGAACAACTTGCAACTATTCTCTCGGTGTCTCGGTGTCTCGGTGGTCCGTGGGTGTAAAGAATGCATCAGGGTTCGAGGGCGAACACGTAGAGCGCGTTCCCCGAGTCCGGATGCCGGACGTCCGGGGAAATCGTGCGCGGGACATTACGAGGACTGCCGCCGCCGAGTCCGGTCGTGACGGCCACGTACTGCTTGCCTCCGGCGGTGAACGTCACCGGAAATCCCTGCACGGACGTGCCGAGACGGATCTTCCAGAGCTCCTTGCCGGTCCGCACGTCGTACGCATGGAAGTACCGGTCGAGATCGCCCGCGAACACCACTCCTCCACCCGTCGAGAGCGCCGCCGTGAGAAACGCCGCGCGCTGCTCGACGCTCCATACTTGTTGCATCGTGTTCACGTCGAACGCGGCCAGCTTGCCGACGTTGCCGTTGGAGCCGGGCATCTCGTAGAAGCGGCGGTCACCGGCCGTGCCGCCGGAACCTTCCTTGAATTCCACCAGGCGGCCCGAAAGCTCCATGCACGACTGAGCCAGCGGGATGATCAGCAGCCCCGTGCCCGGGTGGTAGCTCGTAGCGTGCCAGTTGTGGCCGCCTTCGGTGCTCGGGCATGCCTGTACCCAATCGCCAACCTTCGCCGCCATGATCTCGGGGCGGTATCGCGGCACCCCAGACTCGAGATCGATGCGATCGAAGACGTTGGTGAAGACCGTCTCTTTGAGCGACACATATTCGCCGCTCTGGCGATCGACCTTCCACAGGATCCCAGGCTTGCCGATCGTGAAGACGAACTTGCGGGGACCGACGTCGACGAGCACGCGCTCGTACACCTCGTCGAGGTCGAGCGATTCACCCGGCGCATGCTGATAGAACCAGGCCAGCTCGCCGGTGTCGGGTCTGAGCGCGACGGTCGAGCTGGTATAGAGCACGCAATCCGACGTCTTCATGTTGCGGCTCGCCGCGACCCACGGCTTCGCCTGCGCCACGCCCCAGTAGGTGAGATCGAGATCCGGATCGTAACTGCCGGTGATCCAGGTCTCACCGCCCTTCCGGAACGTGTCGGCTACGTCACCCCACGTGTCGCCGTTGCGTTCACCGCGCTGGGCGACGGTGTTGAACCTCCATAGCTGTTTACCGGTGTTCGCGTCGTACGCGCTGATGTAGCACCGATCGGGCTGGAAGCGCGCGCAGCCCGTGAGGCCCTGCACGACTTTGCCCTTGATCACGATGGGACCGCTGCTGTTGGTAAACCCTTTGTTCCGTTCGGTCAGCGGGACGTCCCAGACGAGTCGGCCGGTGCGCGCGTCGAGCGCCACCAGACGCGCGTCGCCCGTGGCCACGAACAGCTTGTCCTGATAGATCGCGATATTGCGCATGGTGTTGGGGGTCTCGGGGCCGACGTGGTGCTCCCAGATCAGCTCGCCCGTGCGTCCATCGAGCGCCTGCACGATGTTGCCGGTGTTGATCAGGTAGATGATTCCGTCATGGATGAGCGGCGTCGGCTCGCTCGCGCCGCCCTCGTTCATGGCCCACACCCAGGCCAGCCTGAGCCGCCCGACGTTGGCAGGTGTGACTTCGCTGAGCGGGCTGTAGCTCCACGCCTGGTAGTTGCGCCGGACCATCAGCCAGTCGCCGGGTGGCGGATTGCGCAGCATGGCGTCGGTGACCGGGACGTAGTTCGGCACCTCTCCGGCAATCGTCAGGCCCGGCGCCGGGGGCGGCGCGGCTGGTCCACCCGCAGCCTGTGCGGAAGGAGCGGCAGGCGCTGCCGCTGGTGCCGCTGCGGCCTGGGGGGCGTTCTGTCCCTGCCCCGTCGCGATGGCGCCAATCGGTGTGGTCGTGGTCGCGGCCAGCGGCTGCGTACCGGCTCGCCCACCGTTGGCCTGCAGAATGTACGCGGCGAGGACCAGCGCCTGGTCCGCTGACAGTCGCGGACCCGCCGGCGGCATCGCCGTCTGGATGTACGTGGCGAGGAGATTGGCGGCCCGCGCGCCCCAGGTGTTCATGAAGTCGGCGCCGACCAGCGCCGCAGCTTCGTTGTTCCCTCGCAGATCGGGCATGTGACAGCCGGCGCAGCTCGTCGCATAGGCCTGCTGCCCTGCCGCCGCCTGGGCAGCGGTAAACGCTCCCGCTGCCGGCGGCTGCTGTCCGGCGATGAGGACGGCGCCAGC
This sequence comes from Vicinamibacterales bacterium, assembly GCA_050742335.1. Lineage (GTDB taxonomy): Bacteria > Acidobacteriota > Vicinamibacteria > Vicinamibacterales > UBA2999 > DATCJA01. The sequence goes on along the minus strand of JBOGIR010000436.1, from coordinate 299 downwards.
CAACGCGGCCGCCGCGCAGGTGAAGAGCCTCGCCATTGGATGCGTCGTGCGCGTCACCGTTTCACCTCCTGCGGAAGGAGCCAACCCCACAGATTGCCGTCGGGTGCCTTCTCACTGTGAATCTGAATGTACAGCGAACTCTTCTCCAGCGCCTGCCGCTGCGGATCGGTCAGTTGGACGACCGCCTTGAAGCTGCCGCGCGTGGCGCCGGGCACCATGATGTCGGCGACGGCCGGCCCACGAATGGCGCGTGGCGCGACGTGGAGGCGCGCCACGGTGGCCGGCGATCGCAGCCCTTC
>JBOGIR010000435.1:0-2644 GCA_050742335.1 Vicinamibacterales bacterium | reverse complement strand
TGGACGGCATCATCCCGACCGCCAGCTTCGCCGACAACATGACGTTCCTCGACCCCCTATTCGACTGCGAGCTGCTCGATCACGCGTTCAGCACGTCTGCGCTGCCGTGGTCGGACGCACAGAAGGCGGCAGTTGCGGGGCACGCCTCCTATGCGTACTGCAAGCGGAACGGTACGCAGTATCCCAATCTTCGGGCAGCCAACTGCGATCCCGACGCGCTTCCGGCTGCGGCCATCTATGACCCGAAGACGAACCGGACCGGCGCGCGGTGCACGTATCAAGACAACATGGTGAACGTGTACGGCCGCGATCCGCGAACCGGGTTTGCACGCCGGCCGTTCGACAACGTCGGGATCCCGTACGGTCTGCGGGCTCTCAATGAAGGAAGGATCAGTGTCGAGCAGTTCGTCGATCTGAATCGCCGCATCGGCGGCCACGATGTCGACGGCAATGTCGTCCCGACGCGAACGGTCGCCGATCCCGAGGCGCTGCGGATTGCGTATGAAACCGGCCGCCTCAATGACGCGAGCCGCGGTTTGAGCATGATTCCCATCATCGATGTTCGCCCGTACACCGACGGTGACGATGACGTGCACGACATCGTCGCAAACCACATCACGCGCGCGCGACTCGTGGCCGCCAATGGACATGCGGGCAACCAGGTGTTCCGCACCTACGCACCAGGGACGCCCATTCAGCTCGCCCAGCGGTACGTCCTTGACGCGATGGATGAATGGCTGGGCAACATTGCAAGAGATACCACTCAGGCGCGAAGCGCGTTGGAGAGGGTTGTACGGAACAAGCCGAGCAACCTGGTGGACACCTGCTACCTTGCCAGCCTGGAACCGGTGACGGATCCGTCGCGCTGCCAGGTATTGTTCCCTGTCGCAGCCAATCCGCGGCTCGTCGCCGGATCGCCGCTCACGCAAGACCGTCTCAAGTGTGAGCTGAAGCCCGTCGACCGGGCGGATTACAAGGCGCCACTCACCGACGCCCAGCTCGCAAGCGTACGTGAGGTGTTTCCGGGTGGCGTCTGCAACTACAACCGTCCCGGCGTTGGCCAGCGAGCGCCGCAGACGTGGCTCTCGTATCCGCGGCCCGGCAATGCCGAGCAGCTCGCGCGGACGGAGTAGTCTCCCGCACCGAGTAGCGCGCAGGCGTTGGCCTGCGCGCGGCGCCCTGGGAATGCGCGCACGCTGAAGCGTGCGCTCTACGCTTGCTGTGGACCGTTATACGGTCTGAAATGCGAATGTTTGCTCGTTGTGGACCGTATAGCGGTCCTAGGCGCGCGGAGCGCGCCAAGAGATACTGCCAACCAGCCAGGGGCGTTTCTCATCGGGATATCAAGGGCAGAACCCCTGGCTGGTTGTATATTGCGGGGAGGGAGTCGGCATGCGGGGCGTAGTGCGGCGAGTGATCCTGGGAGCGGCGGCAACGGCGATGGTGTGCGTAACGGGCGCAGTCGTGACGGGCAGCTCGCGCGTCGAAGCTTCAGCGGCGGGCCAGGCGCCCCCGGCCCAGGCGCCGGGCGGGCAGGCTCCGCAGATGGCGGAGCAGGTATTCAAGGACATCCAGGTGCTGAAGGGCATCACCGTTGACGAGTTCATGGACACGATGGGGATGTTCGCAGCCGCGACCACGAAAGACTGCACCGGGTGTCACGCGCCCGAGATCCTCTCCGGCAGCCGCGACGCGTTCGCCAAGCCCACGCCGATGATCCAGCGTGCGCGCCAGATGACCGTGATGATGAACACGATCAACCGCAACTTCTTCGGCAATCAGAAGCGCGTCACCTGCTATACGTGCCACAGTGCCACGCCGGTCCCGCAGCGGGTTCCGAACTTGTCCATCCAGTACGGCACGCCTCCCGCCGAGAACCCCGACCGCCTCGAGTTCATCGCGCTGCCCGATCGCGCCAAGGACGTCGATGCCCTTTTCGCCAAGTACGTGCAGGCGATCGGGGGTGTGCAGCGGTGGGCGGCCGTGAAAAGCCTGACGGCGGCTGGCACCTACGCCGGCTGGGACACGTCGCACGTCGAGGTGCCCGTGGATTTCTACGGGCAGGCCCCGAACCAGTTCACGACGATCGTGCACCGCAAGGAAGGCAGCAACATCTGGGTGTTCAATGGCACCAGTGCCTGGTTTGCCGGAGTCGATGCGGCCGTCTCGAACTTCACGCTCAACTACACGGGTGGCAACCTGACCGGCGCCCGGATCGATGCCATGGTCCACCTGGCGCCGCAGACGATTCAGAAGGCGTATACACGCTGGCAGGTGAGTGAAGACCTGGTCGACGACGAACCGGTGACGGTGCTGCAGGGGACCAATCAGGGTGAGACGCCGGTGAACCTGTACTTCAACGACGCGGGCTTGCTGGTGCGCCTCGTGCGCTGGAACGATACGGCCGTCGGACCAGTGCCAACCCAGTTCGATTTCTCCGACTACCGCGAGGTCGGTGGAATCCGGAAGCCCTTCCAGTGGGTACGGGCCTGGACGAACAACCGGGTCGTCTTCAAGTTGAAAGACGTGCGGATGAACGCGCCGGTCGAGGCGTCGCGGTTCGCGAGGCCGGCGCCGGTCGCACTGAACTAATCCGAGAGGCCGGTTGTGTTGATAGTGGATACGGAACACCGAGACACCGAGA
>JBOGIR010000434.1:0-10865 GCA_050742335.1 Vicinamibacterales bacterium | reverse complement strand
GTCCTTTCATGGGTAACCCGATTTCTGGCGCGACGAACCCTCCTCCGGTAACAGTTACCATGGCGCGATACGCCAGATGCCGGGCCTCGTCCCTTTGCGCTAGGATCAGAGGCTCGACACCTCATGCGAACACGTCCGGGACTCCTCGTGCTTCTCGTGATCGCCGTTGCGTGGCCGATGGGCCGGATCGCGGCGCAGAACCGCGCCTCGTGGACGGCGGATCTCGAAGACATCCGACATACCGCCGCCCTCATTTCGGGGCGCCGGCCTGTCCGCATCAACATGCTGAAGTTCGCGGAGAGCCGCCGTACGAAGAACTTTTCAGTCAAGGATGCGCCTGCCACGCCGAGCGTCCAGGCGCGGACGGCGTTCCAGGTCGTCTATCCCGACTCGTATGTCATGGTGGACGCCGGTATGGATCGGCAGGTCCACACCTTCTTCGGCCGCGGCGTCGAGGAGCCGTACGACGCGGCGGCGTCCGCACAGGTCGAACGCGCCGTCGGGGGCGCGCGGCTGATCGTCGTAACACACGAGCACGGCGACCACGTCGCCGGAGTCATCCGGGGGCCGTTCGCGGCCGAGCTACCTCCGAAGACCATCTTGACGCGGACGCAAGTCGACGTCCTTCGGACCAAGCCGCAGATGCCGGAGATCCAGCTCACCGAAGCGCAGGCGAAGCGCTATCTCGTGGTGGATTACGAGCGATACCATCCGCTCGCGCCCGGTATGGCGCTCATCAAGGCGTCGGGGCATACGCCGGGATCCCAGATGGTGTACGTGGCACTGGAATCCGGCGTAGAGTACCTGCTGATTGGCGATGCCACATGGCACATGGACGGCGTGCGCCTCATGAAAGGCAAAGACGCTCCGTGGGTCACCGAGGATCAGGATGCGGTCCTCGATCAGTTGCGCTGGCTGAACCAGCTCTCACGCACCAACCCGCGCCTCGTCATCGTCGCGAGCCACGATGAGGAGCAACACACGGAACTGTTGAAGCGCGGCGCGCTGTCGAACCGGCTCGAATTCAGGTAACAGGAGGGACGCATGACCTATTACGGTGCCAAGGAGCTGGCTGCCAGCTTCCGTCAAGTACGTGGCAACACGATTCAAGTCGCCGAAGACATTCCGGAGGACAAGTACGGCTTTACGGGCGCGCCCGCCACACGCAGCGTCGGGCAGGCGCTCGTCCACATCGCGCTGGCGCCGCGCCTCCAGTTGCACCTGCAGCGCAATCGGATCAGCGATTTGCAGACCGTGAATTTCATGGAGCTGATTGGACCGCTGGCCGCGGAGGAAGCCAAGCCGCGGACGAAGGCAGAGATCGTCGCCTTCCTCCGGTCCGAAGGCGACGCCTACGCGTCGTACGTCGAGGGGCTCAGCGACACATTTCTCGCCGAGCCGGTGAAGATGCCTCCCGGAATCGGGCCGGCCACGAAGTCGCGTTTCGAGATGCTGTTATCGCCAAAAGAGCACGAAATGCACCACCGCGCGCAACTGATGGTGCTGCAGCGGATGATGGGCCTGACGCCGCACCTCACACGGCAGATGCAGGAACGGATGGCGCAGCACGCCGCGGCCGCCCAGGCGGCCCGGTAAGCGCGGTCCCGTCACGCGGCCACAGAGACACAGAGTCTTGTCAGATGGATTCTCCGTGCCTCTGTGCCTCCGTGGCCCGTGGAATACGTCAGCGTGATTACGAAACGTCGTACTAAGCGCCCGCTTCGCGGCCCGAGTCGGTAAACTTGAAGCACGCGGCGGCTGCCGCAGCCGCCGCGAAGTTCGCGACGAGGTAAATCCAGACATTGCTCACGGCGAACAGGCCGAGCAGCGTCGCCCCGAGGGCCACGGCGGGATTGAACGCGGCGCCGGAGACGGCTCCCATCGCATATGCGCCCGCCAGCACGGTGAAGCCGATGGCGAGCCCATAGAACGAGTTGCCGCTGGTCCCGCGCGACGTGGCCACATTCAGGACGACTGTGCACAGCGCAAACGTATAGAAGAATTCCCCCAGCAGCGCGTGTGTCGGGTTGACCGCAAGCGGAGTGACAGCGGGGTTGCCCTTGAGCACCGCCACCGCCAGGGCGGCCGCAGCCGCGCCCGCGCACTGGGCAACGATGTAACCAGCGATGTCGGACGCGGCAGCCTTGCCCCGAAGGAATACGGCCAGCGTGACCGCGGGGTTGTAGTGCGCCCCGGAGACGTGCCCTCCGGCAAACACCATCGCCATCAACATGGCGCCAATGGCGAGCGGCGCCATCGGTCCCGCGTCATTGGGAGGCACCACCGTGCTTCCAATCGTCATCATCAGGAAGAACGTGCCGACGAACTCCATCAGATATTTGCGCATGCAGGTCGCTCCGCGAAGGGTGTAAGCATACACTCAACGCCGGGAGGAGGGGTCAGGGAGCGGGGGAAGGGATCAGGGAAGAGGGATCAGGGATCAGCCGAGAAGCGAGCAGGTGGAGAGGATCAGGGGGAAGGGATCAGGGAACAGGGATCAGGGATCAGGGGGAAGGGCCTGGCCCGGCTGAAGTCGGACACTGCGTACCTCGAATCGGAGCGAGGCGACTGTACGTAGTGTCCGGCTTCCGCCTTCGCGTAAAGCTTCGGGACCGCCGTAGCCTTGGCGGAGGCGGTTAGCCGGACCGTGATCCGTTGATCAGAACTCGATTCTCGTGGCCAGGATGCCGCCGCCGGCCTGAGGCGTGCCCTTCACTTCGACCTCGTCGCCGTCGTTCAGGTCCGCGCACGCGCCGCCCTTGTATTTCGTCGAAGCGTTCGTCGTGACCGCCGTTGTACCGATATTGAAGGTCTTGTCAGGACATGCGGTTGCTGAGAGCGCTGACACGAGACCTTCGGCCTTGGCCTGATCTTCTTCGGCCTCTTCCTCTTCGCTTTCCTGTTCCTCGCTGTCCCCGACTGGGTCGTTATCCTCGTTATCGTGGCCGGTATCTTCCACCTTGACCTCGGTCGCGAGGAGAGTGGGGGGAGTAGTGCTGTCGTCACACGTAACGCGCGCCTGCGCGTGATCGCCCTCTTCGATATCATCAATCGTAAGGTCGCGTCGGTTCCCGTGGCGGATGATCGTAGCTTCGTCAATCGTCACCTCGAAGCCACGGATGACGATGAAGCCGTCACCAACTTCGGTCACAAAACCCGACAGCATCCCGCTACGACAGTGCTGGTCATGATTCTGGTGCTGGTTCTCGCTCTCAACCGAGTCGTCGCCGCCGCCCTTTCCCTTGTTGCCTCCGTTGCCGTTGCCATTGCCCGCCTTCAGGAGGGTCGCAGCTCCCCCGTCAAGTGAAGCCGTGGTCGCCACGGTCGCATTTTCGTCGGCCGCCAGCGGCGCGAAGCTTTGTGTGCCCGAGGGCGACGTCGGCGAATTGAGGGGGCTCCCCTCGCCACAACCGACGGCCAGAACAGCCGCCGAACAACAGACCAGGAACCAGGAACGCAAACGTAAGCTCATGGAGTTCCTCCCGGGGGCGAGACAGGGGCAAACCGCGTTCCCGGTATCAAGGACTCGGTGCAAGTGTGGGCTGGACGGCAGGTTGCGCGCGCAACGCCCTGCCGGGGCGTCCGCTGAGACGAGACCCAGGGGTGTAGGAATTGCGCATGGACGTACAGGAAACGTCGCCGACAGGTTCCGTATCTGCGATCACATTCTCGTCACCGCTGAGGTCCCTGTGTCTGCTTCTCCGTCACGCGCTCTGCTGATTTCCGACCATCGACCCTGATCGACTATCGACTCTCGACTCTCGCCCCTCCGCCGGCTTCCCACAGTGCCTCCAGCCGCTCCTCAGACCCGAAGAAGAGATTCTCGGGGAACCGCCGGTACGCCAGCAGGTCGGCATAAATCTTCTCGTTCTGGAACATGTTCATCCCCATGCCCGCGAGGTACTGAAGGCGCAGGTCGCGATCACGATTGATCGTGGCCTGCTGCAGCCACTGCGACAAATCCGAAGGGCGGCCGGCATAGGTGGCGAGCAACTCAAGCGCCGAGGCGATGTCGATTGAGCGCAGCGACTCCTTCACGCGCGCGTATTCCGGGCTGGACAGACGCTGTTCCATCTCGTCGACATCGATCCGCAGCGGTTCGACCTGGCCGACCAGGACCATGTCGTAGCCTCGACCTTGCCGCGTGTTACCGAAGATGGCGCTGTTCGGGAACACGTCGAAAAATGTGGCCACCTCGCTCTTCACCGCCTCCGGGCTCGTCTCGTACAGCTGCACGAACATCGTCATGATGCCGCCGGGGTTGAGGCGCTGCTTCACCCCTTCGAAGAACTCTCTCGTGAAGAGCGCCGCCGTCCCTTTGACCCATGGATCGACCAGGTCGGTCGTCACCGCATCGAACTTCTCGTCTGTCGTCAGGAGGTAGTGTCGCCCATCATCAATCCGCACCTGTACCTTGGGATTGTTGGCGACGTTCTCGTTGAGCTCGCTGAAGTATCTGGAAACCACCTCGGGCACCAGCGGTTCGATCTCCGCTATCGTGACGCGTTCGACCCGCGGATCGATGGCCACCGCGCCGGTCGTCACGCCGGCGCCGTAACCGATGATGAACACTGAGCGGGGGCTGGCCGGCACCAGCGTGGTCAGGTGACCCAGCATCCGTTGGAGACCCATGTCCTGCGGCTCGCTCGAGGCCTGGACCTTGCCGGAGGCGTGGTACTTCAAGCCGCCATCCGGCGCGCGGGACAGGGCGACGGACGAGTGCACGCCTTCGCCCACATAGATAATGTCGCCGACGCCGACCCAGCCGGGCGCGAATCGCCCGTACGCAACGAGCCAGGGCGAGACCGGCGGGACGGTGGCAATCAAGGTCAGCACCAGCACCACCGCCATGAGCAGAAGCACGGCGAACTGGAATCGGGCCGCCGCGGCGGCGGCAGCCGCCCGCGGGACTAGCAGGAGCAGTGCCGCGATCGCGGCCAAGGCCATGAGCAGTTGCTGCGCGTGCTGCGAGCCGATCCAGGCGACCAGCAGAAGGCTCGTGGCAAGCGCGCCGATGATGGCGCCAACGGTGTTGGCGGCGTATACGCCTCCCACCAGTTGGCCTGGGTCCTGCCCCTCGGCCGCCGCCGCCGCGAGCGCCAAGGGAAAGCTTGCGCCCCAGAGGGCCGCTGCCGGGAACAAGGCAAGAAAGGCCCGTGTGAGATCGAGGTGGACATTGAACCAGATGCTCGAAATCGACGGCGCGATAGGCCAATATGGCAACGACTCTGCCAGTAGGTAGGCTGTCCAGGCGATCGCCGCAGCGACGAGCATCTGACACCAGCCGAGCGCCAGGTCTGGATCTGTGATCGTCTTCGCCAGAAACGATCCCCCAGTGCTGCCGATGCCGAGCCCGACCAGGAATACGGCGAGAATGATTGAGAACGTGTAGACCGACCCTCCGAACAGCAATCCGAGCTGTCGCGTCCATAAGACTTCCGCCGCGAGCGCGCAGAGCCCCGAAAGCGCGATTACCACGTAAATGACCCTGCTCCGCGGAGACGAAACGGACTCCAACGTTCCGGATCTCGCAGGAACCGGTTCCGGCACGCTTTCGGCAGTGTGGGTAGTGACCGCCGCGAGCGAAAGGCTACTCGCTGCGACGGCTGTGTTGATCGCCGCTGCCACGTAGGTGGCAGTCGCGACATCGTAGACACGCAGCAGGTAGAACCCGGCAAGCAGGCACCCGAACACGGCGCCGGCGATGTTGCCGCCGTAGAAGAAGCCCATCCACGCGACGCCTGTGGGCGTCGTTTCGACCCAGCGCGCTACTGCCGGCAGCGTTGCCCCCATCAGCAATGTCGGGGGCAGAAGGCAGACCGCCGCTACGATGCCGCGCAGGAGGAACCCCTGCAGGCCGTACCCGCCCCATGCGGTGTACAGGCCGCCGATGAGCGGCATCAGAAACAGCACGACAATGCCGATCACGCCGATACCGAGCTCGAGCCAGGCGTAAACGCGAAGGGGATGATGACGCGGTGAGATCAGGCGCGGCAGCAACAGGCTCCCCAGGCACATCCCTCCCATGAACGTGCCGAGGAGGGCGCCCAGCGACACGGCCGAGGATCCGATGACCAGTTGCAGCAGCTGGAACCAGACGATCTCGTAAATGAGCGCAGCCGTGCCGCTGCCGATGAACAACAACAGCACCAGCGGCAGCCAGGGTCCAGAGAATCGACGCTCGCCCCGGTCCTCGGCCCTGAGTCGCCGACCTCCAGGCCGTGGTCGGCGGTCTCTGGTCCCCGGTCCTCTGGGATGCTTCTTCATCTGCCGCCGATTGGAAAAGCCGCGCCGGCAGTCACACGGAACCCATGTGTCCGTTCGCCGCCTTCGGGTTCCAGCAAGTGAGAGCCTCCCGTGAAGATGCTCTCGTAGTCAGCGCCAACGAGAACGCCGATCGTGTCGGCCCGGCCCAGCCTGACGCCGCCGCCGGCGTGGAACGTCGCGTTGGTCGCCCGTTCGGTTCCGTGCGGCCGGTAGTGCGCAACGCCGACGAGAGCCTGACCGAAAATGACCTGCCCGCCCATTCTCCTATTCAGGCGCGCGCCGGCCGCGAACTCGTGTACCTTGACGTTTACGCCCCTGAAGGTCCCGTAGTTGCCCGTGCCCTGACCGACCAGCGAGAGCAAGGCGGTCTGGGTCGCCGCCGCCTCGGCGTACCAGCCGTGGAGCGTCTGTTCGGTGTCCGCGAGGTCGACGCCAAGCCCGCGCGACACCCGAAGCAGGCTGTAGCCGCCGGACACCTCCAGAGGCGGCGGCTCCTGCGCCGCGGCCGGCAGCGCCACGCCGAGCGCGATGAGACCAGACACAAGCGTACAGATCCGCATCACTCCTCCTCCGACGAGATGACGACGATATAGCCTCCTTCGCCGCCGTAGGTCACTAACGCCTCGTCGCCGGCGATCAGCCGAAAACAGCGTTGTAAAAAAAAGGCCCGCCCTCGGTGGCGAGGACGGGCCTTGGGAAGCCTCGTTACCGAACATCACCGCATCGACGCCATGTCTGTGATTCTCAGAAGGTGTACGTCAACCCAACCTCGGCGAGCCGCGGCCGGGTGATGCCCGTCGGGATGAGAAAGCTCGGCCCCGACAGCGGGGTCACGCCGGTTTCGGTGTTGACGTTCAGCGTGTTGTAGATGTTCACCTGCAGGGCGACGCGATGCCCCGCTCCGATGCGGAGCGATTTCTCGAATCGAGTGTTCAGGATGTTCAAGTTCGACAGACGACGGCTGCTGATCGGTTCCACGCGGACCCTGAGCTGCGGGATCGTCCGCCCACCGGTGAAGGACACCTGCCGCGCCCACGGATCGCCGCTCCGGTGCTCGAAGTTCGCCGAAACCAGCACGTCCCAGGGGAAGACATAGGCGCCGGACAACCGGCCCAGCCACTCCCACGTCTTGTTCTCGGCGAAAATCTCCGCGTTAGGATCGAAGGTGGCCAGAATCACCGTCAGCCCTCCTCCGCCGGTGAAGTCGGTGAGGCCTGCCGTGTTGGCAACGTAGGGGACGTTGAGTTTCGTCGCGGAATAGGAGGCCATCATCATCCAGCGGTTCGACATGCGCTTGCTGGCCGCGATTTCGATGCTCTTGTAGGTGCCATCCGACGGTTCATCGTTGATGAGCATCGGCTCCTGGAATGCGACGCCCTGATAGGCGGTTGGATACTCCCAGTAGGTGACCGTCGTGCCCGGGTCGTCGGCCGTCCCGAGCCGGTTGTCCGGCCCCGGGTCCGGATTGGTGACCGGAATCGTGTACGCATCGTACGGCCGTTTGTTGTTCTGCACACGATACGTGTCGTAGGTGGACGCGTAGATCCCGCTCACTCGCACCGCGAAGTTCGGCATCAGCTCCTGCTCGACCGAGATCGAGAGCTCGCTGGTCCCCGGCTGTCGCTCGTTCGGGTTGGGCACCGCGCCCGAGAGGGCCTGGCCGACCTCCTTCCGCCGTGCGACGAAATCCGGCCCGTTGGGGTCGAAGTTCACCTCGCCGAGATCGAACAGCCTGTTGCCGTTGCGATCGTTCCACCGATACGTCGTGATGCTGTCGGCCAGCTCGTTGGCCATTTGCAGCTCGTCTATCCCGCGCTGATGCGCGTACAACCCCCATCCACCTTTGACCACGGTCCTGCCGTCGCCCCTGACGTCATAGGCGAAGTGGACCCGCGGTGACACCGGTTGATGGATCTTGAACTGGATGAACGGGAAGCACTGCGCAGGAAACACCACATCCAGCGGAGGCCGCGACGCCACGCGGCACTGCTCGGGGAGGAAGCCGTTGTCGTGCGCGTAGCGGACTCCCAGATTCAACGACAGCCGCCGCGCGATGGTCCAGTTGTCCTGCACGTAGGCCCCGAAATAGTTGACGGGACTGGACGGATCCGTGGGATTGCTCTTGGCGTCGAGCTGGAACGGTACCCCGTTTCTGTAGATGAGGATCCAGTTCTCGGCAGCCCCCCGGTCGACCGTCGACCGATCCGCATGGGCCCCGGGCGTGTAGTCGAACCCGGCCTTGAAATTGTGGTTGCCCCACAGCAGCCCCGGCTTGTACCACCCGAGGACGCCTTTGATCCCCTTCCGGCCTTCGTGCTGTCTGGTCGCGGAGACGACGTTCATGCCGGTCACGAGGCCCGTGATCTGATCGCTGGTCGCCACCTTGTCAATAGCCTCAGGAGCCCCGCTGCGCCGGTAGTACCAGTTCCAGAACCCGTACTGAAACGAGACGAACTTGTTGTCGCGGGCCATCTGCCATTCCACCTTGCCCGTGTGCACGGGCACGTAGGTCACCTGGCGCGACTCCCACGCCACGAACTGCGTCGCAGCCTGGTGGCCCGTCTGCCCCAGGTGCTGGTAGAAGCCGACGACCTTGCTCGATTGGCTGATCTGGTTCGAGATCTTGATCGTTTCGAACGCTTGAAGCTGCCGGGAAAAGGAGGGTGATCCATCCGGCATGAACCCGCCCAGGCTGTAGTTGTCGTCTCGGCGCGCGCGCACCTGGCCGTAGAACCAGAGCCGGTCCTGGACGATGCGGCCGCCCAGCTCGGCGCCGCGATCCCAGCGCTCCTTGATGGGATTCCCGCTGGTGATCCCCTGCGCCCTCAGCTCGTCATCGACGTTGTCGCTCTGCCACCCCGGTTCCGAGTGAATGAGAAAGGCGCTGCCATGGAAGTCGTTGCCGCCCGATTTGATGATGACGTTCATCTGAATGCCTCGGCTCGGCGCTTCAGCCGGGTTACCGATGCTCGTGATCGTCGCCTCCTCGAAGACGGTCGAATCGAACCAGTTGCCACTCTGATTGCCTCCCTTGGGCGACGTGGTCACCACCCCATCCAGCTGCTGCCAGGAGTCGCCGTTCTGGCCGAAGGCGCGGAACAGCGGGTTGCCGGTCGCCTGGCCGAGGTCGAGGTTCGTGCGCACGCCCGGCGCCTGAACCATCATCGACTGGAGGCCCGCCCGGCCGGTGGGAATCAACTCCAGGGTTTCTCTCGTCAACTGTATGCGAGCAGCCGCTGAGGCGACGTCCACGACCGGTGTAGTGCCGGACACCGTGAGCGTTTCGGTGAGCGTCCCCAGTTGCAGTCCCACGTCGATGCGGGCCGTGAACCCCGCCGTCAGCCGGATGTCCTCCCGCCGCAGGGTGCCAAATCCCCCGAGCTCGTACTGCACGGCATATGTGCCAATGGGGAGGGCCTGCAGGCGATATTCCCCGCGCTCGTCGGTGACAGCGGTCACCTGCGGGAGCTGCAGAGCCGGACTGGTGGCGGTCACCGTCACGCCCGGCAGCACGCCGCCGCTTTCGTCGGTGACCTGTCCGATGATGCTGGCCTCCTGCGCCTGGCCGGCCCTCACTGGCGCCGCCAGTGCCAGAACCGACAAAAGAACCAGGACGAACAGCAGAAGACGTCTATCGAACCCCACGAAGGTGCGTTCCATGTCTGGCCTCCTGAAAACGCGGTGAACGCGGAAAGTCACGCCGGGCCAACATGCGCAGACGGATAGGTGCGAAGGAGAACGGACGAAGGAGAGTCGATCCTGGCATCGACGCCTCTACCTGAAGGGACCAGAGTATGCGCCCGCGCCGCCCGGAGTGTCAATTCGGCATTGAGCCGTGGCGACTTGGTGGGTCCCGTGGTGACTCGGGTGGGTTGGGTGGCTTGATTTTGTCTCTGCTCCTACCAAAATCTCCGTCGCCTCATGTGCAAAGGAATAAACCCATGTCTCCCAATGCACCCAAAGCACCATCTGAGGGCTGGACGGCGTGCTCAATGCGTTCGCTCTGTCCGGGCAGCCAATCTGACATCCAAACGAACGGATGCGGGCGGAAATTAGAGGGTCAGTTCTGGTCTGGCCGCTCAGGGCGCGAACGTGATTGGTCGGCGGGTTCGACGCCGCTTCCCTCCGCACCGTGCTCGTCGGAATTCGGCGGCGATGAGGGCGGGTCGCTCGCCGGGAAAGACCCTGCAACGGTTTCATCGAGAACCGCCTCACGAAACGGTTAAATTAAACCACCGCCCGAACACCGCCGCTGTGGATGACACCGAACGCGTGCCTGATCCGAAATCAGTCCACCCTTGGCGACTCGTGAGTAATCAGACCGCGGGGAGCGCGTCGGCCGCTGACCGCCGGCTCGATTTCCGCGCTGGGCTGGCAATGGTGGTGAGGCCCGACGGCTTCGGCCCGAGGGCCTCGTCTGCAATCACGCGCGCGCCGGCTCGGTCGCAACGATCGCCTCGAGCCGCTCGAGGCCGGCGCGGAACCGCTCGCCGCTCGCGCCGAGTCCCACCCGGAACCGATGGGCCATGCCGAAGCAGTCGCCCGGCGCGAGCAGGACGCCCTGGGCAGCGGCGCGCTCGCAGAACGCTCGCGCATCC
>JBOGIR010000433.1:0-6052 GCA_050742335.1 Vicinamibacterales bacterium | reverse complement strand
GACGTGCCTCATGGGGCTTCTCCCGGGGTTAGTCCGTTATGCGGCTCGAAACGCGAATTTTGTACTCGTTGCGTCGCTAGCCGCATAACGGACTACGGCGCGCGGAGCGCGCCAAGCAGACACTGTCAACCAGCCAAGGGCATCGGCGCCGGGATATCAAGGGCAGGCCCTTGACTGGTTAGGGGGGAACCGAGGACGTCATGATGAGCACAGGAACCTGGCACCGCCCCTTCGTGGTGCTGACGTTGGTCGCCGCCTTATGCCTTGTCGCACAGCAGGCAGTCTCGACGCAGTCGGGTCCCGCCGTGGGGGCTGCCAACAAGGATGCGTTCAGTCGCGGCGAAGCATGGTTCTACCAGCGGTGTGCCCTGTGCCACATGGGACGCATCGTCAAAGACGACGTCTATCAACCGATGGGTCCTCGCCTGGATGGTCTACTCAAGGAGGCGCCGCCAGACCGGGAGAAGCTGGTTCGACAGCAGATTCAGCGAGGCTCACCGAGGATGCCGGGCTTCCAGTACACTTTCACGCCAGCGGAATTCGAAGAATTAATGGCGTATATCAAGACGCTCTGACGATTGGGAGGTCCAATGTCTAACTGGAAATGGATGTCGTCGATCCTCGGGACGGTCCTGATCGCGACAAGCGTCTGGACCACCCCGGCGGCCCAGTCCGCCAGGGGCCCCGGCGTCATCCAGGGCAATGTGAAGTCGGCCGACGGGGCGCCGATGGAAGGCGTCGTCGTGTCGGCGCGCGCGTCCGACAGGAGCTTTACCACCTCGGTGTTCACCGACCGGCAGGGAAACTACGTGTTCCCTTCCCTTGAGGGCGGACAGTACAGGCTGTGGGCTCAGGCGGTGGGCTTCGATGCGGCTCGGGCGGAGTTCGTTGTATCGGGCGCCCGTGTTGACCGCAATCTCACGCTGACTCCGATCAAAGACGTTGGCAGGATTGTGAAGCAGATGTCGGGCGTCGAGTTCCTCAGGAGCCTGCCGCAGAGCACGGCTGCGGACCGTCGCATGGTGCACGCGTACAAGAACAACTGCACGGGGTGTCATACGGCGAGTCATTCGCTCGGTAATCGGTGGGATGCGCGCGGGTGGGGAGTGCTCGTTGATCTCATGACGGTCTTCCCGAGTTCCGGGGTGCCCGTACCCGCCATGCGACCGACACCGGATCGTCAGGGCAGCCTCATGATCGCAGCGTACCGGGACGAGCTGGCCGAATATCTGGGCCGCGTGCGCGGCGCCACGGAGCTGAGCGATCTGAAGCTGCTGCCGCGACCGGCCGGTGAGGCCACGCAGGTGGTGATTACCGAGTACGACCTGCCGCGCACTGACGGGCTCAACCATTTCGACGATGGCAGCGACTGGTCCATGGGAACGCCCTCCCGTTTCGTAGGCCGGGCTGCGCATGACGTCTGGCTCGACGCCGCCGGTAATATCTGGATGGCGGACGACCTGGTTCCCAACCGGACGCTTGCCAAGCTCGACCCGCGCACCGGCAAGGTCACCGACTACGCCCTCAAGGGCGAAGACGGCAAGACGATCGCCACGCACAGTGTCGTTGTCGATGGTGTGGGCAGGGTCTGGGCGACTGGCGAGGGCAACTTCGTCATGTACGACACACGGAACAATGACTTCAAGGAGTTCCGGCGGCCCGCCGGTATGAGGGCGTCGGTTGGGGGGACCCTGGACGTCGACTCGAAGGGGAACCCGTGGGCGACGTCCCTGAATGGTGTGATCAAGCTGGATCCAGCGACGGGCCAGTACACGCACTACGAAGGACCTTCCGCCCCGCAGGGACTCTGTGGCGCCGATTGTGGCGGCTGGGGAACCTATGGGAATACCGTCGACAGGGATGACAACGTGTGGGCGACCAATCCCGGCCTGGATCGTGTTCTGAAGATCGACAGCCGAACCGGGCAGGTCACCGTCGTCAATCTCGAGCCGCTCTCGATGCCGGAGATGACCGATGTCGACCGGCAGCGCCGGCGGACCGTGCGCGCGAGCCAGAACAGCGCGCCGCCCGGACACAAGGCGCCTCGCCGCCTTGCTGCCGATCCGAATGCCGACGTGGTGTGGGTGGCGCTGTACACCAGCGATCGGCTGGCCAGGATCGATACGAAGACGAATCAGGTCAAGGAGTATCCGCTTCCCACGCCGTACAGCTCGCCGTATGCAACGGCCGTGGACAAGAACGGCGTGGTCTGGATCAACACGATGAACCACGACGTGCTCACGAAGTTCGATCCGAAGACGGAGCGGTTCACCGAGTACACTCTGCCCACGCGCGGCACCGAGATCCGCCATGTTCAGGTGGACAACAGCACGAACCCACCGACGATCTGGGCGCCGTACAATCGCACGAACAAGGTGGTTCGCATCCAGTTCCGCGCGGCTCCGAATCAGCAGACGAGGGCCGCTCGCTGAGCAGTAGGCGGTAGGCGGTAGGCGGTAGGCAGTAAGTGGCAGTAAGCAGTAGGCAGCAGGTGGTAGCACAACAATCCCGGGCTACCGTCTACCAGCTACCAGCTACCAGCTAGAAGGAGACAGGCACATGCGCAGGATGTGGCTCCCGGTGGTGGCGCTGGCGCTTCTGGCGCCCGCCGCCGCCCAGACGCAGGGGCAGAACACGACGGACATCTATTTCATCGACACGGAGGGCGGACAGGCCACGCTCATCATCTCGCCGTCGAACGGCATACTCGGCACCAAGGAAACGCTGCTGGTGGATGCGGGGAATCTGAATCCGCCAGGGCGTGATGCGGACCGCATCGTCGCAGCGATGAAAGATGCCGGCGTCGAGCGGATCGATCAGCTCGTCGTCTCGCACTACCACGGCGACCATGTTGGAGGAGTCGCTGCGCTGTTCGACAAGGTGCCGGTCCGACGCGTGCTGGATCCCGGCCCGTTCATCCCCGAGCAGAACGGCAACCGCGAGGCCGGCTATCTCTCGTATGTGCCGATCAGGCAGAACGCCCACGTGGCCGTTCCGAAACCCGGGATGAAGATTCCAGTGGCGGGCCTCGAGGTTCACGTGGTGTCCTCTGCTGGCGATCTGCTCACGGCTCCGCTACCCGGCGTGCGCCGCGCCAACAACCCGCTGTGCTCGAGCGCCCAGCGGAGAGCGCAGGACAATACGCCGAACAACGCCGAAAGCATCGGCGTGGTCGTGGAATACGGACGTTTCAGGTACCTCGATCTCACCGACTTGACCTGGAACCAGGAGATGGAATTGGTGTGCCCGGCAAACCTGCTTGGCACCGTGTCCGTATACCGCACCAGCCGTCACGGCACTGAATGGTCTGGCGCGCAGGCGCTCGTGCATTCCGTGCGCCCGAGAGTCGCCGTGATGAACAACAACCCCACCAAGGGCGGCGTTCCGGGGACTTTCAAGGTGGTCAGGAGCTCACCGGGACTCGAGGACTTCTGGCAGCTTCACTACTCCGACAACGTGGGCAAGGAAGTGAACTCCGCCGAGCAGTTCATCGCCAACTTCACCGCGGAGGACGGGGGCCATTACATCAAGTTGTCCGCCCGAAGCGACGGCAGCTTCAGCGTGAGGAACGGACGGAACGGGTTCACGAAGGAATACCCCGCGGCGCAGGGCGGTGTGGTGACGTCGAGCCGCTAGCAGGCCGTGGTGAAAGTCACCACGGCGCCACGGAGACACAGAGACACAGAGTTTCTTCCAGATGTTTTCTCTGTGCCTCTGTGCCTCTGTGGCCCGGCCGGGACTTTTGCAACGGACTGTTGGCCCTGACAGGACTTTGGTAATCGGAAGGAGCATTGCGTCATGAAGCAGCGGTTCGTGATCGGCGGTATCGGAGCCGTTCTCGCGGCTCTGTGGCTCGTCTCCGCCGATGTCGCGGCCCAGGCGCAAGCCGCGGCTGGCCGGCAGAGCGAGGGAGCCGCTCAAACGCCGCGGCGGGCGAACGGAGTTCCGGACTTCAGCGGCCTCTGGGTGCCCACGCCGCGACGCGGTCAGTTGCCTGACGCCTTCGATCCCAAGACTGGCAACTACCGCACGACGGCCAACAACCGAACCGGTAACCCGGTGGACTTCGAGCGCGACCCCGGCATTCGGATGCGGATGTTCGCGCGAGAGAACAAGCCCTGGTACAAGCCCGAGTACTGGGAGCGGGTGCAGTTCAACGACGTCCACGGGCACTCACAGCTCGCGCCCGACCCGGCATTTCAGTGCATGCCCGCCGGCGTCCCGCGGATCGGCATGCCGCAGGAGATCCTGCAGACCGACAGACAGATGGTGTTCTTGTACCCCCTGCACCAGCGCCGGATTTACATCGACGGCCGCCCGCACCCGCCTGAGGAGCAGTGGCTCGGCACCTGGTTCGGGCATTCGGTGGGACGCTGGGAGGGCGACACGCTCGTGATCTCGACGGTCGACTTCAACGGCCTCGAGTGGCTTGGGTGGCCCGGCTGGTTCACCACGCCGGACAAGCGGGTGACCGAACGGATGCGTCGCGTCGGCAACACGCTCACGTGGGAAGCCGAGGTGACCGACTCCGTGCTGATGCGGCCATGGAAACTGAGTCCCCAGACGCGGCAGCTGAACACCGACCCCCAGGCGGAGCTCGAAGAGCCACTGCCGTGCGTGGAGCGGGATCTGCAGCACATGGTGACGCGGGAGCGAGGCTGAACGGTTTCACGGAATTGTCCAATTGACGGATTTACGAATTGACGAATTGAGGGCTCGCGGACTGGGAAAAGAGCGAAAAGACAAATTCGTGAATTCGTGAATTCGTCAATCCGTAAAATTCGTCAATTCACTATTAGGTTTTTTGTATGCGACGAATGATGCTCGCGCTGGGCGTTGCGGCGGTGGCTGTCTTCATCGGCCGGCCGCTGGCGGCACAAACGACCGGGCCCGCATCGCTCGAACTTCGCACGCTGTCGACACGGCCCGAGACCGTGAGCGGGGGTGAGGTGCTGGTGCAGATCGCCGTGCCGAGGACTGTTGCAGCCGACCGTGTGGCGGTCGCGCTCAATGGCCGCGATGTGCGAACCGTGTTTCGCCCCGGGCTCCAGCCGCAGACGCTCGCCGGCCTTGTCACCGGCTTGAACGTCGGGTCCAACCAGATTGAGGTGAGCGCGCCTGGTGAGCGGCGCGCGCAGATCACCGTCGTCAACCATCCGAGTACCGGCCCTGTGATTGCCGGCCCGCACCAGACGCCGTTTGTCTGCGAGACCGAAGCATTCGGACTGGGACCGGCGCTCGACGCCAACTGCCGCGTGAACACGCGCGTCGACTACTTCTACCGCGTCCGCATGGCCGCCACGCCGCAGCTCGAATCGCCGGCCGCGAACAGCGCTGCCGCGCTCGCGGCTGTTGACTCCGCTGCGTCCCGTCCAGGGGGAGGCGGTCGCGGCGGCGCCGCACCCAATCCGTTCAAGCCCTTCGATCCGAACGCACCGCGCCCGGCCGATCTCGCGCAGACCACCACGAGTGACGGCCGCACGGTTCCCTACATCGTCCGGCGCGAGATGGGCACCATCAATCGCGCTGTCTATGTCATTGCATTCCTCCACGAGCCCGGGACACCACTGCCCGATCCATGGACGGCGTCTCCTGGCTGGAACGGGCGCCTGCTTTACAGCTTTGGCGGCGGTTGCCGGGCCGGCTACCACCAGGGTCGCTCCGTTGGTGGCCTGACGGCCAACCGGAGCTATCTCGAAGAATCGCAGGTTGGCGACTACGCGCTCGCACGGGGGTACGCGCTCGCTGGCGGATCGCTCAACGTATTCGGAACTAGCTGCGCAGACCTGATCTCGGCCGAAACGATGATGATGGTGAAGGAACACTTCATCGAGCGGTTCGGTGTGCCGCGATACACCATCGGCAGCGGACGGTCCGGCGGGTCAATGCAGCAGCACATGATCGCGAACAACTACCCCGGCCTGGTGGACGGCATCATCCCGACCGCCAGCTTCGCCGACAACATGACGTTCCTCGACCCCCTATTCGACTGCGAGCTGCTCGATCACGCGTTCAGCACGTCTGCGCTGCCGTGGTCGGACGCACAGAAGGC